>CAYQIE010000085.1:0-64029 GCA_964417505.1 Rickettsiella sp. | reverse complement strand
TACTTAAATTCGGATACCTTCTTTCCTTTTTAGCCTTTTCTCTTCCCCCTCTAGTTTAAATCCTTATATAGCAGAGCGAAACTCTTGTAATAGTGAAACTATCTTTACCTTCTTGTTTCAAACTAGACAATTCACCTTGAATAAGTGGCCTTGCACCAGTCGTTGCAGCTTTCAGATTTTCTAATCTTGCATGGGCTTCTCCAGCTGTGCATTAGACCTTTTAAAATCAGCGCTTATTAGATTTAATTGTTGACTTTGTTTTTCAAATGCATTTTCAATGCTTAGCATATTCGTCCTTTAAATCACTATATGCCGTTTGCTTATTTTTAAGATCTTCTTCTAAATTTTTTAATTTATTTTGAAGTTCTTGCAATTCTTTTTCATTTGAGATCTTTTCCTGTTTTAATGCGGCTATGCGTGTATCATTAGCAGATGCCTGAATAAGTTTATGCTGTATTTCATCATTTTGGTATTCTAATTGCTTTAGTTTATTTTCTAAAGCTACTTTCTCAGTTGCTATCGAATTAATACCCCCCTTAAGTTGTTGAACTTGTTGGTCGGAAGCATTTAACCTTGAAGATAAATCTTCTAAATGAGTTTCTTTGTCAGTTGTTTGATTATTAAATTCTTGAATTGATTTTTCATAGTGTGTCTTAAGCTCGTCTAACTTTTCAATTTGTATTGCTATTTTTTGTTGATTAGCTGCATCATTTTCCATTTGTTGATTTTTTAGACTAGAAATGTGATCTTGAGATTCTTTTAATCTTTCCTGTGTTTTTGTTACCTATGTAGTCAAGTCATCCGTTTCTTCCTGAGCTTTTGTTTTTAAATTTTTTACTTCAGTTTCTTTTGCTAATAATTGGTTTTGTAATGATGGAATTGAGTTTTCTAGTAGCTGATTTAATTCATATTTTTTTGTTCTAGTTCAGCTGAAGTTTGTTTTAGTTTAATTTTTATCTCGGCTAATTCTTCTAAAGCTTTAAGAAAGGATTTATATTCGTTTATTTCACCTTCACCATTAGAATTTTCATCAAGGCTGATAGTATCGAATCCAAATACAGCGTCATCATATTCAGCATCCGAATCTTTAATTTCTATTGAGCTTAGGGTTAAATCCTGCATAAGATTTTGATTTTGCTCTTTGAGAGATTCATTCTTTCCTTTTAACTCTAGAATTTGATTTTGAAGCACTTCTATTTCTTTATTCAATTGTTTTGTATTTTCATTTTCTAAATCACTCTGAGATAATGTGAGTTGGAAAATTTCATCTTGCAATGATTCATTTTTATCAACTTGTTCTTTAAGCGTATGTAGTTTTTTTAAAATTTGATTAAACTCTTCTTCTTCTGAATCGAATTGTTCAGAAGGTAACGTCGGATTTTCGGTGGAAAATAAAATTTTATCCACTTCACAAATAAATAGATCATATTTTTTTAAATGTTTTTCCTTTTCTTTTTTGATGGATTCTAATTGTGCTTTGAAGTCTTGGTTGATTGAAGTTAGGTTGGTCTGAGTAGAAGAAAGAGCATTTTTCAATTCTAAAATTTCTTTTTCAGCCGTTAATAAAGCATCTTTTTCTTTTTCCAAGCTTATTTTAAAGGATTCTAAATTTTCCTTAAGTACGTTGTTTTCTTTTTCAGAAGAAATATTTTTTTCCTTAAGGTTATTTAATTTCTCTCCTAAATCTTGTGTAGTTGCTGAAAGTTGAGCTTGTAAGGCATTATATTTAGCTAAAGAATCAGCTAATTCGGTTTTATATTTTTTTTGCTCTAATATATTTTTTTTGGCGCTTAGATGTTCAGATTGCGCTGTTAATGTTTGAAGCTGTGATTTGCTCTGGTTTAATTCTTGCTCTTTTAATTTTAAATCCGTTTTTAAATAATTTATCTGATGTTTATGTTGCGTAACGATTTTTTTTGAGCCATCTAACTCATTTTTTAACTGCTCTAAAGAATGCTCTTTTTCATTGATATCAAATTCAAGAGCCAAAATTTTATGAATATTATCGCGCAACTCTGAAGTTAAGTTATCTTTTTCTTGTATAGATTGTTTTCTTAATTGGTCTAGTTATTTAGTTAATTTAAGTAACTCTTCTTGTTTTATTTCAATTAAACCATCATTATATTTCTTTTCTTGTAATGCATCCTTTAATTGTTGAAATTCTAATTCTAATTGATTTATTACTTGATTTTTCGCATCTAATTTTTTTGATGTGTTAGCTAAATCTTCAGATAGTTGCTTAATTTTATAGGATAATTTTTCTATTTCTAAGACCGACTTATTTTGAATTAATTCCTTTTCTTTTAGATTAATTTGCTCTTCGTGATGCTTTAATTACGCTGAATTTTCAGCAACTTGTTTTTCCTTATCTTCTAATTTTTATTTAATTTCTTCTAATTCTTGCTCCCAATCCGGTAGTAGGATAGTTAGGTTATTAAAACTAATAACTCCTTCCGACACATCGCTAATTTTTTCCTGTAAATAATCTATGATAATTTGTTTATTATCTGCTCTATTAGGAGATAAATTAGTTAATTGATTAAATTTAGCTAAATTTTTTTATATCTTTTTCTCTATGAATAATTCGTAAATATATGTACTTTATATTGTCAACTAATATCTTGACTTTTCTGGTATTGGGCTATAAATTTTGTTTTATGTTGTTCACTTTTTAATTTTTTATACTCGCCTTTAATTTCTTCAGGCTTTATTATTAATCTTTTCTCTTTTTCAGCTTGAAATAAAGCTAAAATAATTTCTCTTACTTTTTGATCTTGATTTTGTGCCTCTATCGTTTATGAATTCTTTGTTTCATAAAGTAATGTTTTTGAATTATCTGAGTTAAGTAAGTTGGTTAAAAAAAAAGATCCATTTTTTTTCTTTTTCTTTTTATTTTAAAAAACTTATTAAAGAATTAAGTTCTTTTTCAATTGCTTTTCGAATGGGATTTAGTTGTTGATTAGGTATTTTTTATTCCTGTAATTGAATTATTATTCTTATTTTTAGCAAAGGCTTTTTACCCATTTAATTCTAAGCGATGAACCTTAAGAAACTCTTAAGCTTTTCTTAATGAAAGGTGATGGATAGCTTAACACAAAAATGAGATAGGCACGAACTCGTTTAAATTCTGAAAGAGGGGTTAAATTGGAAAGATTAAAAGTATTTATTTTTTGGTAAATTATAGAATTCAGCAATGATTTTCCAGGCTTGTTCGGCGGTCTCAACAAATCGAAAGAATTTTAAATCTTTGGCATCAATCATGCCTTCACTGACTAAAAAGTCAAAATCAATTAATTTAGACCAATATTTTTTTCCAAATAATAGTAGAGGGATAGGTTTGATTTTTTTGGTTTGTAGGAGTGTTAAGGTTTCAAATAGTTCATCTAAAGTCCCATAACCACCAGGAAAACAGACTAAGGCTCTGGCACGAATTAGAAAATGCATTTTGCGTATCGCAAAATAATGAAATTGAAAGCAAAGCTCCGGTGAGATATATGGATTAGAGCTTTGTTCATGAGGCAGCACAATATTTAGCCCAATACTTTTGGCTTTGACATCCTGTGCCCCACGATTAGCGGCTTCCATAATGCCTGGTCCGCCACCCGTGACGATGACGAAATGGCGACGTCGATTTTTTTGACACCTTTCCGAGACTATTTGGCTAAAACGTTTTGATTCTTCGTAATATTTACCTTTTTCTAATTAGTTTTTAAGTAGTTTTTCTTCTTTTTTCGCAGAAACACTATTGGGATTCAGTTTCAATTTCTGTTACACTTACTTGTGTTGTTGCTTGGTTTGTTCCGGATCGACAATACGCGCGCTGCCAAATACCACAATGGTGGATTCGATTTTTAGCTTTTGCTGCGAAAGTTCAGGTTTCAATAGTTCCAATTGTAAACGCACTGAGCGTAACGATTTATGTAGCAAAAAATCATGATCTAAGAATGCTAACTCATTAGGCTAGCCAGGCAACCTTTTGCCGACTACGTTTCTTAACTTCATTTTTTGCGGATGAAAAAGGCTTGGAGTCTGCAATATCCATTTATTAATCTATGAGATTATTAGTATATCAGCGTAATTCGAGTGTGCTTAATATAAACTAGGATTTACGCGAAAAAGCCTCTTTTGCGGTATGGCTTTTTTGTCAACTTTATCTACGGCAAGATTCTCACAATTGGATGAAAAAATTATAGCAGATAGGTGTTCCTAGCAGAGGTTTCAGATTGAACTTCTCACCATCTTAAATTGGCTTAATCCCTTGCATTAATCTGTTGGTAAAGCTGTATCAGCTCTTCTGTAGAAGAATCAAAAAGTAATTCTGTTTTTTTGTTAGAACTACTTAAAGCTTGGAGGATCTTTTTACTTAATTGTTTACCATATTCAACGCCCCATTGATCAAAGGGATTAATCTGCCATATGACACTTTGTACAAAAACCTTATGTTCATAAAGTGCAATCAATTGACCTAAGCTAAAAGAATTAAGTGCATTCAATGCAAGCATATTGTTGGCGTGGTTTCCACGAAGATTCTTATAGTTTATATCGCTATGGTAACCTTCCATAAAAGCCTTACTTTGACTTAAAGCACTGGCAATAACATGTTGATGATACTGAACATTATGCTGTGGATCACGCAAGCTACAAATAAAATCAGCTGAAAAATGCGCAGTACCTTGGTGAAACAGTTGGTTAAAAGCATGTTGTGCATTTAGACCACTATCACCAAAAATGATGGGGCATGTGGGATAATTTACCGGTTTATTATCGATGCGTATCGATTTACCATTACTTTCCATTTCTAATTGCTGTAAATAAGAGGGAAAATATTTTAAGCTTGAATCATAAGGTAATATTGCATGAGCAGAACATTGAAAAAAATTGATTTGCCATATTCCTAATAGACCTAAAAGCACAGGCATATTATAAAGCCAGGGTTGTTGGAAAAAATGTTGATCCATAGCATGAGCGCCATTAAGCAACTCAAGAAAATTTGTCATACCAATCGCTAAAGCGATCGGTAATCCTACCGCTGACCATAATGAATAACGGCCGCCGACCCAAGCCCAAAGAGGAAATATGCATTCCGAATCGATACCGAATGCCATGGCTTTTTCGATTTCGCTGGTGACCGCTAAAAAATGTTGTTTGCTAGAAGCGGCGTTAAATTTTTCCTGGAAAATTTTTATGAGTGTAGAAGCATTTAAAAGTGTTTCACAAGTAGTGAAGGATTTACTGGCGATAATGAATAGGCTGGTTTCTAAGTTTATCTTTTTTAAAAAACTTTGTAACGTCTTCTCATCGAGCTGTGAGATAAAATGAAAATGTAACGAGTTTTCTTGTAAAGGTTTTAATGCATGGATGGCCATTAAAGGTCCTAAATCTGAACCGCCAATGCCTATATTGATAATATCAGTTATTTTTTTACCGCTAAAACTACACCATTGATGATGATGTACTTGGTTTACAAAATGCTGCATTTTATTCAAACAAGCATGAATTTTGACTAAGACATCTTCACCCTTTACGATTAATCCATGTTTTCTTGGATCACGTAATGCGGTATGTAACGCAGGGAGTTGTTGTGTAGTATTTACACAGGCACCTGAAAATAAGTCATTGATATGCTGTTTTAGGTTAACACTATCTGCTAATGTTGCTAACAAACTCAGTGTTTTCTCAACGATTGGATTTTTTGAATAATCAAAATAAATGTCTTTCGCGGTTAAGCTAAATTTTTGAGCGCGTTGTGGATCACGATAAAATAACTCTACAAGGCGTGTATTTTTAATTTGCAAAAAATGCTGCTTTAAGTCGTTCCAGCTAACCGACTTAGTAAGGTCGGTTTTGATTCCATTCATATTATTCTTCCTCGTTTTTTGGGACGTTTATTTCCTCGAGTCGTTTATGTGATAGCTTGTATTAATTGTTTTTTGGTTTCAAGGTCTGCCTCTAAAAAGTGGGTCTACCAGCTTACAATGTTGGGATCTATTTCCTTAATCTTAGCACGTAATAATAAAAAATCATAAGCGGCACGTAAACGTGGATGATTCATTAAACGATGCAGCATATGAGGACGCCGTTGAATTAAACGGTGCTGTAAATCCCAAATTTCACGAATTGAGGTACTATACCGGCGTGGAATAGTAATTAATTTCTGTTGTTTACTTAACGCATCACTTACCGCATGTTAATAAGCAACAAATGCAGGCGTATGTTGGGACATGAGTTGTTGAGCTTTGTTTTGTAGGCTAGAACATAAAAACACAGCAAACAAAAATGCCGGTGAAACGGTTTTTCCTCGATGGACCCGTTGGTTGGTATTTTCACAGGCCAATTCTAGAAGTTTGTCGTTAGTATCATCCAGAAAGTGGTGTTTTGTTTGGGGAAATAGTTCCTTAAGCAAATGATATTTATTGAGTAGTCGATAGGTCCTAAAAGCTTGGCCATGATGGAAAAGTTTAAGTACTTCTTCAAATAAACGAGCGGGCGGTACATGACGCAACAAAGGGGCAAGTTCAGCTATAGGCTCTGCTGTAGCCGGATCTAATTGGAAACCTAATTTTCCAGCAAAGCGTATAGCGCGTAGTAATCGAACAGGGTCTTCTTGGTAGCGAATTCGAGGCTCGCCAATAATTCGTACAATTTTATTTTGTATGTCGGCAAGTCCGCCACAATAACCGACTAAAGAAAAATCAGCGATATTATAATACAGGGCATTCATTGTAAAATCCCGTCGCCAAACGTTTTCTTCTATCGTTCCGTAGACGTTATCGCGCAATAACATGCTATGAGTGGCAGTCTTTTGATGTTTAAAGGATTTTTTTCTGCTTTGTGCTCGAAAGGTACTGACTTCAATGACTTCTCGACCAAATCGAATGTGTGCGAGGCGAAAATGTCTGCCGATCAATAAACAATTCCGGAAAAGTTTTTTAATATTTTCGGGACTGGCATTGGTAGCAATATCAAAGTCTTTAGGGGTTTGTTTGAGTAAAATGTCACGTAAACATCCCCCTACTAAATAAGCGCTATATTTGTGCTGATTTAGGCGATATAAAACCTTAAGTGCATTATGACTAATATATCCTTACGGGAAATAGTATGTTCAGCTCTAGGGATAATTTGGGCTTGTGGGTGTACTATTTTTTTGGCAAATAGTCGATGAAAAAGCTGCTTAATAATGATAATCTTCCTCTATGTGTTATTCAATAAAGATTAATATGTAAATGTCTGCAAAGGGTTCGAATAGCCGATTTTTTGTCCAAAGGATTATGACACGAACACAACAACTTCCCTAGCATGCAGGCTATCAAAAATCTGTTGTAGGCGCTTAAATTGCTTATGCTAGCATAACAAAGCTTTTTATACCTCAAGTAAAGCCGATAATCAGTTATCTGGTGGAAGAAACCCTTTTAAGGATTGATAAAAATTTTTATGGGGGGAAAGGGGCAGAGTTAAGTTGAAGATTTATAAACCAACAAGATTAGCAAATCCTCTTTGCGTAGTATGATATCTTTACTTGGATTAATTTTTCTGACGCCTTTGCGTTCCATACCTAAATACTATTCCATCAATATGATTTTTTTTCATTACTTCTTCAATCTAAGTCCTACAAAGGGATGACTTTTATCAAGTAAAAAAGTTTTTAATTCAAGATGATTGTATAATTCGAGTTCTTCTTGATAAGTGTTAACTTATAACAATTGGCTAAATGTGTCGATTTGTTCATCACTGCCTAAAATAAATAGCTTATCATAAAGCCTAATTTTTTCATGATGGGGTGGAGTTAGAATAATTTTAGGGCCCCGTAAAGTGCAACAATATGGATGCCAAATTGTTGTGCAAGATTTAATTCTTGTAAGGTTTTATTGATAAAATAATAATTATTCTGTATATCAGTCCCTTTCAAATTAATGCCCCAAGCGGTTAATTCGTCCTTAGAGGTTTCTTGAATGTTGGGTGTTTTAATATTAGCTAAAAATCTTTTTTCTAACCGAGGATAGAATTTTTGTAGGGGTTTATGCAATAAACTAAATAAGGTAAACGAAATAATGAGTAGCAGTAAAATAATAGACCATGTATGGAAATATATAATTGCTAAAGTAATGATGACGGTTAAAGTAAAAATCCACCCGATAGCGATTATGGGTTTAATAGCGGCATGGTGTCGGTGCGGGAATGCACGATATAGGTAAAGATCATTCCCCAGACAAAAGGTGAAGCTAATAATAAAGCAACTAAACAACTTAAGGTGTTGACCCAGTAAATTGAATTAATCCAAGTATTAATTTTTGGAAATATCCATTTTTCACTCAAACTAAAAATAATGGCGACCATGACGCTATTGATTAATAAACGCGTAATATATTGACTATATACTGTCCGTTTTTTCTTTAGTCTTAGATAACGATGGATGAGTATCGTGTAATGGCTTAGTAATTCTGTGGCGCGGGAGGGAAAGTTTTTTTTCTAAAAGTTTACTCAATGCCGCTGAGGACATAATGAGGTAAGGGGTAGTAAAAGTCGTGATGGCTGATACAGCAATGATAATAGGGAACAATGCTGGCCCTGTCACTTGCAATGTCAGTCCTAATCCGGCGATAATAAAAGAAAATTCACCAATTTATGCCATGCTAAAACCTGCGCGTACTGAAGTGCTTAAACTTTGTCCTGCAGCTAATGCTCCAGTGCCGGTAGCGAAAATTTTTGCGATGATGGTGATAAACGAAATAAGCAACACTATCCAAATATTTTGCACGATCATACTTGGGTCAATTAGCATTCCGACCGAAATAAAAAACACTGCTGCAAAAATATCACGGATAGGACGCATATATTGTTCAATAAATTGAATCAAATCTGTTTCAGCTAAAATTGAACCCATAATAAAAGCACCTAATGCAGTCGAATAACCGAAGTAGGCAGCAATACAGACGAGTATTAAATACAACGCGACGGATACGATAGTTAAGGTTTCTTGATTCGCGACATCAACTAACTTTCGAATCAAAGTAGGAATCAAAAAGTACCCGATCAAAAACCAGCTTCCGACAACGATAAAAAGTTTGATAGCGGAATTTGCAAGTGTTGCAGAAAGAACGGCATGGGTACCGACTACAATAGAAAGGCCTGCTAGTAATAAAACGGCGAGCAGATCTTCAACAATCAATACACCGAAGACCAGTTCGGCAAAATGCTTGTTTTTTAAACCCAACTCTTCCATTGCTTTAATGATAATCGTGGTGGATGAAATAGAAAGGGCTGCACCCAAAAAATACAATCATAGGTTGACCACTCCAAAATTTTTCCTAATACAAAACCAATTAATAAAACGACTATGACTTCAAATGCGTCAGTCACAATCGCCGGCGTGCCTACGCGCTTAAGTTTATGAAAACTAAAATCTAAACCGAGCGAGAACATCAAAAAAATAACGCCTAGTTCGGACAGGGTATGTAAACTGGGTACATCGGTAACTAGATCGTAAGGAGGGACGTGGGACCTACGATAATGCCGGATAAAAGATAGCCTAATACAACCGGTTGTCTTATTTTTTGAAATAAAAGTGTAACTAAGCTAGCGACGCCAAGTATTACAGCAAGTTTAAATAAGTGGAGCAAGGGGTTGCATAGATCTATTGTTAGTCGGCTTTTGGGATATATCAGGTTTACGTTGATAAAATAAGCGCAGTGTTCCACTTTATCTTACAAAATCTGCGTTGATAAAAATATCAGGTTGAGTTATAAATTTTCTAGATAACGGTAATTTTGAGTAAGGTTTCGAAGATTTTTGCTTGATATTTATGTTTATATTTAAGAACCCCAAATCATAAAATACAAAAGAGAGGTTTAAAATAATATGACCTTGTCACTGTCTCTAATTGGTTATGCATCCGGCATCGCTGCGAATGATGAAGGTTGTGGGGAAGGACCTCTATTACTGCAAAGGGATGGCTTAGAGAAACAACTATCCGCACAACAACATTTAACGGCTCACTGGCAAGCTATGCTGGTACCAAGTCGAGGGTGTAAAAACGATCGATTGCAGCGAGTGGTAGAACTGAATACGCAATTAGCGGCTTTAACCTTTGATTTAGTCCAGCAAAATAAATACTTTACGGTCTTCGGTGGTGATCATTCCTGTGCTATTGGCACTTGGAGTGGTGTTGCAGCGGCGTTAGCAAAACAAAACGGTGATTTAGGGTTAATTTGGATTGATGCGCATATGGATAGTCATACCTTTGAAACGACGCTTACAGGCAATATTCATGGCATGCCACTAGCCGCTCTTATAGGTTATGGGGATACATCGTTAACACAAATCGCAATGTCTCGTCCTAAAATAAATCCAAAACGTCTCGCTTTAATCGGTATTCGTAGCTTTGAGGCAGAAGAGGAAAATTTATTACAGCGTCTAGGTGTTCGTATTTATAATATGGAAGCTATTGCTAAACAAGGTTTTGAGTCTGTACTTTCTGATGCAATCGCCCATGTTAAGAAAAACAGTTTAGGGTTCGGTGTAAGTTTAGATTTAGATGGTATTGATCCTTTTGATGCGCCCGGTGTCGGTGTGCCTGAAGCGAATGGTATTTCAGGAAAAGAGTTATGCCAAGGATTAAAGCAATTACGCCAAGCATCACAACTTATTGGAGTTGAGGTGGTTGAATATAATCCTTATCATGATAAGGATTATAAAACAAAGAGATTAATTCAGGAAATATTGCTAAGTATTTTTGGAGTTTCAACAGAATGAATAAGCAAAGTGTTATAGTTGATCAGCAGTCAATTCTTTCAAATGATTACAAAATTAGTCATCCAATGGAGCTTGAGCAACGTTATGGTGCAGCTAATTACAATCCTTTGTCGGTGGTGCTTAGTCATGGATTAGGTGCTGAACTTTGGGATATTTCAGGTAAGCGCTACATTGATATGATGAGTGCTTATTCTGCAGTGAGCCATGGCCATAGTCATCCGCGTTTAGTTCAAGTTTTAGCACAACAGGCCCAACGTTTATCAATTTGTTCGCGGGCTTTTTACAGTGATAGATTAGGGGTATTTTTAAAGCGTGCCTGTAACTTAACGCAGATGGACAAAGCTTTACCGATGAACACGGGTGTAGAAGCAGTAGAAACAGCCATTAAGGCGGCTAGAAAATGGGCTTACACCGTAAAAAAAATAGCAGAAAATCAAGCCGAAATCATAGTTTGTCGTGGCAACTTCCATGGTCGAACGACCACAGTGGTGGGTATGTCATCAAAACCTCAGTATCAGTTCGGTTTTGGTCCGTTTGCGCCAGGATTTAAAACCATAGAATACGGCGATGCAGAGCTATTATCGGCTGCAATGACTCCCAATACGGCTGCTTTTTTAATTGAACCTATTCAAGGTGAATGCGGTATCGTTGTTCCACCTAAAGGATATTTGCAAGCAGTTGAAAAAATTTGTCGACAAAATAATGTTTTACTGATTCTAGATGAAATACAAACGGGTTTAGGTAGAACCGGAAAATTTTTGGCCTGTGAACATGAAAATATTAAACCTGATGCTTTAATTTTAGGTAAGGCTTTAGGGGGGGGGTTATTACCCGTTTCATTATTTTTAAGTCGCCGTGATGTTATGGATGTTTTTACTCCGGGCGATCACGGTAGCACGTTTGGTGGTAATGCTTTAGCTGCAACAGTCGCTTTAGAAGCTTTAAATATATTGTTTGAGGAAAACCTCATTCAGCGTTCAGCTGAGTTTGGTGATTATTTATATCAAGGCCTATTAGAAATCTCTTCACCTTTAATCAAAGAAATTCGCGGTAAAGGTTTATTCATCGGTGTAGAGCTTGATTCACGCTATGCTAAAGGTCGTGATATTGTTTTACAATTATTGGAGCATGGTTTACTCAGTTACGAAACTCATGATACGGTTATTCGTTTAGCGCCGCCTTTAGTCATCAGTAAAGAACAGTTGGATGAAGCTTTAGCTATATTGAAGAAGGTATTATTAAGCAATACTGCTTAGGTAGTTACCTAGATCCGTTAAAAACGTTTGTACCGCAATCGTGGTTAATATCATCCCCATCAACCGCTCTAATGCGGCAATGACTTTGACGCCTAATAATCTTTGTAGTGGTACAGCAATTAAAAGCAATAGGGTTGCTACCAATGATGCAACGGCTAAGGCGGTAAACCATTTACCCATTTGCCGCGGCGCTTGGCTAGCAAATAAGATGACTGTGGTCATGGAAGAGGGTCCAGCAAGCAATGAAATGGCCATAGGAACAATAAAAGGTTCTCCTTGTGTTTGTTCCGCTATTTTTGACCCATCGGAAACAACATTTTAATCGCAATAAGAAACAAAATAATTCCGCCGGCAATTCCTAAGGCTTCTTCACTAATATGTAAGCTTGTTAAGTAGGTTTTCTACAAAATAAAAAAAGCGTCAAGATAGCAAATGCAATTAAACTTTCACACAAAATAATTTTAGTACGTCGTTTTGGATCAACTTGTTTAAGTAAAGATAAAAAAACTGGAATATTTCCGAGTGGATCCATAGCTAAAAAAAGTGTCACAGCAGAGGGATAAATGTTCATTTGAAAATGCATAATAAAAACACAAAAAAACTTTTATGTATTGTAAATGAGAATAGTGGTTGACATCCAGCCTTGACTTTCGCAAAATAGCCCATCAATTTTAAGGAGGGGTTCCCGAGCGGCCAAAGGGAGCAGACTGTAAATCTGCCGGCTCAGCCTTCGAAGGTTCGAATCCTTCCCCCTCCACCGGTTATTTTTTTAGAGATAACTTGCGGGTGTAGTTCAACGGTTAGAATTCCAGCCTTCCAAGCTGGCTATGTGGGTTCGATTCCCATCACCCGCTCCCAAAAAAGCGATGCAGGCAGGGCGTGAGTGGCGGCACGGCAATAATTCAAACACTAATGAGTAAATGCATGCAGGCCCACATGGCTCAGTGGTAGAGCACTTCCTTGGTAAGGAAGAGGTCACCGGTTCGATCCCGGTTGTGGGCTCCAAAAAATGAAGATTGTACAAATACAGGATTAGGTCAGTAGCTCAATTGGCAGAGCAGCGGTCTCCAAAACCGCAGGTTGGGGGTTCGATTCCCTCCTGGCCTGCCAAAAATCGAGTTTGGCAAGCTGAAAAGTGACGAACAAGTGTTTTGAGCAAATATAGCTGATGGTAAATAAACCAAGCGACTCATTTTTTTGCAGAATATAGAAATAGGTGAAATGAAGAATACAAAGCTAGAAAACAAGGCAACTAAAAGAGATTCCATACTCTGGGTGATGATAGGAGCTATTTTACTATTGTCTATTTACGCTAATAATTATTTTTATCACCAGGCCATTGCTATTCTCTTGATAGGCTGGATAGTAGACGCCATTGTGTTGGCGTCATTATTTTTTTATACCGTGTTAGGGCGACGGTTTTGGGCATTTGCACAAGCTTCACGCGCTGAATTACGCAAAGTAGTCTGGCCAACACGAGAAGAAACAGTGCGTACTACTTTAATCGTGATGGCAATGGTTGTTGTTGCGGGTTTGTTTTTATGGGGTATAGATACACTCTTATTATGGGCAGTTGCTTTTTTAACAGCGTAAAATGAAGAGGATAGTTAGCATATGACAGAAAAAAAATCAGAACTTCATTCCAATGTTTCCGAGCAATCGTCGAACGATCCTGTTTCAGCCAGTGAAAAGCCCTCTGTAACAGAAGGAAAGCCTGTGCATGCATCGATGCAATGGTATGTCGTACAAGTACGCTCAGGTTATGAGCGCAAAGTTTTAGCTGCCTTAAAGGAGCGGATTGAACAACAAGATTTAACACGAAAATTTGGACAAATTATCGTGCCAACCGAAGAAGTGGTCGAAATTCATCAAGGTCGTAAGCGTAGAACAACCCAAAATTTTTATCCAGGATATGTCTTAGTTCAAATGGATATGGACGAAGATAGTTGGTATCTCGTACAAAAAAAGACACCAGGGGTGATTAAATTTATCGGTGGAACAAGTGATAAGCCGGTACCTCTAAGTAATAAAGAGGTTGATAAGATTTTACAGCGTGTGCAGGAAGGTGTGGATAAGCCTCGACCTAAAATCCTATTTGAGGTAGGAGAAGTAGTTCGTGTTGTGGACGGACCTTTTGCTGACTTCAATGGTGAGGTTGAAGAAGTAAACTATGAAAAAAATCGTCTGCGTGTTTCGGTTATTATTTTTGGTCGTGCTACACCGGTTGAATTAGAGTTTGGTCAAGTTAAAAAAGCTTGATGCGAAGAGATCCTTTTTTAGCAAGAAAAGGGATAAAATGTACTCGCAGCAATGGGGTTTTTGTCAATATCGTGTTATTGGGGGTGGTTATAATAAACCCCTGTGAGTTGGGCGGTAACTTAGACAAAAGTTCAAGTGCAAAGAGTATGAATAAACAATGGGAAGCTTAATTACGTTAATTAAGCGTTAGACCCGGAGGTAAATATGGCAAAGAAAGTTCAAGCCTATGTAAGGCTACAAGTAAAAGCTGGCGAGGCTAATCCAGCTCCCCCTATTGGTCCTGCTTTGGGGCAGCAAGGGGTAAATATTATGGAATTCTGCAAGGCCTTTAATGCGCGCACGCAGAGTTCAGAAAAAGGTATGCCGATGCCAGTCGTCCTTACGGTGTATTCGGATCGTAGCTTTACCTTTATTATCAAAACCCCACCTGCTTCCTATTTAATTATGAAGGCTGCGGGTATCAGTAAAGGGAGTAGTATTTCCAATAAAAATAAGGCCGGTAAAATCACGCGTAAACAGTTGGTTGAGATTGCTAAGATTAAAATGCCTGACTTAACTGCAAGTGATTTAGAAGCGGCTATGCGTACGATAGCCGGAACAGCGCGTAATATGGGTATAGAAATTGAAGGAGGGCGTGAACATGGCTAAAATCAGTAAACGTTTTCGTTTAATTAAAGAAAAGCTACTTCCTGGTAAGACCTATACGGTAGTAGAAGCGGTTAACCTGCTCAAGGAATTCCCAGTTAAATTTAATCAAAGTGTTGATGTCAGTATCAACCTGGGTATAGATCCGCGTAAATCAGATCAAACCGTGCGCGGTGCAGTGGTATTACCCCAAGGGATAGGTAAAAACCCCCGGGTCGCAGTATTTGCTCAGGGAGCCAATGTTGACGCAGCAAAAGCTGCAGGTGCTGATGTTGTGGGCTTTGAAGATTTGGCTGAAAGCATTAAAACCGGTAATTTAGATTTTGATGTTTTGATTGCAACCCCTGATACGATGCGTTTAGTAGGTCAACTGGGTCAGATATTAGGACCTAGAAATTTGATGCCCAACCCCAAAATTGGCACAGTAACGATGGATGTTAGTGCAGCGGTTGCTAATGCGAAATCAGGTCAAGTGCGTTATCGTGCCGATAAGGGTGGGATAATCCATTGTACGATTGGTAAGCTCAGTTTTGAGCCACAACAATTACTACAAAATTTAGAGGCATTGGTGGGAGCAGTTAAAAAAGCCAAGCCTGCTACTGCAAAAGGTGTTTATTTAAAGAAGTTAAGTCTATCGAGTACAATGGGGCCTGGTTTATTAATTAATTTGGCATCACTAGAAGCAAGTTAAAATGCTCTTATGTTTCCTAATCACAGCTTGGATTTTTGGCCTGCGCCGTAACTATTTTGGAAAATAGGGTTGCCTAACAACCTGGCAGATTTAGTGGCGCACCGATAATAATTTAAGTAAGAAGAGTGTACGGAATAACATAAAAAAAGCGATTTACATCTTGACTATTTAGCGTATTTAGGATAGAAGAGCTACCCCCACTTACTTTAAATAGTGGGAATGAATTCGCAGTTAAAGGGCTTTTCCTCTAACTGTCGGAGACCGTAGGTGCACTGACATTACAGATAGATTTCAATGTCTTTTTTTAATGTAAGAGGTGCTTAATTTTACCTACGCAGACGGTGAACCTTTATGGCTACCGAGCCTTTATAGTCACCACTCACGGGTGATGATTAAACAATACATGAGGAGAAAACCAACGTGACATTAAGACTTGAAGATAAACAGGCCATTGTTGCGGAAGTTGGAGAGGTTGCAAAAAATGCGTTATCAGCAGTAACTGCTGAATATCGTGGTTTAAGCGTGGAGGAAATGAGCCAATTGCGCTTACAAGCACGTAGCTCAGGAGTCTATTTACGTGTAGTGCGTAATACCCTGGCGCGACGTGCTGTAGAAGGTACAGGCTTTGCGTGTTTACAAAATACGTTAGTGGGCCCTTTACTTTTAGCATTTTCTCAACAAGAGCCAGGTGCAGCAGCGCGGCTTATTCGAACATTTGTCAAGCAAAATGAAAAATTGGTTGTTAAGGCGGTTGCCTTTGATGGTCAATTATTGGCTGTGAATGAACTCGAGAAACTCGCGAACCTTCCAACCCGTGACGAAGCAATTGCAACATTAATAGCCGTTATGAAAGCACCGATTACTAAGTTAGTGCGTACACTGGCTGAACCACAAGCCAAACTAGTACGTACTTTTGCTACTTTACGTGAAAAACAGCAACAAGCAGCCGCGTAATGGCGTTAATTAAAAGTTTTTATTTTTTGGAGTGATCAATATGAATGCTAAAGCAAAAGAAGATGTATTAGATGTAATTTCTAATATGAGTGTTATGGAAGTTGTCGATCTTATTAAAAATATGGAAGAAAAATTTGGTGTTTCTGCAGCCGCTGCCACAGTTGCTGTAGCAGCAGCGCCAGGCGCGGCCCCCGCAGCAGCTGAAGAAAAGACTGAATTTAATGTGGAACTGAAAGAAATAGGTTCTAATAAGATCGGTGTCATTAAAATAGTGCGTGAAGCAACAGGTCTTGGTTTAAAAGAAGCTAAAGACCTCGTTGAAGCAGCGCCTAAGATCATTAAAGAAGGCTTACCTAAAGCTGATGCCGAAGCGCTTATCGCCAAGCTTAAGAAAGAAGGCGCTACAGTACAGGTGAAATGAAATAAGGCTGATTCTGCAAAGAATGCTCAGATTTATACTGGGCATTCTTTGTGTATGAAATGAGTTTCTAAATATAATATTTTTTAATTTTTATTTTTAAATGTTCAGCGCCTTTTATAAGATTCAGGTTAAAGATGATGTTAATCGTAGGATTAGGCCAAAAAGGGATTTGAGCGATAGAAGCGCTATTTTTATATAGTCGTTAAGCGTTACTAAGCCGACATAAACATATACCCAATAAATATGGGCGCGATTTTTCTTTATTTATTTTGTTCTCTAACTAGGTGAACTTTAGATGGTAATTCGGACATCCCCAGCAACTGAGCAAGCAAATACTCCATATTCATTTACTGAAAAAAAACGTATTCGTAAAAATTTTGGTAAACAAGCGACGATAATGGAAGCGCCCTATTTATTAGCGACGCAAATTGAGTCTTATCATCGATTTTTACAAGTAGATACCTCGCCGGATGCACTGGAAGATATAGGGCTTAATGCGGCTTTTAAATCTATATTTCCTATTTCTTCTTATTCCGGTAGTGAAGCGACATTGGAATACATTAATTACCGAATAGGACAGCCACCTTTTGATGTAAAAGAATGCCAAGCACGTGACTTAACCTACGGCGCACCTCTACGCGTAAAGATGCGTTTAATTATCTATGATAAAGAGACTGCACCAGGCTCAACTAAGATCAAATATATAAAAGAACAAGAAGTATACATGGGTGAACTGCCCTTGATGACAGGCACAGGCAGTTTTGTGATTAATGGAACCGACCGTGTGGTCGTGTCACAGTTACATCGTTCGCCAGGTGTGTTTTTCGAACATGATAAAGGTAAAACCCATTCTTCAGGTAAGTTACTATATGCTGCGAGAATTATACCTTATCGAGGTTCTTGGTTAGATTTTGAATTTGATCCAAAGGATAATTTATTTGTTCGTATTGATAGACGACGTAAGTTAGCGGCTACTATCTTATTACGAGCATTAGGATATACCTCAGAAGAGATCTTAGAATTATTTTTTAGTAATAATGTTTATCATTTAAAAGGCGAAACTATCGTTTTAGATTTAGTTCCAGAACGTTTGCGTGGTGAAACGGCAAGTTTTGACATTAAAGATGCCAATAGCAAAGTGATTGTTGAACAAGGACGACGTATTGCAGTAAGACAGATTCGTGAAATAGAGAAAGCTAAGATTAAACAGCTTGAATTACCGATTGATTATTTGATTGGCAAAACCCTTGCTAAGCCTATTATTAATTCAGAAACCGGTGAAATTCTATTTGAAGCCAACATAGAATTAACGGCCGATATAGTTAAAAAATTAATAGAGGCACAAGTAAAAAAAGTAGAAACTTTATATACCAATGATTTGGACTTAGGTGCTTATATTTCGACAACTTTACGTATTGATCCAAGTCATAGCCAGCAAGAAGCATTAGTTGAAATTTATCGTATGATGCGGCCGGGTGAGCCACCTACAAAGGAAGCGGCAGAAGCCTTATTTAAAAATTTATTTTTTGTTTTAGACCGCTACGATTTATCGGCCGTAGGACGGATGAAATTTAATCGCCGCTTAGGTCGAGAAGATATTACCGGTCCAGGTACTTTGACTAAGGATGATATCGTGACGGTTTTACGTGCATTGATTGATATCCGCAATGGAAAGGGGGACGTGGATGATATCGATCATTTAGGTAATCGCCGGGTACGTAGTGTGGGTGAAATGGCTGAGAATCAATTTCGTATCGGTTTAGTACGTGTTGAAAGGGCCGTCAGAGATCGTTTAAGTGTGGCTGAATCAGAAAATTTAATGCCGCAAGACCTTATTAATGCTAAACCTATCTCAGCGGCAATTAAGGAATTTTTTGGTTCCAGCCAGTTATCGCAGTTCATGGATCAAGTAAACCCTCTTTCTGAGATTACGCATAAACGTCGTGTATCTGCCTTAGGGCCTGGTGGTTTAACTCGTGAGCGAGCAGGTTTTGAAGTGCGAGACGTGCATCCAACACACTATGGTCGTGTATGTCCGATTGAAACACCAGAAGGACCTAATATTGGTTTAATTAATTCCTTGGCAGTATATGCTCGAACCAATCATTATGGATTTCTTGAAACGCCGTATCGTAAGGTTGAAAATGGTAAGGTAACTAAAGAGATTCAATATTTATCGGCTATCGAAGAAGGTAAATACGTTATTGCGCAGGCTAATACCCGTTTAGATAATCATGGAAAGCTAATTGATGACCTAATTCCGTGTCGGCATCGTAACGAATCGATGATGACGACGGCAGATAAGGTCAATTATATGGATATTTCACCTGCCCAAGTGGTTTCGGTGGCCGCTTCTTTGATTCCGTTCTTAGAACATGACGATGCAAACCGTGCATTGATGGGTTCTAATATGCAGCGCCAAGCGGTTCCAACCTTACGTGCTGAAAAACCATTAGTGGGTACAGGTATGGAACGTAAGGTAGCTGTTGACTCCGGTGTGGTTGTGGTAGCTAAACGAGGTGGTGTTATTGACTCAGTTGATGCAGGTCGTATAGTTGTTCGTGTTGATGACGAAGAAGCAACAGCCGGTACAGCGGGTGTGGATATTTACAATTTGACTAAATATACGCGCTCAAACCAAAATACCTGTATTAATCAACGGCCTTTAGTAAACGAAGGCGATAAAATTCAAAAAGGTGATGTTCTGGCGGATGGACCTTCTACCGACTTAGGTGAGCTCGCTTTGGGACGTAATTTGTTAGTTGCCTTTATGCCATGGAATGGTTATAACTTTGAAGATTCTATTTTAATTTCAGAGCGCGTTGTTTCAGAAGATCGTTTTACTACCATACATATTGAAGAATTAACCTGTATTGCTCGTGATACTAAATTAGGGACAGAAGAGGTTTCAGCAGATATTCCGAATGTCGGAGAAAGTGCGCTTTCTAAATTAGATGAGTCTGGTATTGTCCACTTAGGTGCTTGGGTAGAAGCAGGCGATATATTGGTAGGGAAAGTGACACCTAAAGGTGAAACCCAATTAACACCCGAAGAAAAACTATTAAGAGCTATTTTCGGTGAAAAAGCGTCCGATGTAAAAGATAGTTCGTTACGTGTGCCATCCGGGATGCGAGGTACCGTTATTGATGTCCAAGTGTTTACGCGAGACGGTTTAGAAAAGGATAAACGCGCATTAAGCATTGAGGAAATGGCTTTAGATAAAATTAAAAAAGACTTATATGACGAGTTTAGAATTTTAGAAAATGATTGTTACCAACGCCTTGAGACTTTATTAGTCGGTGCTACGGCAAGTAGTGGACCCAATAAATTAAAGTCAGGAAGTAAAGTGACATTAGAGTATTTAAAGGGTCTGACTAAAGATCAATGGTTTTCTGTTAGTTTACGTGATGAAGCAGCTAATCAGCAATTGGAAGCCGTAGCTAAACAATTAGAAGAAGCGCGTCTTGCATTAGATGAGAAGTTTGAGAATAAACGAAAAAAATTAACTCAAGGTGATGATTTAGCGCCAGGCATACTCAAAATCGTTAAAGTTCATTTAGCTATCAAGCGTTGTATCCAGCCAGGCGATAAGATGGCCGGTCGACATGGTAATAAAGGGGTGATTTCCACCATTATACCTGTTGAAGATATGCCCTATATGGAAGATGGCACGCCTGTTGATATCGTTCTTAATCCTTTAGGTGTGCCATCGCGTATGAACGTTGGTCAGGTCCTCGAAACGCATTTAGGTTGGGCAGCAAAAGGTTTAGGCCTCAAGATAGCGGGCATGCTCGATGCTCAAAAAAATATTAAAGAAATTAAAAATTTCTTAGGGTCGATTTACAATACTAAGGAAACTGCCCAAAAAGTAGATCTAGATAAAATACCTGATGAAGTGGTTGTTGAGCTGGCAAAAAATTTACGTAGCGGTGTGCCTATGGCTACACCGGTCTTTGATGGGGTAACCGAAACTGAGATTAAGCGCATGTTACGCTTAGCTGATTTACCAGAATCAGGACAAACCACACTCTATGATGGTCGAACCGGCGAACGTTTTGAACGATCGGTCACAGTGGGTTACATGTACATGCTTAAGTTGAACCATTTAGTCGATGATAAGATGCATGCTCGTTCTACAGGATCATATAGCTTAGTAACCCAGCAGCCGTTGGGCGGTAAAGCACAATTTGGTGGCCAACGATTTGGTGAAATGGAGGTTTGGGCATTGGAAGCTTATGGGGCTGCTTATACTTTACAAGAAATGTTAACTGTCAAATCAGATGACGTTGCTGGCCGAACAAAGATGTACAAAAACATTGTTGATGGTGACCATCAAATGGAAGCGGGTATGCCAGAATCATTTAACGTATTGGTCAAGGAAATACGTTCCTTGGCGATTAATGCAGAATTAGAAACTAAAGATTAATCTGAAGTGGAGAGTATAAATCTTGGAAACACCTAAATCAAAAGCAGATACCATAAAGTCTGGACTAGATCATGCTACGATGATTACATCAAAAATGACGGAAGCTGCTGCGCCAGCATCTTATGAATCAATAAAGCCAGAGTTACCCCAAGAAACTTTGGCGAATATGGTGGAAGCGATCGAATCGAATTCAAGCAACGAGAAGGGTAATGAAGAAACGCTGATGTCGGATTTATTAGGATTACTAAAACGAGATGAGTTTTTAAGGGGGGACTTTAATGAGATATGTATTCGTTTAGCTTCTCCGGAAATGATTCGTGCCTGGTCTTATGGTGAAGTTAAAAAACCTGAAACCATTAATTATCGTACCTTCAAGCCCGAAAGAGATGGATTGTTTTGTGCAAAAATCTTTGGTCCGATTAAGGATTATGAATGCTTATGTGGTAAGTACAAACGCTTAAAACATCGTGGTGTGATTTGTGAAAAATGTGGTGTCGAAGTGGCATTGACGAAAGTACGGCGTGAACGTATGGGTCATGTCGAATTGGCAAGTCCAGTCGCTCATATTTGGTTTTTAAAATCTTTACCATCACGAATTGGTTTATTGCTTGATATGACATTACGCGATATAGAACGCGTGCTGTATTTTGAAGCATTTATCGTGATAGAGCCTGGTATGACAACGTTGGAGCGAGGTCAACTTTTAACGGATGAACAATACTTAGAAGCTATCGAGGAACATGGTGATGAGTTTGATGCGCGTATGGGTGCCGAAGCTATACAGCAATTACTAATCACTTTGAATCTAAAGGAAGAAATTAATACATTACGTGAAGAGATCCCTAATACTAGTTCAGAAACTAAATTAAAGAAGTTTTCTAAACGCTTAAAGCTATTAGAAGGGTTTGAACAGTCAGGGAATAAACCAGAGTGGATGGTTTTAACTGTACTTCCGGTATTACCACCCGATTTACGTCCTCTTGTCCCGCTAGATGGTGGACGTTTCGCTACATCTGATCTCAATGATCTCTATCGTCGAGTGATTAATCGTAATAATCGTCTAAAGCGTTTATTAGATCTAAATGCGCCCGATATTATTGTGCGTAACGAAAAGCGTATGTTGCAAGAATCTGTCGATGCTTTATTAGATAACGGTCGACGAGGTCGCGCCATAACTGGAAGTAACAAACGACCTTTAAAATCTTTAGCGGATATGATCAAAGGTAAACAAGGCCGGTTTAGACAAAACTTACTGGGTAAACGTGTCGATTATTCAGGTCGTTCGGTTATTGTAGTGGGTCCTACGTTAAAGCTACACCAATGTGGTTTACCGAAAAAAATGGCTTTAGAATTATTTAAGCCTTTCATTTTAAGTAAATTACAATACCGTGGCTTAGCCTCTACGATTAAGGCCGCTAAGAAAATGGTAGAAAATGAATCTCCTGAAGTATGGGATATACTTGAAGATGTGATCCGTGAACATCCGGTTTTATTAAACCGAGCACCTACATTACATCGTTTAGGTATTCAGGCATTCGAACCTATTTTAGTTGAAGGAAAAGCTATTCAATTGCATCCGCTTGTTTGTACTGCTTATAACGCGGACTTTGATGGTGACCAAATGGCAGTGCACGTACCATTGACAATCGAAGCGCAGTTAGAAGCGCGTACATTGATGATGTCGACTAACAACATTTTATCTCCCGCCAACGGTGAGCCAATTATTCTTCCAACACAGGATGTGGTGTTAGGCCTTTATTATTTAACTCGTGACAAGATCAATGCGAAAGGAGAAGGTTTAATTTGTTCCTATATTAATGACGTTCGTCAGCTATATGATGCTGGTTATGCAGATTTACACGCCAAGATTAAAGTAAGAATCACTGAAGTATTATTTGACTCGAAAGGTGAACGTAAAGAATCAATCAAGTTGGTCGATACAACAGTGGGTAGAGCTTTATTACGTGAAACTTTACCAGAGGGTTTACCTTTTTCTTTAATTAATAAAACACTGAATAAAAAAGCAATATTAAGTCTAATTAATGAATGCTATCGACGTTTAGGTTTGAAGGCGACGGTTATTTTTGCGGATAAATTAATGTATACCGGTTTCGGTTATGCAACACGCGCAGGTATTTCTGTTGGGATTGAAGATTTAATTATTCCTGAAAGTAAAGCGGCGATTATTGCTGGTGCTGAAACCGAAGTGAAAGAAATTGAATCTCAATATGCCTCAGGGTTAGTGACACAAGGTGAGCGTTATAACAAGGTTGTAGACATTTGGTCACGGACTAATGATCAAGTTGCTAAAGCGATGATGGAAAAATTAGCGACAGAAAATGTCAAAGCGGCCGATGGTAAAACCGTATCGCAAGAATCATTTAACCCTGTGTATATGATGGCAGATTCAGGCGCTCGGGGTTCACCTGCGCAAATGCGTCAGTTAGCGGGTATGCGAGGTTTGATGACTAAACCGGACGGTACTATTATTGAGACACCTATTACGGCTAATTTCCGGGAAGGTTTAAACGTATTACAATACTTTATTTCTACGCACGGTGCGCGTAAAGGGTTGGCTGATACTGCATTAAAAACCGCTAACTCCGGTTACTTAACGCGCCGTCTAGTTGACGTAGCACAAGATATGGTGGTTACCGAAGCGGATTGTGGAGCGACCCTAGGTATTGTGATTACTCCCCATGTTGAAGGCGGAGAAATCATGGTGCCATTACGCGAACGAGTTTTAGGTCGTGTTCTCGCAGAAGATGTCAGTTTGCCGGGTAGTGACAATATTGTGGTGAATCGTGGAACTTTATTAGATGAAGATTGGGTAAATATCTTAGAAGAGCGAGCGGTTGACCAAGTAAATGTGCGCTCGCCGATTACCTGCGAAGCTAGATATGGCATTTGTGCCGCCTGTTATGGCCGTGACTTGGCTCGTGGTCATTTGGTGGGTATCGGTGAATCCGTTGGTGTTATTGCTGCTCAGTCGATAGGTGAACCCGGCACGCAGCTAACCATGCGTACATTCCACATCGGTGGTGCGGCTTCTCAGGTGGCTTTAGCTAATCATATCCAAGTAAAATCTAAGGGCCGTATTAAATTACATAACATTAAGCTTGTTAAACACAATGATGGACATTATGTGACGGTCTCACGTTCAGGTGAGTTAACCCTGTTGGATCCTCAAGGTCGCGAAAGAGAACATTATAAATTGCCTTATGGTGCAGCTATTAAAGTGTCTGATGGTACTGAGGTGGTTCCAGGTCAATTAATTGCTCAGTGGGATCCTCATACGCATCCCGTTGTTACAGAAGTTGCCGGTTACGTTAAATTTATCGATTTAATTGATGGTATCACCATGAATCGACAAACAGATGAACTAACAGGTTTAACCAGTATTGTGGTCATGGATTCCAAACAACGTGGTTCAGGAGGTAAGGAATTGCGTCCTATGGTACGGCTTACCGATAAAGAGGGTAATGATCTGTTTTTACCCGGTACCCGTTTGCCAGTACATTATTTCTTGCCGATAAATGCTATTTTGAGTTTGGAAGATGGGGCTGCGGTAGGTGTAGGTGACATTGTGGCTCGTATACCACAAGAAACTTCAAAAACACGTGATATTACCGGTGGTTTGCCACGTGTTGCGGATCTTTTTGAAGCACGTAAACCTAAGGAACCGGCTATCTTAGCGGAAATTTCCGGTATCATCAGTTTTGGTAAAGAAACAAAAGGTAAAAGACGTTTAGTTATTACTGGTAGTAATGGTGAAGTGTTCGAAGCATTAATTCCTAAATGGCGTCATGTGACAGTTTTTGAAGGTGAACACGTTGAACGAGGTGAAATTGTTGCCGATGGACCTTTAAATCCACATGATATTTTACGTTTGTTAGGGATTAATGCGCTGACTAATTATATCGTGAGTGAAGTTCAAGAGGTTTATCGCTTACAAGGTGTAAAGATCAATGATAAACACATTGAAGTGATCGTTCGTCAGATGTTACGTAAAGTAAATATTCTTGATTCCGGTGAAAGTCGTTATTTGAAAGGTGAGCAATTAGAAGAGTCACTTATCAAAGAAGAAAATAAAAAATTGATTGCTGAAAATAAGTTGCCAGCACGTTTTGAAGCAGTATTGTTAGGTATTACTAAAGCGTCCTTAGCAACAGATTCCTTTATCTCAGCGGCTTCATTCCAAGAGACGACGCGTGTTTTAACTGAAGCAGCGGTTACCGGTAAGCGTGATGAACTGAAAGGGTTAAAGGAAAATGTGATTGTTGGGCGTTTAATTCCCGCAGGAACTGGATTTGCATATCATGCGGAAGCTCGCCGTCAACGGGCTGCTAGTGCTTTAGCAAGACAGCAACGCTTAACAGCAGCAGCTGCTCTACAGATGACTGCGAGTGATGTCGAACAAGCACTTAGCCAAGCATTATCTGAACCTAAAAAAGGTGATAAAGCTTAGTTTCTATTGTTAAGTCTAGTTTAGTCAAAAAAATGCACTTTGCGGTGCATTTTTTTGCACCTCCATCCTATTGACTATTTTGGAACGACTCATTTTCAAGAAAAATTCATTGAATTCAGTTTTTATTATATCAATTCTTTTGATAGGAGACATTAACAAAAAATAAGAATCTCATAGAAAACTATTACAAGAAAAAGAACCAGCCAGGCAGCTGAGCAAATCCACCGAAAGCTAAGGTATCTTGTGCCAAGGTAATATTACCGAGCGATGTCCAGTTAGATAATCCAAAATAGCAACCTTATACCGATTTGGCTTCGTTTAAACTAAACTCAGGCCCTGATAAAGGCAACGCTGATTTTTTAAGTCCTTTAATATAATAGCTTTAGGAAAAACGTTATTTTTTTTATTGTTAACCGAGTTAAAACGGTTATGGCTATAGGGGGCTTCTAAAAGCGAAAGGAAGTTCCTGTTTCAATTAATCACAATGAAAGAAAGAGGGGTAACATTCGACTCTATAATTAAGGTCAAAAGAAGTCAATAAATAAAGCTTAAAATGATGTTTATCCTAACACGAAAGAAAGACTAACTGATGTCGTTATTTCTGCCAATAGACTTTACAAACACAAAAATTAAAGAGTAGAAAATAAGTGGTTAAGCTGATGTCGCCACTTGACATCTTTGAGCGGTCTATTTACAATCTCGCCCCTCTTCGTTCGATGAAGAAAGTATTTTTTAAGCTTACTGTAACCCTAAAAGTTTAGTGTGAATACCAACATAAGTTTGATTTGCATTAAAAAAATAAGGATTCAGATTGAATTTAAGCCACATTTTTGAGTAAAGAGATTACATGGCAACAATTAACCAATTAGTACGAAAACCGCGTGTACAAAGACGCACGAAATCAATGGTGCCTGCATTGGGTGAATGCCCCCAAAAACGCGGCGTATGCACGCGTGTTTATACAGTTACACCTAAGAAACCAAATTCGGCATTACGAAAAGTAGCGCGTGTACGTTTAACCAATGGTATGGAGGTAACGACTTACATCGGAGGTGAAGGCCATAATCTTCAAGAGCACTCAGTTATCCTGATGCGAGGCGGTCGAGTAAAAGACTTACCCGGTGTGCGTTATCATGTGGTGCGTGGTGCTTTAGATACCTCAGGGGTATCGGGACGAAAACAAGGGCGTTCTAAATATGGTGCTAAAAGGCCTAAAGATAAATAAATTAAATAGCTAGGAATTTGAATTATGCCAAGAAGACGTGTTGCTGCTAAAAGGGTTATCCTCCCTGATCCTAAGTTTAAAAGTGAATTACTGAGTAAATTCATTAATTCAGTCATGAAAAATGGGAAAAAGGCCGTTGCGGAAAAAATCGTTTATGGTGCTTTAGAGCGGCTAGATGTCCGATTAAAAAGTAAGTCTAAGAAAGTAGATAGAGATGAAGAAGCAGGTGGTGATACGGGTGGTAAGACAAGCTTCGACGCCGCGGCCTTACTCGATATCTTTGATCAGGCTTTAGATAATATCCGGCCTAATGTTGAGGTGAGAGCTAGACGTGTTGGTGGTTCGACTTATCAAATTCCAGTAGAAGTTCGACCATCGCGACGTACTGCTCTAGCCATGCGTTGGCTTAAGGTGGCTGCTAGTCAACGTAGCGAAAAGACGATGGCACAACGCTTATCGGCAGAGATTTTAGATGCTTATGACAATAAGGGCATCGCAGTGAAAAAACGAGAAGATACGCACCGTATGGCGAAAGCTAATCAGGCTTTTGCCCATTTCCGGTTCGGTTGATTTTGAAAAATTTAAAAGGTAACTGAGAGTGGATCGACAAACACCCATAGAACGCTATCGAAATATTGGCATTATTGCCCATATCGATGCGGGGAAGACAACAACAACAGAGCGTATTCTATTTTATACTGGCGTATCACACAAGCTGGGTGAGGTTCATGAAGGTACAGCCATCATGGATTGGATGGCTCAAGAACAAGAGCGTGGTATTACCATTACTTCGGCTGCAACCACCTGTTTTTGGGATGGTATGGCTCATCAATTTCCTCAACATCGTATCAATATCATTGATACGCCTGGTCACGTAGACTTTACTATTGAAGTAGAGCGTTCGTTACGCGTTTTGGATGGGGCTTGTATCGTCTTTTGCGCTGTGAGTGGCGTTGAGCCGCAATCTGAAACGGTGTGGCGTCAAGCGAATAAATATCAAGTTCCGCGTCTTGCTTTTGTAAATAAGATGGATAGAGCAGGTGCTAACTACTTGCGTGTCGTTGAGCAAATAGAAAAGCGTTTAGGCGGACGACCGGTTCCTATCCATATTCCGATAGGTGCAGAAGAAGCATTCGAAGGCGTTGTTGACCTCGTGCAAATGAAGGCTATTTATTGGGATGAAAGTACGCAAGGTATGCGCTTTGAGTATCGAGATATCCCTGATGCTTTAAAAACTGAATGTGAAATCTGGCATGAAAAGCTCATTGAAACAATAGCTGAAGCTTCTGAAGAAATGACAGAACGTTATCTTAATGGCGAAAAGTTTACGATCGAAGAGATCAAACGCGCTATTCGTGTGTTGACCTTGGATAACAAGATTGTTCCAGTATTGTGTGGGTCTGCCTTTAAAAATAAAGGTGTACAGGCCATGTTGGATGCTGTTATTGAGTATCTGCCAGCACCGAATGATGTGGCTGCCATAAAAGGTGTGCTTGATGATGCTAATCAAACAGTGGCTGAAAGACCACCTATTGATGATGCTCCTTTTGCAGCCCTGGCGTTTAAGATTGCTACCGACCCTTTTGTAGGTTCGTTGGTGTATTTTCGAGTCTATTCAGGCGTGGTAAAGAGTGGGGATAGCGTTTCTAACCCCGTTAAAAGTAAAAAAGAACGTATAGGGCGTGTTGTGCAAATGCATGCTAATGCGCGCGAAGAAATAAAAGAGGTTCGAGCAGGTGATATAGCGGCTGCTGTTGGGCTGAAGTACACCACTACGGGTGATACGCTATCTGACCCAAATAATATTATCACCTTAGAGCGTATGGAGTTTCCTGAGCCGGTTATCTCGGTGGCGGTAGAACCTAAAACCAAAGCCGATCAAGAGAAAATGTCGATTGCCTTGAGTAAGCTAGCCCAAGAAGATCCTTCATTTCGTGTGCGCGTAGACGGAGAATCAGGTCAAACCATTATCTCTGGTATGGGTGAGCTGCATTTAGAGATTATTGTTGATCGAATGAAGCGAGAATTCAGTGTCGAAGCCAATGTGGGCAAACCACAAGTTGCGTATCGAGAAACAATACGTAAGCCCGTAGAGCAGGAAGGAAAGTTTGTTCGTCAGAGTGGCGGTCGTGGTCAATATGGTCATGTATGGATAAAGTTAGAGTCCTTAGAAGCCGGTAAGGGTTATGAGTTTGAAAATGCTATTGTCGGCGGTGTTATTCCTAGAGAGTACATACCCGCTGTTGATAAAGGAATAAAAGAACAATTAGAAAATGGTGTGATAGCAGGCTATCCGGTTGTCGATGTCAAAGTAACACTGTTTGATGGTACTTATCATGATGTCGATTCTAGCGAAATGGCTTTTAAAATAGCAGGTTCTATGGCGTTTAAAGAAGGTGCACGTAAAGCATCTCCGGTTTTATTAGAGCCCATTATGAAAGTAAAAGTAGTGACGCCTGAAGAATATATGGGTGATGTCATGGGTGATTTGAATCGACGCCGTGGTATTTTACAAGGTATGGAAGATTTACCTGCAGGTGGTGGAAAGATGATACGTGCTGAGGTACCGCTCTCTGAAATGTTTGGTTATGCCACTGACTTACGTTCAGCCACTCAAGGACGTGCTACCTATACGATGGAGTTTGGTAAATATAACGAAGCTCCCGCTAATGTTGCGGATGGTATTATTCGTAAAAAAGATGAAAGTAAATAATTAACAGTTATTGAGGTAAAAATTATGGCCACTGGAAAATTTGTACGAAATAAGCTCCACTTAAATGTGGGAACTATAGGTCACGTAGATCATGGTAAAACAACCTTAACGGCGGCAATTACTAAATGTATGGCTGATAAATTTGGTGGTGAAGCCATAGCATTTGATAAAATTGATAAAGCACCTGAAGAAAAAGCACGTGGTATTACTATTTCGACCTCGCATGTAGAGTATGAAAGCGATAAGCGTCACTATGCCCACGTAGACTGCCCTGGCCACGCCGACTATGTAAAAAACATGATTACCGGTGCGGCGCAAATGGACGGTGCTATTCTTGTAGTGAGTGCAGCAGACGGTCCTATGCCGCAAACCCGTGAACACATATTATTAGCACGACAAGTGGGCGTGCCAAATATTGTTGTGTTTATGAATAAATGTGACATGGTTGATGATGCAGAGCTATTAGATTTAGTGGAAATGGAAATTAGAGAATTACTTTCTAAATATGAATTCCCCGGTGATGATATTCCTGTTGTTCGTGGATCAGCTAAAAAAGCATTAGAAGGCGACTGTGAAGGTGGTGGTGTTTATGCATTAGTTAATGCTATGGATGAATATTTCCCAGAGCCTGTGCGTGATACGGATAAGCCTTTCTTAATGCCTATTGAAGATGTATTTACAATTTCCGGGCGTGGAACCGTGGTAACGGGTCGTGTTGAGCGAGGCACTGTTAAGGTGGGTGATGCGGTTCAAGTAGTAGGTTTACGCGCTGTACAAGATACCGCAGTAACCGGCGTAGAAATGTTTCGGAAGTTACTCGATCAAGGTGAAGCGGGTGATAACATAGGTGCGTTAATCAGAGGATTAAAACGTGAAGATGTTGAGCGCGGACAAGTATTAGCTAAACCAGGCACAGTAGAAGCTTGGGTAGAATTTGAAGCTGAAATTTATGTATTGACCAAGGAAGAAGGCGGTCGTCATACAGCTTTCATGAATAACTATAAACCACAATTCTATTTTAGAACGACTGATGTAACCGGAACCATTAAGCTTCCTGAAGAATCAGAAATGGTTATGCCAGGCGATAACGTAAAAATCACAGTAACGCTAATGAATGAATATGGTGTGGCGATGGAGAAAGGTTTACGTTTTGCAATTCGTGAAGGTGGTAAAACCGTCGGATCTGGTGTGGTTTCTAATTTTCTTAAAAAAGGTAAAAAGGCCTAACGGTCAGTAGGAAATTTTATGTCTTTAAAAAGTCCAGATTTACGTATAGTCCTACTAGCGTTTGATCATCGATTAATCGATGCAACAACAAAAGAGATTGTAAACTCATTGAAACGAACAGGAGCTATTATTTCTCCGCTGCCTTTGCCGACGCATAAGAAGAAGTGTACTCTTAACACTTCACCTCATGTTGACAAAGATGCTCGAGATCAGTATGAAATCCGTACGCATAAACGTTTAATCGACGTTTATGCTTCAACTGATAAAACGGTAGATGCTCTAAAATATCTTGAAGCTTTACCCTCTAACGTAGAGATTCAAGTTAAAGTCATGAGCGATAAAAAAGAAAAGAGCGAAAAGAAAGATAAGTAATTTCCTTAAAAATGCTAACTCAGTGAAGGTATTCAAGTTATGACTATGGGTTTGATAGGTCGAAAATGTGGTATGACACAGATGTATGCTGAAAATGGATCGGCAATACCTGTTACGCGCATTGAAGTATTACCTAATCGTATCGTCCAAATAAAAACGAAAGAGCGCGATGGATATGAATCTGTTCAAGTGACTACAGAAAAAAAATCTTCTTCACGTTTAAATAAGCCTGAAGCAGGTCATTTTGCGAAGGCTAATGTTGAACCCGGAAAAGGACTTTGGGAATTTCAATTAACTGATGAAGATAGTGAATTTGTAAAAGATTTATCATTAGGTAAAGAAATTACCGTAGATCAATTATTTAAATTAGGTGCTTGGGTCGATGTTACAGGAACCAATAAAGGTAAAGGATTTGCAGGGATTATAAAGCGTCATCATTTTGCTACGCAAGATGCAACGCATGGGAATTCTCTTTCACATCGTGCACCAGGTTCTATCGGTCAGCGGCAATCACCAGGCCGGGTGTTTAAAGGAAAAAAAATGTGTGGGCAGTTAGGGAATTACCGTTGTACCATACAATCCTTGCAAATCGTCAATGTTGATCCTGAACGACACTTACTTCATATAAAAGGAGCAGTCCCCGGGGCCCCAGGTGGTAATCTTATTATAAAACCCGCGGTTAGAAAAAAAGAATAAACGAAAACAAGGTTGATCTTTAGAGATTTAATCGAAATATAAATTTTTGGAATGGCTTTATGCAAGTGACTTTAGTAACAAAAAATGGCGCGAATCAAGAATTACAGTTGTCAGATACTGTTTTTGGTTATCGTTTTAATGAACCTTTAGTTCATCAAGTTGTCACTGCTTACTTAGCAGGAGGACGGCAAGGTACGCGTGCACAAAAAAATCGTGCTGCTGTAAGTGGTGGTGGAAAAAAACCTTGGAAACAAAAAGGTATGGGTCGCGCGAGAGCAGGTACAATCCGCAGTCCGCTATGGCGTAGTGGTGGTGTTACGTTTGCAGCAAGCACACAAGATTTTTCACAAAAGGTGAATAAAAAAATGTATCGTGCTGCAATGCGCTCGATTTGCTCTGAGCTATTGAGGCAGGGACGATTGGTTGTTTTAGAGTCATTTGAACTCGAAAATGCTAAAACGCGTAATTTGGTTAAGAAGTTGCACGATCTTCAGCTTGAAGGAAAAGTTCTTATAGTACTTGAAGAAGTGAATGAAAATGTTTATTTAGCAGCAAGAAATGTACATAAAGTCGAATTAGTCGATGTGGAAGCCATAAATCCCGTTAACTTAGTTCATTATGAAAAGATATTAATTACAGTGCCTGCATTAAAACAAATAGAGGAACTCTTAGCATGATGAATATTGCCTTAACTCAGCAGTTGCGCCGATTTACAATTATAGACCGTCCGCATTTGTCAGAAAAATCAACGATGCTAGCAGATAAGCAGCGTCAGTTTGTGTTTAAAGTATTAAAAAATGCGAGTAAGTCAGAAATCAAACAAGCGGTAGAATCGCTGTTTAATGTTAAAGTAAATGCTGTTCAGGTTTTGAATGTAAAAGCCAAAGGTCGTCGCATTAAACAAGTTGAAGGTCAATTGAAAGCTTGGAAAAAGGCTTATGTGAGCTTGAAAGCAGGTTACGATATTGATTTTACCGGAACAAAATAGAGAGACGAGTTTTATGCCTAGTAAAAAAGCAAATCCTACTTCGCCAGGCCGCCGCTTTGTGGTTGAAGTCTCTAAAGCAGGTCTACATAAAGGTAAGCCAAATAGTAGTTTGTTAACGCCAAAACCTAAGAAAGGTGGGCGTAATAATCAAGGGAGAATTACAACGCGTCATCAAGGTGGCGGGCATAAGCAGCAGTATCGTTTGATTGATTTTAAACGTGATAAGGAAGGGATTGTAGGTCGTACTGAAAGAATTGAACGTGATCCTAATCGTACTGCGTACATAGCCTTGATATTGTATCCAGATGGTGAAAGACGTTACATTTTAGCGCCGAATGAACTTAAGGTGGGTATGCAAGTTGCTTCAGGGCCAGAGGCGCTGATACGTCCAGGTAATTCGTTACCGTTACGCAATATCCCTGTTGGAACAGTGCTGCATGCTATCGAACTAAAGCCTGGTAAAGGCGCTCAGTTGGCACGTAGCGCGGGTTCGTATGTGCAGCTTATTGCACGTGAGGGAGATTATGCTACTGTACGGCTGCGATCAGGAGAACTCCGAAAGGTTCCTGTTGAATGTAAGGCTAGCGTAGGTGTTGTCAGTAATAATGATCATAATCTTCGGTCTTTAGGAAAGGCAGGGGCTTCACGCTGGCGTGGTATTCGCCCAACGGTCAGAGGTGTGGCGATGAACCCAGTTGATCATCCGCATGGTGGTGGTGAAGGTAAGACGTCTGGAGGACGCCATCCTGTGAGTCCTACAGGACTACCGACCAAAGGGTATAAAACCCGCCGTAATAAACGCGATCTAAAAATGATCGTGCAACGACGCAAAAAGAAATAATTTAAATTTGATGAGGGGATACTAGTGCCACGCTCAGTAAAAAAGGGTCCGTATATTCAGGGACATTTAACGAAAAAGGTACAGTTAGCCCAAGCGGCAACTGTTAAGCGGCCTATTAAAACTTGGTCACGTAGTTCAATGATTTTGCCTGAAATGATAGGGTTGACTATAGGGGTTCATAATGGTCGCGACTTTGTACCTATTTATATTACCGAAAATATGGTAGGTCACAAATTAGGAGAGTTTTCTATTACTCGAACTTTCCGTAGCCATAGAGCGGCTGATAAGAAAGCCAAAGGCGCAGATGAAAAAAATAGTTAAAGAGGTATAGAACGTGGAAGTTGTAGCACATTTAAGATATGCACGGTTGTCTCCGCAAAAAACCCGGTTAGTTGCGAACCTTATACGCGGGCTAACTGTTGAAAAGGCAATGAAAAATTTGGACATGTCTGTCAAAAAGAATGCTAAAGTTTTGAGAAAGGTTTTAGGATCGGCTATCGCAAATGCAGAACATAATGCTGGGTTGGATATTGATACATTAAAAATATCGGCCATTTTAGTAAACCAGGGGCCAACTTTAAAGCGCATGCATGCTAGAGCTAAAGGCCGAAGCAATCGCATATTAAAATCAATCTGTCACATTACAATAAAGGTGTCAGATGATAATGGGGAGAAAAACTAATTATGGGCCATAAGGTTAATCCTGTTGGAATTCGTTTAGGTATTACCCGGACATCGACAGCGAGATGGTATGCAAAAAGCTCACGTGTATACGCTGATAATCTTTATAGCGATTTATATGCACGCAAACTGATAGAAAAAACGCTTTTACAAGCAGGTGTTTCTACTATACAAATTGAGCGCGCAGCAAGAAAAGCAAAAATAACGATATCTGTTGCAAAACCAGGTATTGTTATCGGTAAAAAAGGCGAATATATCGATCGCTTAAGAGATAAACTCGAAAAAATAATGCAGGTACCTGCACAAATTTCGGTCGTTGAAGTCAAGAAACCAGAACTAGATGCTAAATTAGTGGCTGAAAATATTGCACAACAGTTAGAACGTCGAGTTATGTTTCGTCGCGCTATGAAGCGAGCTGTACAGACGGCATTACGTTTAGGTGCATTAGGAATTAAGATTAATGTTTCAGGACGTTTAGGTGGTGCTGAAATTGCACGTACTGAGCGTTATCAAGAAGGAAGTGTGCCATTACATACCTTTCGTGCTGATATTGACTACAATTTAGCGGAAGCGCAAACAACCTATGGAATAATTGGTGTAAAAGTTTGGATTTATAAGGGTGAAGTTTTTGATCGTTCAAAGATTTCGAATATAGAAACTACCGAAGCTAAAGCACAATTTCTTGATGAAAGAAATCAAAAGCATTATAGTCGCAGACGCCAACCTGTTATGACGCCTAAACATGTTGTGACTAAAGAAATTGTTGATGAAGCTACGCGTTAAAATAATATTGAAGAATAGATAAAGTTGGGAAAAGATTATGTTGCAACCCAAACGAACAAAATATCGTAAGCAATTTAAAGGGCGTAACCGCGGTGTTGCTACACGAGGTACGGAGGTTAGTTTTGGACAGTATGGCTTAAAAGCAACGGCTGCAGGCTTTATTACTTCAAGACAAATTGAATCAGCCCGTCGTGCTTTGACACGACATATAAAGCGAGGTGGAAAGGTTTGGATCAGGGTATTTCCTGATAAGCCGATTACTAAAAAACCTTTAGAAGTGCGCCAAGGTAAAGGTAAGGGTAGTGTTGAATATTGGGTGGCTGTTATCCAACCTGGCCGTGTTTTATTTGAAATGGAAGGTATTTCTGCTGATATGGCTAAAGTAGCATTAAAATTAGCTGCAGCAAAATTGCCTATGACAACTAATTTCGTTACACGGACGGTGCTTTAATGAATAAAAAAGAAAAGAATAAATTAAGAGATTTATCAATGGACTTACTTAGGGAAGAAAGCCTTAAACTAAAGCAGGAAAGATTTAAATTAAAAGCACAGCATGCAACGCATCAATTGACTGCGACACATCGATTAAAAGCAGTCAGACGATCGTTTGCAACAACATTAACTATCATGGGCCAGAAAAAAATATGAGCCAAGCTAATAAAGTCAACCGGACCCTAATGGGTCGAGTTATCAGTAACAAAATGGATAAAACCATTAATGTTTCTATAGAACGCAGAGTGAAACATCCAAAATATAGAAAGTATTTAAAGCATAGCAGTAAAATACTTGTGCATGATCCAAAAAATCAATGTCATGAAGGTGATATTGTTATTATTCGGGAAGGGCACCCAATTTCTAAACGTAAGGCTTGGTCGTTGGTTCAGGTGGTTAACCAATCGATTAATCAACAACCCGTTCCTGAAGTAACGGCGGGATAGGGGAAGTTTTATGATACAAATGCAAACAGAATTAGCTGTAGCCGATAATAGCGGTGCGCGCACGGTAATGTGTATTAAAGTACTCGGTGGCTCAAAGCGCCGTTATGCCGGAGTTGGCGATGTCATTAAAGTCAGCGTAAAGGATGCAGTCCCGCGCGGTAAAGTAAAAAAAGGCGAAGTTTGGCATGCTGTAGTAGTGCGTACTAAAAAAAGGGTTCGTAGAGGCGATAACAGCGTAATACGTTTTGACAGTAATGCCGTAATTTTGTTAACGGCACAACTACAACCTTTAGGCACACGTGTATTTGGTCCTGTTCCAAGAGAATTACGTACCGAACGCTTTATGAAGATTATTTCGTTGGCCTCTGAAGTATTATAAGGTAGATCATAACATGCGTAAAATTAAAAAGGGTGATACAGTCATCGCCTTAACTGGAAAAGACAAGGGTAAACAAGGTAAAGTTTTAAGTATTAACGTGGCTAAGAACCGTGCCCGCGTTGAAGGTATTAATTTAGTAAAAAAACACGTGAAGCCCAACCCACAAAAGAATGTTGCTGGGGGAATAGTTCCGCAAGAAGCCCCAATTAATTTAACAAATCTGGCATTGTATAATCCAGCATCAAAAAAGGCAGATAAGGTTGGAATAAAAAAGCTAGAAGATGGAAAGATGGTTCGCATTTTTAAATCTAACGGTGACCTGGTTTTGAATCTAATAATTAGGTGAAATTCGATGGCAAGGTTAAAAGAATATTATTTAAATACGATTATGACACAGCTTAAGCAAGAATTTGCTTATAAAAGCGTTATGGAAGTACCTCGTATTACAAAAATCACACTCAATATGGGTGTTGGAGAAGCCGCAGCGAATAAAAAGATTATTTATGCAGCTGTGTCGGATATGACATTAATTTCTGCGCAAAAGCCGATTATAACTAAGGCTAAGAAATCTATTGCTGGTTTTAAAATTCGCGAAGATTGGCCTATTGGTTGTAAAGTAACACTACGAAAGAATCGTATGTACGAGTTTTTAGATCGTTTGATTAGTGTTGCAATACCGCGAATTCGTGATTTTCGTGGATTTAGCCCTCGATCTTTTGATGGTCGTGGAAATTATAGTTTAGGAATTCGGGAACAAATCGTTTTTCTTGAAATTAAGTACGATACTATTGATGCGTTACGTGGTATGGATATCACCATTACCACGACTGCAAAAACTGATAAGGAAGGACGGGCTTTATTAGCTGCATTTGAGTTTCCGTTTAAAGAGAATTAATATTTATGGCAAAGAAGAGTGTAATTATGCGCCAGAAAAAGCGCGAACTTATCGTAAAGAAATATGCAGCAAAGCGTGCTGAGCTAAAAAAAATTATCTACAGCATAACTGCATCTGATGAAGATAAATGGTTAGCGCAACAAAAGATTCAATTATTTCCACGCGATTCTTCGCCAGTGCGATTACGTAATCGTTGTCGTTTAACAGGACGACCACGTGGAGTTTATCGGCATTTTGGACTGTCTCGAAACATGCTGCGGCTTTATGCTATGAAAGGTGAGCTCCCAGGATTAGTTAAATCAAGCTGGTAAGGTAAAAAATATGAGTATGCAAGATCCTATCGCAGATATGCTCTGCCGAATAAAAAATGCCCAAGCCATCGAAAAATTGAAGGTGTCGATGCCTTCATCAAAAATTAAGTTAGCCATTGCTAAACTATTGAAAGACGAAGGATACATCTCTGATTTTCAATGTGAAGAAAAAGGAAGCAGGTCGTTACTGACCCTATTCTTAAAATATTATTTAGATAAACCCGTTATTGCTTCATTAAAACGTGTGAGTCGTCCAGGTTTACGTATTTATCGTTCGGCGACTGAGCTACCTAAGGTGGTTGCCGGTTTAGGAATAGTTATAATTTCTACTCCTAAAGGACTGATGACTGATAGAGCAGCTCGGGCTTTAGGTCAAGGCGGCGAAGTTATTGCTATCGTTGAATAAACGTTAAGATAAAGGTTGATATGTCAAGAGTTGCAAAGAATCCAATAAATTTCGGCGATGTACAGGTCATGCTGGATGGTCAGACATTAGTTGTTAAAGGCAGCAAATCGGTATTAAATTTAAAAATGCCGAAACAAGTTAATATTGAAATTAAGGATAAAACCTTACAAATCAGTCCTAAAGATGACAGTATTATGGCTGACGCATTAGCTGGGACTACACGTGCCAATATTGCTAATGCCGTTGAGGGCGTGGTAACGGGGTTCAAGAAAGTACTGCAATTAGTAGGAGTGGGTTATCGTGCCAATGTGCAAGCTAATAAAATTAATCTAACCTTAGGTTTTTCACATCTTAGAGATTATGAAATACCTGAAGGAATTACCATTACTACGCCAACCCCGACAGAAATAGTTATACAAGGTTTTGATAAACAATTAGTTGGACAGGTTGCTGCAGAAATACGCCAATATCGGCTACCTGAATCTTATAAAGGTAAAGGTGTTCGTTATGCTAACGAGCGCATCAAATTGAAAGAAACTAAGAAAAAATAGTGATCAGAGGTAGGCATGTTAGACAAGAAGTTAAAACGAATACGCAGAGCAGCTAAGACGCGAGCAAAGATACGTCAGTTAGGCGTTCCGCGTCTATGTGTAGCGCGTACGTCTAAGCATATTTATGCGCAAATTATTGTAGCCGCTGATCGAGGTGATAAGGTATTGGCTAGTGCATCTACGCTCGATAAAGAAATCAAGGCCTTAGGTACTACTGGAAATAATATTAAGTCAGCAACTGTGGTTGGTGATTTTATAGCAAAACGAGCATTAGCGGCTGGAATTAACCAAGTGGCTTTTGACCGTTCTGGTTTTAAGTATCATGGTTGTATCAAGGCACTGGCGGAGGCAGCCCGGGAGGCCGGATTGCCCTTTTAATTAGTTAGAAGGTTATTTAACGATGAGTTTTGATCAATCAACAAAAAGTGATGGCTTGCAAGAAAAGTTAATTGCCGTTAATCGTCATGCTAAAGTCGTCAAGGGGGGGCGAATTTTTAGCTTTGCTGCAGGGGTTGTTGTAGGTGACGGCAAAGGGCGTATTGGTTTCAGTAAGCGTCCAGCAAGAGAGGTTTCAGTGGCTATGCAAAAGGCATTAGAAAAAGCTCGACGCGATATGCTGACTATTGAACTAAATAATAATACACTTCACCATCCCTTGGTAGGGCGACATGGTGCAACTAAAGTTATTATACTACCTGCTGTCGAAGGAACAGGTATTATTGCGGGAGGGCCGATGCGCGCAATCTTTGAGGTGTTAGGGGTTAAAAATGTTATTGCAAAAATTATTGGATCCTCAAATCGAATCAATGTCGTTCGTGCTACGTTAAAAGCATTGTCGAGCATGTCTACACCGGAAATGGTTGCTGATAAACGTGGAAAGTCGATTAAAGAAATTTACAAATAATTTAGGTAAGTAGATATGTCAGAAAAAAAATTGCGCTTGACTCTAATACGTAGTATTTCGGGTCGTTTACCACATCATACTGCAACTGTTCTTTCATTGGGTTTAAAGCGATTAAATCAAATCGTAGAGGTGAAAGATAATTTGCCTATGCGTGGAATGATCGATCAAGTTGCTTATTTACTCAAAGTAGAGGAAATTTAATTATGTATCTTAATACCTTGAAGCCTGCTCCGGGCTCAAAGCCATCTGCAAAACGTGTTGGCAGAGGAATAGGATCTGGCTTAGGAAAAACTTGTGGTAGGGGGCATAAAGGCCAGCGTGCTCGTGCAGGTGGTTTTCATAAATTAGGTTTTGAAGGTGGTCAAACTCCTTTACAACGTCGTTTACCTAAATTTGGATTTACACCGCTTAAATCAGCACCACTTCAAGTCTTACGTATTGATGCCTTAAATACTATTAAGGCGGATGTTGTTGACCTGCAAGTACTTAAAGATTGTCGGTTATTAGTTCCTGCATGGACCAAAGAGATTAAATTTATAGCAACCGGTAAACTAGAAAAGGCGATAACGCTAAAAGGTCTTAAATTTAGTAAAGGGGCGAAAGCGTTAATTGAAGCAGCCGGTGGCAGTGTTGAGGCTTAAATAGATGGATAAGATTAGCCGTCTAGCGGCGACTGCAGCTTCGACAAAAGGACGAGCACCTAACAGTGGATATGCTGAGCTTAAACGACGCCTACTCTTTGTTTTACTTGCCTTGGTTATTTACCGCATTGGTGCGCATATACCTGTACCGGGTTTAGATCCTCATCGTCTAGCGGATTTATTTAGTCACCAAAGCAATAGCATCTTAGGCCTCTTTAATATGTTTTCAGGTGGGGCTCTTTCTCGATTTACTGTTTTTGCTTTAGGTTTGTTACCGTATATTTCTGTTTCTATTATCGTGCAGCTTTTAACTGCAGTAACTCCCGCATTAGAAGAGCTTAAGAAAGAAGGTGAAGCGGGGCGTCGTAAATTGAATGAATATACGCGTTACGGAACTGCATTGCTGGCCTTAATTCAAGCTGTGGGTATGGCTAAATGGTTAGTCGGTAACCAAGTTGTTTTGAACCCTAGTTTTTTGTTTTATTTTGTAGCAACAGTTACCTTAGTGACTGGTACGATGTTTCTAATGTGGTTAGGTGAACAAATCACCGAGCACGGCATCGGCAATGGTATTTCCCTAATAATTTTCTCAGGGATCGTGTCAGGCTTGCCCGTTGCTTTAGCTAAATCCCTGGAGCAATTTAGACAGGGACAGGTTCAGTTTTTAACCTTACTTTGTATTTTGGTAGTCATTGTATTGGTGACAGCATTTGTTGTGTTTATGGAGCGTGCTCAACGTCGGATTACCGTTAATTATCCACAACGTCAACAAGGACGAAAGGTTTTTAGTGCGCAAACCAGTCATTTGCCTTTAAAGATCAATATGGCTGGGGTTATACCTCCTATATTTGCTTCGAGTATAATGTTACTACCGGGTACCTTTGCTAATTGGTTTTCAAACGTGAAAGGTCTTGGTTGGTTGGGAAAGCTTAGTTTTTGGCTATCCCCGGGACAACCGTTATATATTCTATTATTTGCTGCAGCTATCATATTTTTCTCCTTTTTTTATACAGCCTTGGTTTTTAATCCTAGAGAAACGGCCGATAATTTAAAAAAATCAGGAGCATTTATTCCTGGTATTAGACCGGGCGAGCAAAGTGCTCGATACATTGATACAACGATGACCCGACTTACTTTGATAGGCTGTATTTATTTAGTTTTGGTTGCCTTATTACCTGAGTTTATGATATTTACTTGGCACGTGCCGTTTTATTTTGGAGGTACATCCCTTTTAATTATTGTAGTGGTGGTGATGGATTTTATGGTTCAAGTTCAGTCTTTATTGATGTCGCATCAGTATGAATCGCTGCTAAAAAAGGCCAATCTTAAAGGTTTATCAGGTGGACCTAGCAGTTCGGCCTATTAGAAATGTTGTGGTCTATAGGCTAGAAGCTTCTATCAAGTGATTTGTTTTACTCAGTACGAGTGGTAAATATTAGAGGTTATTATGAAAGTTAGAGCATCGATTAAAAAAATCTGCTGGAACTGCAAGGTTATTAAGCGTAAAGGAAAATTAAGAGTTATTTGTTCAGCTGAAGCTCGCCATAAACAGCGCCAAGGTTGATATTGCTTGATTTTATTCGCATGCTGGGAAAGCAATAGCCTTTTATATTGCACTCAGCTAATGCTAAAGATCCTAGCAAATTGATGCATTTTGCGGTGAGTGTTATTGATTTTTAATCAGGAGTGATATACCCTACTGCGCCTTCTGAAATATCTTAAATTTAAGGGTTTGGAGTGAAAAATGGCTAGAATAGCCGGTGTCAATATACCAATAAATAAACATGTTGTTATAGCTTTAACGGCTATCTATGGAGTAGGACGCTCCCGTGCTAGAGAAATATGCCAAGATTTGGATATTTTGCCTGAGACTAAGGTAAAAGACCTTTTAGATGCTCAATTAGATGCTATCCGGCAAAAGATTCTTACTTATAAAGTGGAAGGTGACTTGCGGAGAGAGGTTTCCATCAGCATCAAACGCTTGATGGATTTAGGTTGTTATAGAGGTATACGTCATCGCCGTGGTTTACCCGTCCGTGGTCAGCGGACTCGTACTAACGCTCGTACACGTAAGGGCCCTCGAAAGATGATACGCAAGGATTAATAGCCATGTTACTAATAAAATGTTTAAGTGTAGGTATTTACTAATATGATAGATAGTTCACATGTTCCTCATTACAGTTCACATGCTTCTCAGCCACCATTAACTATGGCTGATAAAGCTTTAGCAGGAGCTCACCGTAAACGCAAAGAGGTTATTCCTGATGCGATAGTACATTTAAGTACTTCGTTTAATAATACGATCATCTGCATACGTAAAGGCGGCGATACTTTAGGTATATCCTCTGCCGGGGCATGTGATTTTAAAGGTACTAAAAAGGGTACCGCTTTTGCAGCTCGAGTTGCTTTTGAAAAGGCTATTGAGAAGGCTTATGATAAATATCGAGCTAAATACAAACACAACATGACACGAGTTGAGGTTAGAATCAAAGGACCTGGCCAAGGATCAGAACAAGCCATTATGTCATTGAAGAATAAAGATATTGAAGTTACACGAATTATAAATGTAACAGGCATTCCTTTTAATGGTTGTCGTCCTCGTAAGCGACGTCGAGTTTAAAGAATATTAGAAAATATATTAATAATGAGGAGTAAATAATTTAATGGCTAGATACCGAGGTCCTACTTGTAAATTAGCACGCAGACTTGGGACTGATTTACAGTTAAAAAGTGGTATACGTGCACTAGATAGCAAATGTAAACTAGCTACACCTCCAGGCGTTCATGGTGCTAAACGTGGGAGGTTATCCGAATTTGGTGTATTGTTTCGTCAGAAACAATTAATTCGACGTACTTATGGTGTATTAGAAAGACAATTCCGACTCTATTATGCAAAAGCGGCGAAACGTAAAGGGATTACCGGAGAAAATTTACTTAAATTATTAGAATGTCGTTTAGATAATGTTGTTTATCGTATGGGATTTGCCGCGACTCGTGCTGAAGCTAGACAATTAGTCTCGCATCGTTGCGTTAAAGTAAATGGAAGTATTGTTAATATTCCTTCTTACCAAGTTAAAACGGGTGATGTTGTAGAGATTAAAGAAAAAAGTAAGTCGCAGACTCGTATCCAAGCTGCACTTGAACTTGCGAAGCAAAAATCTCAGCCTGGTTGGTTAGATGTGGATTTCACTAAATTGCAAGGAATCGTTAAATTAATTCCTGAGCGTAGCGAATTGCCTTTAGAATTTAATGAGAATCTAGTCGTTGAGTATTACTCTAAGTAAGTAGGTAGCCCATGTCGATGAATGTTAAGAATTTTTTAACTCCTCAAACTATAGAAGTGCAAAGTATTTCGCAAAATAGAGCGTTGATCACCTTACAACCTTTCGAAGCTGGCTTCGGTCATACCTTAGGGAATGCTTTGCGTCGGATATTGTTATCGTCTATGCCTGGTTGCGCTGTTGTCGAAGCAAAGATCGAAGGCGTACTACATGAATATAGCAGTTTAGAAGGGGTGCAAGAAGATATCATCGATATATTGCTTAACTTAAAAGGTATTGCTTTTCAGCTGCATGGTAAAGATGAGGTTACGCTGGATATAGTGAAAAATACCATAGGACCTGTTCGTGCAGCAGATATAAATTTACCGCATGATGTAGAAGTTAAAAATCCAGATTTTGTTATTGCACACTTAACTAAGCCAAAAGAATTTAAAATGACACTTAAAGTAGCTCGAGGACGAGGTTATCAACCTGCTTTGCTACGCAAGGCAACGGACCAGTTCGTGAGTGAAGTGGGGGCATTACAATTAGATGTTCGCTTTAACCCTATTTTACGTGCAACTTATTCAGTAGAGAATGCACGTGTCGAACAACGTACAGATTTAGATAAATTGGTTATTGATTTAGAAACTAACGGTACCATCGAACCTGAAGAAGCGATACGTCGTGCTGCTACCATCATACAAGAACAGTTACATACCTTTGTCGAATTACAACATGAAGCAGAGGATGAAGTCGTTGAAGATCTGGTCGATATTAACCCTATGTTGTTACTCCCAGTTGATGAGTTAGAGCTGACAGTGCGGGCCGCTAATTGTTTGAAGGCTGAATCTGTCTTTCGTATTGCTGATTTAGTTTCAAAATCTGAAGCAGAACTTTTATCTACGCCAAATTTAGGTAAAGTTTCCCTATGGGAAATTAAAACGGCTTTACAAAAACGAGGTATGTCCTTAGGTATGGAAGTTCCTGAACAATTGCTGAGTTCTGCTATTCAGAAAAAAGCAGAGGATGCAGAAGCTATTAATACCGAAAAAACTGAAGATATCAATAAAGATTAATTTTTAAGGCAAAGTTATGCGTCATCTTAATTCCGGTCGTCGATTAGGCCGTACATCAAGTCATAGAACTGCGATGTTTCGTAATATGGTTTCTTCTTTATTAACTAGAGAAATCATATGTACAACTTTATCTAAAGCTAAAGAACTGCGTAAGGTAGCTGAACCATTCATCACTCTAGCAAAATCTGACGGAGTTGCACAACGACGTTTGGCTTTTGATCGTTTACGTAATAAGGAAGCCGTTGCTGTACTTTTTAATACATTAGGTCCTCGCTTTAAAAAAAGACCCGGTGGTTATTTACGTATTTTAAAATGTGGCTATCGTGCAGGTGATAGTGCCCCTATGGCCATGGTTGAACTGGTTGACCGTACAGAAACTACTTCATAGAAAACTGCAATTTCTTTTTCTTTCTTAAAATGGCATATCTCTTTAGTATACCATTAAACACTAAGCAATCTTCTTTTAAAAAATAACGTAACTACAACTATTAAGATTCTATTATTTTTTTTGCTTTATCCAAAGTGACTTGTACATCTGTATTAAATTGTTCTAGTAATTCATGAGAATAATTTCCTTGTGCTACAGCGTTCTCTAGCATAAGGATACTGATTTTTAGCCGTAGCCAACCACAATAAGCACATGAACCTAATAATTTATGTAAAAGATTGGCAATTTTTTTCTGTTGTTTTTTTTGAAAAGCCAAATTGATTTCATCTTTTAATTTTGGAGTTTCTTGAATAAACAAACGAAGTAATTCTTTTAAAATTTTGTTTGAATCTTTAGTGAATACATTATCGATATGTTCATCAACGATCGGCAGATCGGATGTTTTTTTTCATAATTGTTGTCCTCTGAGTTACCTTTTCTTCAGTTTACTGAATTGGTTTAATCTAAGCGAGTATTCTTTTTATCATAAGTTTATGGAAAATTTTTTTAAACTAAGGCTTTCAAATTTATATGCGCTTGAGGATAGTTGATCAGTTTTTATTGAAAACCTTCCAAAGCTATATAATTTGATGAACGCTTAGTTTTATGGTTCATTGATATGAGTTCCTATACTTTTGATAATTAAAGACGCGTTATAAACTGACGATTGTTTCTCTATTAAGCCTATGTTTAAATGATAAATATTTTACTCAATTTTAAAAAAATCTGTGGCTAAACTATCTTATTATATATCTGACGAGGAGCTTAAAGCTGCATTAATAGAATTTAGACATTTACAAGACATATTACGTTGGGGTTTGACTCAGTTTAATAAAGCTGATCTTTATTATGGGCATGGTACCGATAACGCGTGGGACGAAATACTTTATTTAGTGTTATCGACACTAAAACTGGGTTCTCATTTAAACCTTTGCCTTTTAGGTGCAAGCTTAAGCCTTGCGGAGCGTCGTTTACTTATAGAAAATATCTGCCAACGGGTTGTAGACCGCATTCCAACCGCTTATCTGGTGCATGAGGCAAACTTTGCAGATTTATCATTTTATGTGGATGCAAGGGTGTTAATACCCCGTTCACCGATAGCCGAATTAATTCAGCGTGATTTTAGCCCTTGGGTTGAAGATACCAAAAAAATTAATACGGTACTTGATATCGGAACAGGTAGTGGTTGTATCGCGATTGCTTGCGCCTATGCTTTACCTGAGGCTCACATTGATGCCGTTGATAATTCTAAAGATGCCCTAGCTGTGGCATCTATTAACGTTGCTGCGCATAAAGTACAAAGCCAAGTTAACCTAATACATTCCGGTCTTTTTCAAAACCTACATAATCGAGTTTACGATATTATTATTAGTAATCCACCTTATGTGGATGCTGAAGATTTTGCGAATATGCCGCTAGAATATCACCATGAACCTGTTGCCGCCCTGGCGGCAGGAGAGGATGGTTTAGATTTTGTGATTCAAATTTTGAAGCAAGCCAAGAACTATTTGAAAGAAAAGGGAATTTTAATTATAGAAGTAGGTAATAGTAAAAAAGCCTTAATCAAGCGTTTTCCGAAAATTCCATTTTTTTGGTTAGAGTTTGAAAAAGGTGAAGCGGAAATTTTTTTATTAACCCAAGAGCAATTAATTCGTTATGCACAAGAAATTTAATTTAGCCGTAGTAGGCGCTACAGGCTTGGTTGGTCAAGTAATATTATCTGTTTTACAACAACGAAAGTTTCCTGTTAATCAGCTTTACTTACTTGCCAGTGAGCGTTCTTCTGGCGAAACAATGGAATTTAATGAACAGCCATTAGTGGTGTCTGATTTAGTTGAATTTGATTTTAAGCGGGCTGATATTGCTATATTTACTGCAGGGTCTGCTGTTTCTGCAGTGTATGCACCTAAGGCAACCGCAAATGGTTGCTTAGTTATTGATAACACACCTCAATTTCGATATGACGACGAGGTTTCCTTAGTTATTCCTGAAGTGAATCCTGAAGCATTAGCGGGATATAAAAAACGTTATATTATTGCAAATCCAAATTGTTCTACGATACAAATGTTGGTTGCTTTAAAGCCTATTTACGACGCAGTAGGTATTACTCGTGTTAATGTTGTTACTTTTCAATCAGTTTCTGGCGCTGGGAAAGAAGCTTTTAATGAGTTGACTATGCAAGCAGGCCAATTATTAAATGGCTTACCTATTAAGGAACCAAAAGCTTTTACTCAGCAAATTGCCTTTAACGTTATCCCGCATATTGATGAGTTTGAAGAAAATGGTTATACCCGTGAAGAAATGAAAATGGTATGGGAGACCCAAAAGATTTTTTCCGATCAAGAAATTCAAGTGAACCCTACTGCGGTAAGAGTACCTGTGTTTCATGGGCACTCTGAAGCAGTGCATATCGAAACCAAGAAAAAGATTAGTGTAAATCAAGCTAAACAGATCTTAAAAAAAGCTCCTGGTGTCTTAGTGGACGATAAGCTTGCCAATAATGGTTACCCGACACCCGTTTCACATCCCGAAAGTGATAAAGTGATGGTAGGTCGTCTTCGAGAAGATATTTCTCATCCCTTAGGCTTAGATATGTGGATAGTAGCGGATAATATTCGTAAGGGAGCTGCTTTAAATGCGATACAAATTGCTGAAATGATGATCCAAGATTATTTTTAGAATAAAATTTTAATAAGGGATTGGTTTTGGATATTTGGCGAATCACTTATCTATGTATTAACCTGTTCTTAAAGTTTGTAATCCTAGCAAAACAACGGTTTTAAAATAAATGCAAAGAATAGAACGTGGAAGCTTTTTTGGCTATTCAGAACAAGTAGCAATTTTTTTTCTAGGATTAGGAACCTTTTTCCTTGCTTTATCGCCGTTGCTTAGCCGTAATTCCCTTATTTTAGCGGCTCTCTTTAGTTTAATGGCTGAACATTGGCAAGATGCATGCTATGTAGTGCGTCGGTTGAGATTTATTCAGTGGAGTGTGATTTTAATTGTTTTATTGGCTATTAGTCTGAGTTACAGCATTGCGAGTTTAAAGCATGGTTTGACTGGGTTATTTCATTATACCAAATTCCTTTACATTCCTTTTTTATTGCCTTTAATGAGCTCATTAGCGTTACGGAAACACATTATCTATTGTTTAATGAGTTCAGCCATCGTGGCTTCTTTATTAATTTTATTAGCCCACTGGGATGTTTTATCGGTTTCTTTGTTTAGATATTCTTTGGTTCTGTTTGGTCGGCAACCAGAAGGTTATTTGGTCAATCCTATCCCCGCTTCTGTTATATTGGCCTTCGCTTTTTATTTTTCGCTGGATTTCTTTTTTAAAAAAAAACAAAAAATTTATTTTTTATTGATAGCTATCTTTCTTTTTTTCTGTTTATTTGCAGTTAATTCAGAGCGTACTGGTTATTTTATAGCGATTATTCTATTAATTTTTTTGTTGTTTCGATATACAATCGCTAAAAATTGGATTTGGCCTTTGGTTATAGTGTTACTGGTGTCTTTTTTGAGTTATCAAATCTTTCCTTCTTTTCAATATCGTATGAAAGATCTTGTCTCGAATTTTAGCACCAAACCCGCATCGCAAGATACAAGTATAGGTCTTAGGATCCAATTTGCATTAAATTCTTTCAAAATTATTAAAGAACATCCTTTGTTAGGCGTGGGTGTGGGAGGCTTTCCACAGGCTTATAAAAAAACCGGTGGCAAGGTCGTTGTCGCTAATACTTTATTGAATGATCCACACAACGCTTATTTACTTATAGCAGTGCAGTTAGGAATCATCGGTTTAGTTATTTATTTATTAATTTTATTGAGTGCTTGGATTGAAATTAAAAAATTGTGGGGAGATCCCGAAGCACAATGGTTTGCTAAGGCCACATTGCTAGCCTGGGCATTCAATGGATTTACAGATATTACTATTACCAGTACGGCTTTGGGAAATTTGTATGTCATTTTATTAAGTTGTTTTTTCTCGACTATTTTGCAGGATAAAAAATGAAAATTGCTATAAAGCATTTACATTTCCGTTTTAAGGGAGGTATGGAAAGTTATTTAAAAGATATTATTTTAGGTTTTTCAAAAGCCGGCGATGAATTAACGCTTTGTGTTTGTAAAATAAATCCAGATATTTTAAAGTCATTATCATGCTTAAACGTTCTTAAGTTTCCTTACAAATTTTTACCACGTTCATTTAAGAAGTTTGCTTTTTATTTGGGTTGTGATGGAAGCGATTTAATCTGTAAGCATAATTTGGTGATTAGTTTAGTAAAAAGCACGAGACAAGATATACTTATTTGCGGTGGCGTGCATAAAGCTTATCTTTTAACTAAGAAAAGTTATCGTTTTTTGCATGATTACCTAGAAATTTTTTTTGAGAGAAGGGCATTTGCGAAAACCTTGCTAATTATTGCTCATTCAAAGCAAATAAGGGATGAAATAATACAGCATTATCCAACGGCTGAAAATAAGATTAAGGTGATCTATCCACCCGTTAACAGTCATTTCTATTATAAAACTCTGCAGCAGAAGCATAAGTTACGCGAAAGATTCGGCTTTTCTAATAAAACAACCCTAGTATTGTTTGTTTCCACTAATCACGCCCGAAAAGGATTCTATCCTCTAGTTAATGCCTTTAAAGATTTGCAAGGTGATTTTCTTTGTCTTATTGTTGGCGAAAAACCGACGATTTCGTTGCCTGATAACATGCGTTGTTTAGGGTTTGTAAAGCAACTACAAGATTATTATTGCATTGCTGATGTAACCATTTTACCTTCTTCTTACGAACCCTTTGGAATTACTGTGGCTGAATCACTAGAATCTGGAACGCCTGTTATTGTTTCAGAGAATGTAGGTGCTGCTGAATTGCTTGAGCCACAAGATGGAATTATATTAACATCAGTGACTTCAGAAGCCATAATGGCCGCCTTAGAAAGGATTAAATCAAAAGAATTTAAACCTGATAAAGACTTTTTAGCCCGTAAAGGCTTAACCCTAGATTGCCATATTCAAGCTCTTAAGCAATTTTCTAGAACCTCTATTCCATACGAGTGCCCATAGGGGCTTTTTCTATTAAATCCTAGGTTTCAATCTCGTTTTTAGTAAGTGAAGGTATTTCTATTAATATTTTTGTAGAGTAAACTAATTTTAGGTTAAAATAATAGATAATTTGGTATAGATTATGACTGATAAGCTAAGTGGAAAAAATACCCTTTTAGAAGAATATAATAAATTGTCTTCCGTTTTGGAGGTTGTTGTCCATTCAAATCCAGCGTTAATTGTTTCCGATGACGATAATGACGACGAGGGAGTTGGAACAACAGCTACGCTGAGTGTTGAACAATTGTCTGCTAGGCAAGCACTCTTTAATGAAGATCGAAGGAAATACGAAGGGCAAGGAAAATTTGCTTCAGGTCCTGATTCATTTAGTAAGAAAAAATTTGGATCCTCTTGTGGTTTAGAGGAATCATTGCAAGTGCATCCATTGTTGTCGAAAAGTCAGCAATTTAGCGGAGATGATCCAACGATAACTGCAAATCCTACCGAAAACGCTGAGGCAAGCGAACGGTTTTTGGAAAAACGTCTAGAAAATCGACTTCGATTGCAAAAAAATCTTGGTTTAGGCGCGAGCAAGAATATAGCGCCCGTTAGATAGAATGTTAAAGCCTAGTCTTACTCAAGAAATTTTGTTCGGAACACTTGAAGGAGTGGAGCAATTTCTTCAGGCCGGCGCCGATATCGAAGCAACCGATGAGTATGGTTTTTCACCTTTAATAGAAGCCGCTATTGCTAATAAAGTAGATGTTGCAGCCTTATTATTAGATTATGGTGCCGATGCTAACAATGCCGATGTGACCGGTCGTACTGCACTACACTGGGCAGTCGATAATCATAATATTGAGTTATGTGAATTATTATTAGCTAATAAAGCCGATGCCAATGCTTATACCACCTCAGGCCAACCGATTTTGGTTTACCCTTTACTCAGGCAACAAGTCGAATTAAAAAAATTACTCTATCAACATGGCGCAAAACTTAATTTTGCGCAAGATTTTATTCAAGCTAAATTACTTGGACATCGTTATGAGTTAGCAGGCCAAGTCGATATTCTCAATGCTAAAGAACGTTACATAGAAATAAACTATGAAGGATTTTTTTTAGAATTTACCATCGATGTTATCCTCAATTCTTTACGACGCTATCAGAACAATTTTTCATCGCGCCATTTTCGGCCTTATTTCAATAATCTAGAAAAATTGATTGCTGCATTTGTTAATGCGCAGGTATTATTAAAATATCAACGTTATACCCTCAATATAAAGGACTATACCCAGAGTATCGATGCCTTATTAGATCAAGAGTTATTATTATTGCCTGTCGCTTATGAAGGTCATGCTATTGCATTAATTAAATATAAAAGTTGGCTGATTCGTTGCGATCGCGGTGAAAATAGTCAGCGTGAAGGTAGTATTGTGATTTATGAATGTCAACGTCCTAATGCTTGGAATAAAGAGTTTTGCAAACAATTAATTTATCAACGCCAATCTCGTGCGTTTCTAACACAAGGAATACATCGCTATTTAGGTTTAATGACTGTTGCAAATCTGACCATCCAAGGTCAAATTATCGGTAATTGCTCTTGGGCAAATATCGAAGCAAGTATCTTAGCTATACTGTTTTTGTTATCTGCAGTTAATACTAAAGGCCAATTAGTTTCACGTTCTGAAAAATATCAGCAACAAGCATCAGTGTTTTTTCAAGATTGGCAAACTTGGGACAAAGATCGGGCTTTGGAGGAATGTATACAAGGATTTTATTATAGTAATAAAGCACTAGGGGCTACTAAAGCGACTATTTTAGCGGCTATATTATTCCAAAAAGCACCCTATAATCTCAATGAGTTAAAACAAGCAGAGGCTATATTAAAAATCTTAACCTTATCTGATTATAAATATTTGCTAAAAAGTTACTTGAAGGTTTATTGGCAGTTAACTAAGACCCCACAAGGAAAAGACTTTAAAAACTTGTTAGATGTTTGTGGTGTTAGTCAGGAGTTTTTATAATATAAATTCTATACTTGAATTTTGTTTGTTTTACCATAATCCATTTACGATTTAACTTGGAAAGGTTTTTATAAAGAATTACAGAGGTTAGGGATAAGAAGATTTTTAAAACAATACGGATTTTCGCATAAGGAGCAATTACAGCAAACGGTCGCAAAATCCGGACTTAATCAAAAAAACCTAAGCCTGTATGATTTTAAAGGAACTACGGAACAAACATTGTTTTATCACTTAGGAAGTAGTTTTTTTGACAAAATTACTCCTATCTCAGTTTTAATACAAAAAACCATAAATTATCGACCATTCATTATTTTTATATGGTAACAGCTTCTATTTTACTGCACTAAGTTTGGGCTTTTCTAGCAAACAAAATTTCCTTAATTTTTTTGCACAAACACTTTATGTGCCAGAATGTATCGGCGATAAGGCAAAAAGTTTAAGAATGTGTATCCAAAGTTTACATGCAGTGGATCCTGTCACATTGCGTAAAGAACTCGGTGAACTTTATGATAAGCCCTTACCAAAAAATATAAATTTCATAAAGTATAATTATACCTTATAGGAACTTAAGTTAGCGTTAGAAAAGGAAGATATTGCACTTGTGGTGGCTAGTTTAGGTGGGGGTAATACTTACGCTGTCAATAAGAAGTTGCGAACATTAAGACCTTTGATTAATGTTAGCCCGGATGCTTTAAAGCTTCAATCTTGGGAATCATTGAAGGAGAATACGCCAATTTTTATTTGGAAGGTAAAGCTCTATCAACTTTTCTTGGTTCAAATACCCTTATTAGGTCAGCAGGAAATGGGCTTATTTAGGTCTAGGGGTTTAGGTACATCGGGTCTTAGTTTTTATTGGCAGTTTTTTACACCTTATTCTCCACAAGGCGCCAATGAAGAGGAGAGGCGATCGAATTTTCTTAATCTTACTCCCTTTTTTTAAATATTGGCATTGATATTTAAGAAAAAGAGAGCTGCGTTATATCCTCATCAAGACATGAACCTACTTTTTGTTTTGAGGTGAGCAACAGACCCCGGACTCAGCTTCTTACTTTCGCTAAACAGAGGTTAATTATTTAAGCCAGAATGCACAATTAGAATGTTTTATCCATTGTAATTACTCCATTAAATGGAGTATACTTTGTGCCGCTATCGCGGGGTGGAGCAGTCTGGTAGCTCGTCGGGCTCATAACCCGAAGGTCGTAGGTTCAAATCCTACCCCCGCTACCAATTTTACTGTGTGAGAGGCCCCTTCAAGGGGCTTTTTATTTTGACTAGCGGTGCTCTAAGTATCAGCAGTTTTTGCTTTTTTGCCACAGTTTAGTTGGTGGGATGGATAATTTTATGTCCAAAGCCCTTATTGTGCATGTTCATCGCAATTAGGCTTTTGACAAGTGTGCCCTTAAAGGGTGACGATTGCGCGGTAGGTAGCAGACAAAAACTTAAGTGCGAAGAGTATAGATGATGAAGAACAATTCAGCGATAGAAACAAAGATACTACCGACGGTTGAAGCCCTGGGTTATGAACTATGGGCTTGTACCTATCTGACCCAAGGCCAACACAGTGTATTACGTATCACTATCGATAGTGAAAAGGGTATTACACTGGCTGACTGCGAGCGAGTAAGTCGTCAGATTAGTGCCTTATTGGATGTAGAAGATCCTTTGCAAGACCGTTATAACTTAGAAGTTTCTTCGCCGGGTTTAGATAGACCGCTTATTAAAGAAAAGCATTTTCAGCGTTATGTTGGTCATTATGTACGTGTTTCTACACGTACAGCTATTGATAATCAACGTAAATTTAAAGGCTTTTTACAGTCAGTGGGCGTCGCTGGAGTCGTGTTAAACCAGGATGATGGGAAAGAAGTAGTTTTAACATGGGACAATATTTTGCGTGCGAATGTATTGCCTGAGATGAATAAATAACCGGAGGCAGGCTATGAAAAAAGAAATTTTATTAGTGGCAGAGACGGTATCTAACGAAAAAGATGTTGATAAAGAATTAATTTTTAAAGCGATAGAAGCCGCATTAGCGATGGCAACTAAGAAGAAAACAGGTGAAGATATTGATGTCCGTGTGGCTATCGATCGGCGCACCGGTGACTATGATACTTTTCGTTGTTGGACAGTTGTTGCGGATGAAAGTGATGCTAATAGTCAGCTTGAAGAGAATGTTTCTTTTGATCCCTTAAAACAAATGCTCTTAAGTGAAGCTAAAAAGCGGGATACCACTAGCCAAATTGGCGATGTCATTGAAGAACATATACCTTCGGTGGAGTTTGGTCGTATTGCAGCGCAAACGGCTAAACAAGTTATTATCCAGAAAGTAAGAGAAGCCGAACGCGCTAAAATCACAGAAGCCTATACCAGTCGTATTGGCGAATTGTTGTCAGGGATAGTCAAAAGAATTACACGCGAAGGCTTGATTGTGGATTTGGGAGCCAGCGTAGAAGCCTTTGTTCCACGTGAAGAAATGATCCCTCGCGAGGAAGTACGATCTGAGGATCGTTTACGTGGTTATTTATATGCTGTAAATCCGCAAGTACGAGGGCCGCAATTACTGATGAGTCGCGCGCGCCCAGAAATGTTAAGTGAACTCTTTAAGATAGAAGTCCCAGAGATTGGAGAAGAGTTGATTGAAATAAAAAGTGCAGCGCGCGATCCCGGTTCACGTGCAAAAATAGCCGTTAAAACTAATGATGGCCGTATCGATCCCATAGGTGCTTGTGTGGGTATGCGTGGAGCGCGAGTACAAGCCGTCTCCAGTGAATTAGCCGGCGAACGAATTGATATAGTGCTATGGGATGATAATCCAGTTCAATTGGTTATTAATGCGATGGCGCCTGCTGAAGTTACATCGATTGTGTTGGATGAAGACACTAAGGTGATGGATGTGGCGGTACAAGAGGAACAATTATCGCAAGCTATTGGTCGCAATGGTCAAAATGTTCGTTTAGCCAGTGAACTAACGGGATGGATTATTAATGTTATCACTGTAGAAGAAGCGGCAAAAAAGGCGGTTAAGGAATCAGAAGGTTTACAAAACCTTTTTATGGAGCAGCTTGCCATCGATGAAGAGTTAGCCGAGATGTTAGCACGAGAGGGATTTACTAGTTTAGAAGAAATTGCGTATGTATCACCACAAGAACTATTAGATATTGAAGATTTTGATGAAGAAATAGTAGAAACTCTGCAAAATCGTGCTAAAGAAGCATTAGCAACACAAGCGGCGACCAAGCAAAAATCGGCAATCTCTGAGCATGATAAATTTTTAAAACCACATAAAGATTTACTTTCCTTAGAAGGTATGTCTGAAGAGATAGCCACTATATTAGCTAAAAAAGGTGTCTCTTCTCGCGAGGCTTTAGCTGAATTGGCAGTCGATGACTTGTTAGATATTATCGAATTAGATCGTAAACAGGCCGGTAAACTAATAATGGCAGCACGTGCACCTTGGTTTGAGGAAGAAAAAAAATATAGGGTGAAATAAATTTACTATTTTTTGAGAGATTAAAAGGCTTGAGAGATTTCCATAAACTAGACTTATGTGAAGTTGCTATTTAGCTGATAGCGCGACGTCAACTTTTCGATAAATGGAGTTTATTCAAGGATAAATGAGTATCACAGATAAAGTTCACAACCAAGCTATACCAAGAAAGAGGATTTTTAGCATAAGTTAGGATAAAGCATGGTATGTAAGTTAGCTACTTAGCAATATATACTCAGAAAAACTTAGTAGGTTTTTGAAGCTGTCAAATAGTGGCAGGAGAAGCATAGTATGACTGAAAGTATTAAAGATAAAACTGCAAATAAGGTTTCCACTGAGCATGGAAAAGAGACTTCTGCGGATAATAATCCTAAAAAGGTGATCACTTTGACGCGAACTCGTAAAAGCACGAGTTTACTCAAAGTGAAAGACACTTCGGGTAAAGCCAAAACGATTAAAGTACAAATTCGTAAAAAAAGAACCTATGTGAAAAGTAATGAAGGCTTAATAGATGAAGAGACTAACCGCGCTAACGAAGCAAAAGAAATAAAAGAAGCCGAAGAATTAGCGCTTCAAGCAGGAAAAAAGTTAGCTGTATCGGATGAAGCACAGGTTGAACCTGTTTCTGAAAATAATATCCATGTAGAAGGAGCGTCCGTATTATCTAATGAAACGGTAGAAAAAGAGCAAGCGCCTGTAGCTGATAAAAAAATAGCGCCTACCAGCGATCCTGAAAAAAAACCTAAACCCACTAACGAAAAAGTAGTTATTGCTTTACCCACTAATTCAGAAAGGATGGAACGTGACAAAAAGAATAAGAATCGTAATCTAAAAGAAAAAGAGCTAGCGAAATACCGACATAAAACGATTTATCAACTTGAAGATGAATCTGATGAACAATTCCGTTACCGAAAAAAGACCGGTAAGTCCAAGCGGCCGGATCAATTTTTACAACAACAGTTTGAAAAACCAACCGTCGCTGTGGTGCATGAAGTAGGTATTCCTGAAACGATCACAGTGGGTGATTTAGCACAAAAAATGTCGGTTAAAGCCGCTGAAGTTATTAAGACGTTAATGAAGTTAGGTGTGATTGCGACGATTAATCAAGCTATTGATCAAGATACCGCCATACTTGTAGTAGAAGAAATGGGACATATTGCTAAACCTGTGAGTGCTAATGCATTGGAAGAAGGTTTAGTGAACACCATCCAACAACAAATGGGTGAATTGCTGATTCGTCCACCGGTAGTTACTATCATGGGTCATGTTGACCATGGAAAGACTTCTCTTTTAGATTATATCCGACGTACTAAAGTGACGCAGGGAGAAGCAGGCGGTATTACACAACATATTGGTGCTTATCATGTAGAAATTCCTAAGGGAGTTATTACCTTCTTGGATACGCCCGGCCATTCAGCTTTTACAGCAATGCGGGCACGCGGTACCCGAGTAACTGACATTGTTGTTTTGGTTGTTGCGGCTGATGATGGTGTAATGCCACAAACTATAGAGGCTATCCAACATGCCAAAGCAGCTAATGTACCAATTGTTGTTGCAGTCAATAAAATTGATAAGCCAGAAGTTGATCTTGATAGAATAAAGAGTGAATTAGCCAAACAAGGTCTCAATCCTGAAGAATGGGGTGGGGATACCATGCTTATACCGGTTTCAGCAAAAACCGGTGCTGGCATTGATGACTTATTAGATTCACTTTTGGTACAAGCAGAAATGTTAGAGCTGAAAGCACCGCAAGAAGGACCCGGTCAAGGAATAGTTATAGAATCGCGTTTAGATAAAGGGAAAGGACCTGTTATCACTATTTTGGTACAGCGAGGAAAACTACATAAAGGCGATCTTTTATTAGCAGGGACTGCTTATGGTCGTGTTAGAGCTTTGCTTGATGAGCGAGGTAAGTTAGTCGAAGCAGCGGGGCCTTCTATGCCCGTTGAAGTATTAGGTCTATCCAGCGCTCTAGTGGCCGGTGATGGAGCCGTAGTTGTTGCAGATGAACGTAAAGCCCGCGAGATTGCTCTATTCCGTGAAGGAAAATTACGCGAAGCTAAGTTAGCGCAACAGCGAATGATCAAGACCGATGATATTTTTGGTCAGTTAGATGAAAACCAAGTTAAGACCTTAAATATTATTTTAAAAGCTGATATGCAAGGATCGGCTGAAGCTTTACAAGAAGCTTTGAATAAGCTTTCTACTTCTGAAGTAAAAATAAAATTGGTGTATGTTGGCGTAGGGGCAATTACCGAATCTGATGCCAATCTTGCTTTAGCTTCAAGGGCATTAATTTTAGGATTTAATGTAAGAGCGGATGCAACAGCAAAAAAGACAGTAGAAAATGAAGGTCTAATAATGAATTATTATAGCGTTATTTATGACCTGATTGATCAAGTTAAAAATATTATGAATGGCTTGTTGACTCCAGAAATAAAAGAAAATATTCTAGGCTTAGCCGAAGTTCGTGGGGTGTTTTGTTCTGCTAAGCTTGGAGTTATTGCTGGCTGTATGGTGACAGAGGGATTAGTACGACGGAATGCACCAATCCGCTTGTTACGCGATAATGTTGTAATTCATGAAGGTGAATTACATTCATTACGCCGATTTAAAGATGACGCTTCTGAGGTTCGTCATGGTATGGAATGTGGTATCGGTATTAAAAATTTTACCGATATACGAGTGGGCGATATGATCGAAGTGTATGAACGTATTTCTATTTCTAGAACACTCTAATGCCAAAAGAATTTAGTCGCACAGAGCGTATTGCTGATTTGATAAAGAAAGAATTTAATACTATTTTGAATAAAGAAATAGCGGATAGTCGTTTGAGATTTATTATGATTAATGTCATAAAGGTTTCACCTGATCTCTCTTATGCAGATATATTATTTACACAATTAGATGTAGAAAAATCAAATAATAAACAACAAAGTAAAAAATTAGCCGTTACCTTATTAACAAAAGCCTCTTCTCATTTACGTTATGCATTGGCCCAACGTTTAAAATTACATAAAGTACCTAGGCTGCGTTTTTTTTATGATGATTTCATGGAAGAAAGTGATTGTATCCATAGCTTAATTGACAGCGTTATTGCGAAGGATAAGGCCAAGCGTTCTAAATAATTATTTTCTAAAAGAATAAGTTATGCACTCCCTAACTTCTAAAAAACGTTCGATCAATGGTATTTTATTACTTGATAAACCTAAAGAGATGACATCAAATCAAGCTTTACAAAGAGTAAAGCAATTATTTTCGGCAAGTAAAGTAGGACATACAGGAAGTTTAGACCCTTTGGCAACCGGCTTACTGCCATTATGTTTTGGAGAAGCCACAAAATTTTCTCAGTTTTTGCTGAATGCCGATAAAACTTACGTTGTAAGCGCCTGTCTAGGCATTCGAACCAACACAGGTGATGCTGAGGGAGAAGTGATAGAGTCACGACCCGTTCCTAACTATTCAAATGATCAATTGGAAGCGATTTTATCGGCTTTTAGCGGAACGATTTCTCAGATACCACCGATGTTTTCAGCATTAAAACATAAAGGTCGTCCTTTATATAAATTAGCCAGACAAGGTATTGTAGTAGAACGTAGCCCTCGAACGGTAACCATACACAGTTTACGAATGAGTAATCCGAATGTATTCAAGCTACATGAGGATTGCGAATCGAGCGGCAACGCTGAAAAAAATTCAAATGCGAAGAGAATACTTAATTTAGAGATTAGATGTAGTAAAGGCACCTATATTCGTACTTTAATAGAAGATATCGGTGAAGCCTTAGGATGTGGCGCGTATGTTTCTGATTTATGTCGTTTGAGTGTCGCAAATTATCATGCTGAACAAATGGTAAGCTTGGAAGAATTACAACGTTTAAGCCAAGCCGAATGTGATCAAAAACTATTGAGTTTAGATAGTTTGTTAAATGAATGGCCGGTTTTAAATATTTCCCAAGCAGCAGCTTATTATCTATATCGTGGACAAGCAGTATTACTGCCGAATCTTCCCGAGCAAGGATTACTGCGTTTACTATTACAAAAAAGTGGCCAATTTATTGGCGTAGGTGAAATATTAGAAGATGGTCGTATTGCACCGCGACGTTTAGTAAATTTGAATAAGTTAAGAATTTAGCTGATAATTATTGAAGATTTTCTATACTGCGAACCATTATCTATAATTAAGTTTAAATTGTCTTTTCAATCTTAATTTGAGCTGTTTTTTTTAATTTATGCTTTACTTAATTTCCGACATAAATTGGTCATATTTTGCTCAATCAATAGTAATATTATGGTAATTAGTGAGGTCTTTGCTAGGCTTAAAGGGAGACATACTTAATATGTTTTAATTAGGAGCTCATATGAACAAAGGTAAATTTCCTCACGATAAGAAACATCAAAAACCACAATAGCCAGGTCATGCAGGCGTTGGTCCACAAAAAGTCTTCACACAATCCACAAGGTAATCCAAACAAGCCAAAATGGCCAAATAAAGACAAACGCTAATGGTCGAGTGAGTGTTTGTGGATTAGCTTGCTAAGTTTTTTAGCAGTTGATTGGGGCAGGAGCGCAACTGAGATGGATGATCTTTATCGATCATCCATCTTCTTTTATGCAGATTTTTCGTATTTGACATGTGCTTATTATTTAATTTCAATCCTGATTTATCTTGAGCAGCTTTCGATTGCTACGCCGTAACGCCTAGTCAAAAATCTAATGGTGGTGAGTTTCTATTTTCGATTTGAATTTTTATGCTTTCACTCGAGAAAGATATTCGCCGGTACGGGTATCGACTTTAATTAATTCACCAATTTGAATAAACAATGGAACTCGCACAATAGCGCCAGTTTCTAAAGTAGCCGGTTTACCACCTCCACCCGATGTATCGCCGCGCACACCTGGATCGGTGTCCACTATTTTTAAAATAACAAAATTTGCGGGGGTAATGCACAAAGGAATGCCGTTAAATAGGGTCAGAGTGCATGAATCTTGTTCCTTTAGCCATATTTTAGCTTCAGTCACCGCGGCTACATCCGCTGCATATTGTTCGTAGGTTTCGGCATCCATAAAATGCCAAACATGTCCGTCGTTATAGAGGTATTGAACTTCAACATCAAATACATCAGCCGCTGATAAGCTGTCTCCAGATTTTAAGGTACGCTCAATAACACGACCATTTTTTAAATTACGCAGTTTAATCCGATTAAAAGCTTGTCCTTTTCCTGGTTTAAAATAATCATTTTCTAATATCGTGTAAGGATCATTATCTAACATGACCTTCATACCATTTCTTAATTCATTTGTTGTGTAATAAGGCATGAATTAATTCAAAAGTTAAAGTTTAAATAGATGTTCGCGATAATAACGTAATTCATTAATAGATTCTCCTACATCTTCTAAAGCCAAATGCTTAGATTTTTTCTTACAGCCTTCTAAGATGCTTGGATTCCAACGATAGGCTAATTCTTTTAGCGTACTCACATCTAAGTTCCGATAATGAAAATATTTTTCTAATACCGGCATACAGCGGGCCAAAAAGCGACGATCTTGACAAATACTATTACCACACATCGGTGATTTATTCGGAGGGACATGTTCCATAATAAACTCTAAGGTTTGCTTTTCGGCTTCTTCTTCGGTCGTTTTACTGGCTCTTACTCGATCGAGTAAACCTGATCCCTTATGTTGGCGTTTATTCCAATCATCCATATCGGCCAATAGTTGTTCAGTTTGGAATATCGCAAACACAGGACCCTCTTCTATAATCTCTAGTTGAGAATCTGTGATAATGGTAGCAATCTCGATAATTTTATCTTGATTGGTATCAAGTCCTGTCATTTCGAGATCGATCCAGATTAAATTATCCGCTTTGGGCGTCATGTCAGGGCCTTAAATAATTATTACTATAAATTGACTAATTTGTAACGGGACTGATGCGAAAAACCTCTTTTGCGCTATGGCTTTGTTGTCAACTTTATCTGTGGTACGCATTTATCTTGAATAAACTCCGTTCCTCGATAAATAGACGTCGCGTCAGAAAAGTAACCTTTTTCGCATCAGTCCAGTGTAATTTTCTATTACGAAAATTATTTATCATTTATATTATACCGTGGCCGCTATCCAAGATGCGAATATTTTAAAAAAGGGTTATCTAGGAAATTTATGTTACTACTCTTTGTTTTTATCCTAATGGCGTATTTACAGGGCTCTTTATCGAGTGCAATCATAGTGAGTAAATGTACGGGACTACCTGATCCGCGTACGCAAGGTTCAGGAAATCCAGGGGCTAGTAATATCCTCAGGATAGGCGGAAAAAAATTAGCAATAATTGTTTTATTGGCAGATGTGCTCAAAGGATGGATTCCAGTGGTATTATCTAAATTATGCGGGTTGCCTCTCGCTGCGTTAGCTTGGATCGCTTTTTTTGCTTTTATAGGTCATTTATATCCTATTTTTTTTGGTTTTCGCGGTGGAAAAGGTGTGGCAACGGCATTGGGTGGATTAATTGCTTTAGCTTGGCCTTTAGGCTTAATAGGATTATTGAGTTGGGGTGTGGTATTGTTTTTATTTCGTTATATCTCTGTTGCATCCATGTTAGTGGCAATAGTGACGTTTTTGTATGTTTTTTATACATATCCGTTGCCGGTTTATTTACCTATCTTTTTAATGACAATATTACTAATAGCCCGACATTTCTCAAATATTCAACGTTTATTTCAAGGTGCAGAACCAAAGTTTACTCACTCTGAATTGAAGCAGAAAAAATAGTTTTTAAGTTTTTATATATTGTTTTCAAAATTTTTTTTAATGGAGATAATTTATGCCAATTAAACTTAAAAAAATTCTTGCTATCGATTCATCGGATCCCTTTACAAAAACATCTAGAAAGTATTTTATCTCCATCGCAAGAAAAAAAGATGGAGTATGCTAAAAAAAATTATAGGCCATGGGTAAAGTTAGAGACTTGATTGAAAAAAATACTCCCACACCCGAAAAAAATGCTAATTCAGATCCGCTAAAAACAGCGAAGCTAAGGATAATTTGACTGTGTTATTGAACATTGTCGACAAGACTGCACAAGAAAATTTGGAAAACTCAAAAACAAAGTATCCATGAATATTTATCTCAACAAGCCGAGCTTAGAAAAGACAACCAATTAGTTTATGGAAAAAGTCTAAGTAATTCTAATTTAATGGATTTAGGTGTGTGTTTAGCTGAAAATTCAAATCAGCCTAACGGTGTTTTTTATAAAAAAAACTAATATCGACCGATACCTACCTTTATCAGGGTAATCAAAATGCCATTCAAGGCACTGTAGAATTTGGTATCACCTATGATAATAAAATTTTTATTGTCCCTAAGTATGACAGTGTAATAACGAATAACTTATATAAGATGGCTCAAGGAGCCTTTTTTGAAAGCGGTGGGTTGTATGCAGGTTGGCAACCGTGAGATCGAGGAAGGTGTCAAAGAAGTAGAGACTTATCCCAAGATATTAGAAGGACAGGTAAAGTATATTTTCGTATATAATAGTTTTTTTGATGTGCCAAAAGATAATATTGCGATTTCCCTTTTGCCTTAAACCAGTTAGGTATTGATCTGAATGAGACCCAGGTAGTTGTTCTGAATGATGAAGCTCCGTTAATTAGTCGTGATTTCGGTTGTAATATGAGGATTCATGGAAATCTAAAAAATGCTTCCTATTATTTGGACGAAAGCCGATTTCCAGGTGCTAAAACTTTAGCTGAAAAAAAATCAAATTTTTATGAAAAAATCATCGAACTTTTTTATGTGATAGACTATGAGATTTTATTAAAAAGGAATAAAAAATTAATAAAAGATATTTATGGAAAAAAGGAACTTCTCAAATTAAGCTTAATTAAGTTATTTAATTTTACCGAAGGGCTTAAGCAAGCTCCCGAAAAAGATAGTCAACGCGTTGAAGCTCAATCCAGCTTACCTCAGGATATCAATCAACCCTCGACCTCATTACAAGCGATAGCCGAATAAATTTCTGGCATCCTTGACAAAAGCTGAAGACACCGTAACAGGCACTTTTAATGATTATTGGCGGACGCTTAAAGAGAGTATTCAATTTTTTAAAGAAAAAAATATCGATCTCAGTTTTCTTGTTTTTGAAATCAATATGATAGTCACCTATCTATTGCAAAATGGTTTAACGTCTACAGGAGTTTCGGGAGTATTTATAATTAATGCTGCAAAATGAAATTTAAATTTTTAGCTTAGTCAAGAGTTTCGCTCTGCTATATAAGGATTTAAACTA
>CAYQIE010000084.1:0-51880 GCA_964417505.1 Rickettsiella sp. | reverse complement strand
CTTTTGTATACTTAAATTCGGATACCTTCTTTCCTTTTTAGCCTTTTCTCTTCCCCCTCTAGTTTAAATCCTTATATAGCAGAGCGAAACTTTTGATAGAAACCGATGGAGAACTTTCTAAAACCTCACAATCCTTTTCAAATCTCTGTTTGACAACCTCTTAACCTTGTTTATTGAGTTCTAAGGTAACAGCTCGTTGTACTAACTCAAACTGTTGTTTGGGCACTTGGCTTAAAAGCCCAAATGATCGTTCCTCTTCTTCGATGACAAAGGATTGTGTTAAAGGATAAATAAAGGTTTCTGAAGTCACTATTTTTTCACGACATTCAGGACTGACTACCTTGGATAAAATATGTTGGTTTATTTTGACACTATCATAAAATAAAACATTAGCATAAGGAAAAGGAAGCGGTAGCTCTCTGGTTTCTTTCAAAGTAGGCAAAAAAATTCTATCAATTTTTTCTTGATAAAAGGGTTTAAGCAATCGATCCACAACGTCTGAGTTTCCACTTCGACAAGCTTCTCTCAGTACATGATAGCGAAATGCTTCATCAACTTCGCTAATCATTCTCTTATGCTCTGTTTTAGGTATCCGTTCTAATACAAACTCAACACTGTCCAAATTACCACTGGCACACGCGTTACCCAATAAACTAGAAGCTTGCTCGGTGAGGTAATTTTGGCAGCGGTTTTTATCCTCTTCCGTTTGACATTTTTCTTTAAAAAGATTGTTTAAAATAGCTGCTTGTCCACCTTTACAAGTGCCCTCGATAACTGATGTCAGCATAGACATACGGTCTGAAGGCTCAATGGCTAAATTTAATAGCTTATCGATATTTTCTTGATCCCCCAATTCAGCGAGTTTATAAACGACTGCATTTCTCGTTTCTGTAGAAAATAGCATCCTACAATCCTTTCTTTCTGTTTCAAAAAAGCTAACGATGTCTTGTAAATCATTGGCTCGAGCCAGCCAATACAACGCACTATCAGCTTCTTGTAATTTTTTTAATTCCAGCTTAGCCGAACGTGCGGATTCTAAATCCTCTGCTGAATAACCCATGTATTGAGTTTGTTGCTATTGCTTAATCTGCATTTCAAACGGCTGCAGAACCAACCTGTGATAAGAGTTTTTCAGCGCACGCAGTGCAAGTTGGTGTAAAGGTTTGAGAAGAATGCTTCTGATATAAATATGTTTTTTTGCAATGCGAACGCTCATGTCCACATCTTGGCTTATTCCATGGGCTGCATCCAGGCTTAACTGACTTAAAGAGGGTATATTGTTAGGTATGTTATTCTCATACGATTTAATCAGAATTTTGTCGACTATGTCGCTTTTGTTTAAAAAATTGCTTTAATTTTTCTGCACAAGTTTCAGCTAATAGTCCATCTGTCACATCAAAGCGATGATTAGGGCCCTTTAACAAAGACCCATATCGGGTTATTCCACCCAAACGCGAATCATAAGCACCAAATACCAAACGTTTAATGCGTGCTTGGATCATAGCTCCCACACACATTAAACAAGGTTCTAAGGTAACATACACCGTTGCCTCTAATAAACGATGATTCTTTAATTGTTTGGCGGCTTGTTGTAGTAACAGAATTTCAGCATGCGCAGTGGGGTCACACTGCATCAACGTTTGATTATAAGCACTACCGATGATCTGTTGATCGACTACCAATACAGCACCCACCGGAACCTCATCTTGCATTTTTGCAAGCTGTGCGGCCTGTAAAGCTTGTTGCATATAATAGATATCTTGATCAAGCGCTGACATAACAAAGACTTTATTAGAACGGTTATAATTTGAGTATTAGGCTGGCTGTATTATTAAACGCGGATCGGCTTTCTCCTTGCATATCCCGCAATTTTAAAGGCGGGATCCGAGTCAAATAAAAATGCACAAATCCCGCTTGCAACTAATAGTAACAGCGATTAAAAAGAGTAAAAAATAGCCACATTACTTTTTTATTACACATCTTAGCAATGATCACAGCCACAATGTCAGCCTTTGTGTGAACGAGGACAGCATAAATACTTGATCAATGCACCCGCCGCTAAGATCGGCAGCATAATATCGAAGAATCGTGAAACCATCACAATCGTATCCACCGACTCCGGTTTAGCAAGACTTGCAGCGATAGCCATCAGAACAGCAATAATAATCACGATGGCTGGGAAGAATTTACGACACATATCAAGGTCTCCTTGCAGTTTTAATTATAAAGTTGATCTCTCACCAACACTCTTTTATCGACTCACAAGCATGAATTTTTAGCAAGGTCGCTGTGAGGATGAAGTAACCGAAGTGTATTCAAGATACTTACGGATTGCAAGTTAAGCAACACAGACAAAAACTCTAGTGAAAAAAGAACTTTATTTGACCGCGACTTTGCAACCCATTATCATAATTAATTTATCGTCTTTGCCTAAACGCTTCGAATAAACAGATTCCGGCTGCCACTGAAACGTTTAAACTACTCACCGTCCCGACCATCGGAATAGCCACCAAACCATCGCAACGTTCTCTAGTTAAACGGCGCAAACCTTTACCTTCAGCACCCAATATCAACGCCAGTGCACCCGTCAATGCGGTATCATAAATAAGCTGAGCTGCGGATTGATCTAAACCATAACACCAAACGCCTGCCTTTTTTAATTTCTCTAAGGTACTGGCCAAATTAATAACAGAAAAGAGCGGTGTCGTTTCAGCCGCACCGGCCGCTATTTTTCGTACCATCGCGGTCATACTCGCCGAACGATCCTGGGGAATGATGACAGCATCCACTCCAGCAACATTAGCAGAACGTAAACAGGCTCCTAAATTATGTGGATCCTGAACCTCATCTAACACTAATAAAAAAGGCGGTCTGCTTTCATCTTGCAACCGTTGTGCCAGCAAACTGAAAAAGTCGTGTTCATTTAATGATTTTGCCGCCTTTATCTCCGCTAGTATCCCTTGATGAACGCCAGCATTTGACCAGGTATCACATTGCTGCTTCGATACACTTTGTATGGGAATAGCATGGGCCTCGGCCAACTGCAAAAGCGCTTGCATCCGTTTATCATCACGCCCTTCATGCCGATAGAGCCGGAAGATTTTTTTAGGTTGCGATCTTAATAACGCAGTAATCGCATGAAAACCAAAAATAAATTCTTTTTTAAGCATAGAACTCATGATAAAATTTTACTCTAGTGTAAGGAAAAGTAACTAAAACATATAAGGATTTCATCGTGCTCCACAGTTTAGCACTTCAAATAAATCTTGAAAATTTTGATTTTTTAAAATATAAATTTTTAAAATTTTTACTCTCTCCTGCTCAAAAACTTGTTTTAAAAGGACTTAAAAAGACCCGCGAAGACATATCCCTATTAAAAAAGCAAGATTTTTTCGAATTTACAGCAAGTAATGAATTCCATATTTCTCGAGGTGCTGATTATGCGATTACTGAAGATTTACAAAAACGATTTGATTGTTTAAATAATCTCCATACCGCACTCGAACAAAAAAACAATAGCTCAGATGATTTGCTTGCGACACTCGAACAAAATAACATTAATTTATGTGATCTCTTTTACGGTACTTAGCGAAAAAAATTAGCTTAGAAGATTTAGAGGCGGTGTTAAACCAAAAGCCATTAGTTTATAAGATTTACAAAAAGCTTTGGAAAATGATTATCAGATTAATGATTAAAGAAATATTATCCTTTATCTTATTATGTTTGGTGGAGCCGATCTGGATTCCTGGCACTTTGTCATTAATTGTCTTTCAAGTACTTGGGTATACTGATTATTATTGTTCTAATTCAGGAAATTACAGCAAAAATATTTCTAAAGGATTTCAGGTTAATACAAAGGAGGATAGCAACACTATTAAGGTTAGCTAACATTTAGAGATAATAGCTAAAGACGAAAATAAGTTCGCAGAGCTTGCTAATAACAATAAAAAGATTCCTGAAGGCATTGCGACTATTTTCTTTTCAATTTAAAAAACGACTCCATTGCAAATAAAATTATTACCTATCACCATGGAATTTAATTTTTCAGATGAACAAAAATCTAAACAATTTCAAAAAAATTAGCTAAAAATTTTAAAGATTGGTTGTTTTATCAAAGTGAATTAGATTATATTCCGATTAAGCTGGCTCACTGGCGAGCTATTCAGATAGATTTCTGGGTACTTTCGATTTCAATAGGTCTTTTAATTGGCTTAAGCGCTATGATTACTTTAATCGGCTTGGGTTTAACGTCTATTTCACCGTTACTGTTACCGCCTATAGGCTTAGCGCTAGGGTTAGGTTTAGGGAGCTTTATCAATAGTTGTATCCAAATTAATAAAAAAAAGAACAAGAAAAGGTTCTACGCCCAATTCACTTAATTTAATAAAACATCGATATCCTCTACCTCTTTTTTCAACCATCCCAGGCTAATTAATCCCTCTATCGGCATTGAGAAGCAATGTGGGCTTAATAAATAAAGGTCACACTATTTTCTTTTTTTTATATTTCTTATGCTTTTTTTTCCGTTTTTTCTGCAGCGGGTTCAATCAGTTCAAAATCAATCTTACGTTGATCCAGATCAACACGCCCGATTCTAACCTGGATACTATCGCCTAAACGATAGATGATGCCGGTACGTTCACCTTGTAAGCAATGACGCTGAGCATCAAATTGATAATAGTCATTATGTAAAGCCGTGACATGCACTAAGCCTTCAACATAAATATTTTTTAATTCAACAAATATACCAAAACCGGTGACGCTGGTAATGATCCCATCAAAGGTTTCACCCACTCGATCGCGCATGTATTCACATTTCAACCAATCCAATACTTCACGCGTGGCTTCATCGGCACGACGTTCGGTGGTCGAACAATGTTCACCTAAACGCGAAATGGTAATTTTATCATAGAAAAAATTCTTCGGTTTGCGTTTTGCTAATACATGACGTATCGCCCTATGGACTAATAAATCAGGATAACGACGGATCGGCGAAGTAAAATGGGCGTAAGCATCAAATGCCAAACCAAAATGTCCTTTATTTTCGGGACTATAAATGGCTTGACTCAAGGATCGCAGCATAACCGTTTGAATCAAATGGGCATCCGGTCTGTCAGCCACGACCTTTAATAAATTTGAATAATCCTCGGGAGTGATATTTTTTTTATTCGGAAAACGCAAACCCAATTCCGCTAGAAAGTTTTTTAAATCGGCTAATTTTTCTGCGGCGGGCGCAGCATGAATTCGAAATAACGTTGGAATTTTAGCTTTCAATAAAAAATGGGCCGCCGATACATTCGCCAGTAACATACATTCTTCAATAATACGATGCGCCACGGTACGCACACTCGGAATGATCTGTTTGATTTTTCGATTTGGTCCAAAAATAACTTGGGTTTCAGTCGTCTCAAAATCAATTGCACCCCGCGCTTCACGGGTTTGGCGTAATACTTGATAAAGGCTATGCAGATTTTGTAAATGCGGTAATAAATTTTTATAGTCTGGAGGGCATTTATTCGTCGTTAACCAAGCCGCCACTTCATTGTAAATTAAACGCGCCCGAGAATGGATCAGTGCTGAATAGAATTGACTCTGTTTTAACTCTCCTTTACTGGAAATGATCATATCACACACCATACATAAGCGCTGGACCTTTGGCTTTAATGAACAAAGCTCATTGGAAAGTACTTCGGGTAACATGGGTAATACACCATTCGGAAAATAAACCGAATTACCACGCGCTTCTGCTTCTTTATCGAGCTCACTTTGCGGGCAGATATAATGACTGACATCGGCAATCGCCACCACTAAACGCCACTGTCTTTTTTGACGCTCACAATAAACCGCATCATCAAAATCCTCGGCATCCGCACCATCAATGGTAACAAAGGCTAAATCTTGTAAATCAACGCGTTGCTCTTGCTCATCGCTCGGTAAAACGCCGGCTTGTAAAGCTTCAATCTCTTCCTGTACTGAATCAGGCCAGACATGCGGAAGATTATAGTTATGTATCGCTACTTCTATTTCTAAACCCGGCGCCATATGTTCACCGAGTATTTCAGTAATCCGACCTATCGCTTGTTGACGAAAGCTTGGAAAGCAAAGGATTTCGACCATCACCATCTGTCCCGATGTTGCGGCACTTTCATCATCCACACTGATTAAGATATCTTGAGTAATTCGATTATTCGAAGGCACCACAAAAGCGACACCCTTATCTTTAAAAAAACGACCCACTAGAGAGGGCGTATTTCGTTCCAAGATCTCAGCAATCACACCTTCGCGTCGATTACGTCGATCAGTGCCAATGACGCGCGCTAAAACTCTATCACCATGAAACACTAACTGCATTTGTCGCGCACTTAAGTAAAGATCATCACTGCCATCATCCGGAACTAAAAAACCAAAACCATCACGATGTCCAATCACTCGACCGCGTACTAAATTCATTTTATCGGGCAAACCATAACCTTCGCGACGCGTTAGAACAATCTGTCCATCACGTTCCATGGCTCGCAAACGGCGTCGCAAAGCTTCTTGACGTTCGGGATCGTTTAAACCTAAACGTTGATTCAGTTCGTCGCGTTTTACGAGATGTCCACACTTTTTGAAGAAATCTAAAATATACTCGCGACTAGGAATGGGATTATCGTATTTACTGGCTTCGCGTGCTGCAAAAGGATCAATAACACGTTTCGATTTTTTTGCCATAATAATTCTAAATTAATAAAGTAAAGTGGGAAGTGACGCTAAAAAATCAAAATCTTTCCAATGCTGGTTCTGGATGTTGGTTAAAGTCACCATTCTAAACCTAAACTTGAATCTTAATTTTCTTTGTTGAATTTAGTATATAACATAAATAATATATATATTTAAAAACGTATCTTGACACTCGAGGGAAATTGGGCCATTAAGCCCTAAAATGTGTACGCATTAATCCATTGACATTGGCTTTCCTACATCAAAAGCCTATTGATTATATGGGATTATTCTCCCATATCTTTGGCAATAACTTTTTGACACTAAGCAAACTCACGAAGCTTAGGCGATAAACGAAACAAGATGTCATTAATAACCCACGTCTGCTTGGACTTTTCCCCAGAATACCCAATAAGACCAAGCCGTATAAATCAAAATAATAGGTAATAAAACCAACGTACCAATAGGAAGAAAGAGTTGCGTTTCGGAGGAAGGAGCCGCTTGCCAAATCGTAAAATGCAAAGGAACTATCATTGGAAATAAACTGAGCGCTAAACCTAAATAACTCAGTAAAAATAAGGCTAACGCCCCAAAAAAGGCATAATATCATTAGATTTTTTGAGTAAACGCCATTCCACGATGGCTAAGACGGCAGCAATTAGAGGGATAGGTGAAAAATAAAGCAGATTTGGCCAAGTAAATCAACGTTGTCGGACAGAATCATCCACAAACGGTGTCCATATAGAAACAATAACCATTGCAACGATGACACCGATTAAACATATCCGTCCTTGGTAACGTGCAGACCTTTTTGTAATTCGCCTTCAGTTTTTAAAATTAACCACCCTGCACATAATAAGCCATATCCAAAAACCAAGGCTAATCCTGTAAATAATAAAAACGGTGTAAAACAATCCCAAGAGCTACCGACAAATAATCAACCTTTTACTGCAAATCCTTAAATAAACGCACCCAAAATAATACCTTGAACAAAGGTTGCAATTAAGGATCCGTAACTAAAAGCGCGATCCCATAGGGTGACATGCGCCACTTCACCAAAATGAAACTCAAAGGCCACACCGCGAAAGATCAGCGCAAGTAACGTAATAACAACAGGGAAATAAACCGCAGGAAAAATAATAGCAAACGCCAAAGGAAATGCCGCTAACAATCCCACCGTACCCAAAATATTAACCGCGTTTCATTACCATCCCAAACAGGGCAATAGAATTCATGATTAATTTACGTGATTCGCGATTCGGTGCAAAGGCATAAAGAATACTGACACCGAGATCAAATCCATCGAGTAAAACATAGAAAAAAACGCCGATACCGAGTATCAATGTCCATAATATAATCAAATTATTGGTCATTTGAAAACTCCGGCTTAGTTAAATAGGATTGCTTGATTTGTTGTCCCGCAACAGGCGCGTTAGGCTCATCAATGAACCCTTTCCGCGTAACTCGTGTCATTAAAAAAATTCCTACCGGAAAAATAATCAGATAAACCAACATATAGCCTAATAAGGAAAGTAAAACATCAGCATCGGAGAGTGAAGGACTCACCGACTGAGAGGTGCTTAATAAACCATAAACAGTCCAAGGTTGACGCCCTACTTCGGTCGTCACCAGCCGGCTAATATCGTCAGAAAACCAATCAGTCTCAAATAATCGATGTTTAAATCACAACCATAAACTCATTAAAATGAACAATAACATTATAGCACCCAAACCCATTATAATTCGAAAAGAAAAAAATGGAATAGCGACAGGAGCACGATTCTTAACAGGAAATTGTGTTAATCCTGGAACAAGTCCATTGATATGATAGGTTAGAATAATGCTACCTAATAGAGGTATTTTTAACACATCATGATTCATTTGTTTTTTCTGATCGGGAATCGCAAACAAGATAAGTGGTGCGCGTCTTTCAGGCGTCCAATGAGCTTCAATCGCCGCTAATTTAGCCGGCTGATACTTCAATGTGTTGAGACCGTGTACATCACCTAAAACAATTTGTAATGGAACTAAAATGGCTAAAAGTGCGGTAGTCATAGAAAACATCTTTCGACCTTCTTCGGCAAATCTCTGCTGACGAATAAAATAGGCACCCACAGCAATAACCACAAAACCTGTTGTGATATAAAAACCAACGACAGTATGTGCAAAACGATAAAGAAAAGAAGGATTGAATATAATAGCTAGCCAGTTGGTAGAAAAAAAGGACCATCGATCAATTTAAAGCCAGCAGGTGTTTGCATCCAACTATTCGTCACTAATATCCAAAAAGCCGATAATAAGGTTCCAAAAGCCACCATTAATGCAGAAAAGAAGTGTGCCCAACGTGGAACCAATTTACGGGCAAATAATAACACCCCTAGAAAAGACGCTTCTAAAAAAAAGCGGTTAACCCTTCATAAGCTAATAAGGGAGATAAAACATTCGCCGTTGCATCGGAAAAACGACTCCAATTAGTACCAAACTGAAAGGGCATGACAATCCCTGATACCACGCCTATTCCAAATGAAATCGCAAATATTTTGATCCAAAAGTTAGAAAGACGTAAATAAATGCTACGCTTGGTAAAAAAGCTCATCCCTTCTAACACCGCAATAAAGGAAGCCAATCCAATGGTAAACGCAGGTAGTAAGATATGGAAAGCAATTACCCAGGCAAATTGTAAACGGGATAAAAAAAGCGGATCAAGTTGTATCATTAATTTTCCCAAGATAAATATTAAATGACTAAAGCACCTCTCTAAAATTTCATGGGATAACAATTTTCATAGTGGTCATCAATGTATTTATCAAGTAAGCTTTAAATATATATTAAAAATATATGTTTTAATTGGGTAAAAAACTGTCAAGTTTTACGAAAAAAATAATTTCGATTTAATTATGCAATTAACACTTTAATTATGATTCTCTTTAAGGGTTTTACTTTACTTAAGTCACATGCCCAAAAAGACAGCAACGATTGTAGAAATAGCCCATTTTTATAAAATTTCTAAAAATCATCTTGTCAAGGTTGTGCATCATCTAGCCCATTCAGGTTATATAAAAACCTTACAAGGTAAAGGCGGAGGACTTCAATTAATCGATACTACGCTCAATTATACACTCGCTGAGATATTAAAAAAAACCGAATCTAATTTTTATTTAGTAGAATGTTTTAAGCAAGCTAACGACCATTGTATTATTAAACCCCATTGTTCTATAAAAAATATTTTGCATCAAGCTTTAAAGGCTTTTTTCAGGTATTAGAACACTATACCCTAGCCAATTTGAATCAACCTAAACTCACTCAACAAATAAGTCGCTTTTTAAATTCAAAAAAAATTCAATGATGCATTTTTTAATATTATCTTTAAAATCCATTCATCGGCGGAACTATGGAAAAAACAATTATGAAAATAAGTCTAACCAGTCAAGCTTATCGGGCCGCACTACTCTATTTTACAAAAGATCCTTGTAAAGTTCAGCAGGAAACTTCCTATGTCTATTATGAAGATGGTCTATTAATAGTCGACCAAGGGCGGATTGTTGGCATTGGGTCGAGTGAGGAATACTTAGTTGAATACCTCCTAAATTTCCAATTACACATTACCCACACGCGCTTATCCTTCCTGGATTTATCGATACACATGTTCATTATCCACAAATGATATTATTGCTTCTTATTTGGAAATTATTGGATTGATTGCAAGAATATGTTTATCCTGCCGAAAAAAAATTAGCTGATCCCGAGGTTTCAAGTGGGATAGCCGATACCTTTTTAACGGAACTTTTGCGAAGTGGAACAACCAGTGCTTTAGTCTTTACGACAAGCCATCCCAATTCCGTACACGCTTTTTTTCAGGCTGCACAACACCGTCAATTAAGAATGATTAGCGGTAAAGTGTTGATGGATCGCAATGCACCGAGTTATTTACTAGATACACCCGAATCTGCTTATGTTGATAGTAAAGCACTTATAGAACGTTGGCATCGTCAAGGGGGCGGTTACATTATGCAGTTACTCCCCACTTTGCACCCACAAGCTCATTAGAACAACTTGATGTGCCAGCAAAGTTACTGCGTGAATTTCCTGATATCTATTTGCATACGCATCTTTCTGAAAATCTAGAAGAGATCCAATGGGTCAAATCCTTATTTTCCGAACGTGCAAATTACTTGGATGTTTACGAACATCATGGTTTGTTATGAAAACGTTCAGTGTTTGCCCATGCATTGCATTTACAGAATGATGAATACAGACGATTAGCCAGGACTCATTCTGCAATCGCTTTTTGTCCAACGTCAAATCTCTTTCTTGGGAAAGGACTTTGCAATCTACGTCGGCTCAACAAACTGAATATTCGAATAGGAATCGGCACTGATGTCGGTACTAGTACTAGCTTCTCTATGCTACAAACATTAAATGAAGCCTATAAGGTTTTACGTTTGCAAAACCATAACATGGATCCTTTAGAATCATTGTATCGAATTACTCGCAGCGGGGCTAAGGCGTTAGGTTTAGAAAATCGAATTGGTAGTTTAGCAAAAGATTACGATGCTGATTTTGTCGTATTGGATTACACGCAACACCCTTAATTAAAGTATCGTAGCGAACGAGCGAACAATTTAAAAGAAAAGCTTTTTACATTAATTACATTAGGTAATGATCGGGCGATTCAAGCCACTTATGTTGCCGGTATCGCATTACATCAACGACAATGTAACTGATTTAAAAATCTCCATATAAACCTTGTAAGAGACTCACGGCCGCTAAACCGACCGTTTCTGCCCTCAAAACCCGCGGTCCTAGCTGCATAGGATTATAATCGGCAGCCTTAGCACATTTTAATTCATTTTTTGACCAAAACCGCCTTGGGCCCCACCAGTATCGCGATATTCTGACATCTCGACAGAGAATCGATAAATTGTTGAGCACCCGGCTGTAAAATGACTCGTTGATCCGCTTTGATCGCTGTGGTGGCAAGATCAAAGGTCATTGGGTTTTCTAATTTCGGCAAACGGGTTCTTGCGGATTGTTCGCAGGCCGCCAACATCACACCTTGCCAATGTAAACAACGTTTTTGCCAACGCTCAGGTGGTGCTAACTTCAAAATGTGCTATGGGCTGTTAACAACGGTATAAAACGACTCACACCTAGCTCCACCGCTTTTTGCAACATATAATCCATTTTTTCAGATCGGAGTACCGCTTGCGCTAAGGTTATTTGTAGGGGTGGTTCACGATTTACCGCATTAAATTCACCTAACATTACGGTGACTGTGCTTTTAGTCAGTTCAATAATAGTAGCCTGAAATTCACCCACCTTGCCATTAAACACGATGAACTTATCATTGGCCTGCAAACGCAATACACGAATTAAATGTCCTGAGGCCTCTTTAGAAAGGTTTACTATTTGTCCTGACTGTGCCGCTTGTGGTTGATAGATACGAGTTAGACGCATAGAATACTTAACGACCTCATGTAATAGTATACTGATAAATTTTTTATGAAAAAGATTAGTGTCATTATTTTAGCGGTTTTTTTGAGCAGTTGCGCTAGCTTTACACAAACGATCACACCTCTTCCTCAGCCAAAAATAGTTAATCATTATCTTCCTTGGGCACACCGTAAAGCTCAATTGAATGCTATACAGAATTTTCGTGTCAATGGCAATCTTGCCATACGCGAAACCTCCGGCTATGGTGTCAATGCCTCGTTTAGCTGGGAACAAATCTATCCCAATTATCAACTCAATTTATTTGGACCTTTAGGCACACAAAGTGCAGTACTCACTGGTAATCGTTACCAAATCAGTTTAACGACGCATCAAAAAACCTATCATGCACAAACTTCAGAACAACTTTTACATGATCAATTAGGCTTAAATTTACCGGTATCCCATTTCTATTATTGGTTACGTGGTCTACCCGCTCCCGAATCACACTATACGATCAATCTCGACGCTTATAATCGTATCATGCAACTTCGCCAATCCGGTTGGCGCGTTGCCTATCAACATTTTACTAATATTGGAAAGATTGACTTGCCGGATCGCATCGAACTTTCCAATTGTCAATGGCAAGTCAGAATTAAGCTTAACCATTGGGACATTAAATAATAGACGCCTTGCCAAAACCCAACTGCTGTGAGTATAGAACCATGACCTATTGGCCAGCCCCTGCTAAATTAAATCTTTTTTTACACCTTACCCAGCGTAGAGCCGATCACTATCATGAACTACAAACCGTTTTCCAACTGGTTGATTACTGCGATGAATTAAGCTTTACACCGCGCAACGATCCACAAATCAACTGCACCTGCTTATCATTACTCAATCCCGTCACGGCAGCCATCATTCCCGATGAAGATAACTTAGTGATTAAAGCGGCGCTCTTATTACAAGATAGAACTAAAAACGCGCCCGGTGTCGATATCCTGATAAAAAAACGGATTCCGATAGGTGGTGGTTTAGGCGGCGGCAGTTCCAACGCCGCCACCACATTGGTCGTTTTAAATCATTTATGGAAATTGCATCTCCCTTTGCACGAATTAATCCACTTAGGTATGACACTCGGCGCCGATGTACCGAACTTTATACACGGTAAAAGTAGTTGGGCTGAAGGAATAGGTGAAAAATTATATGAGATAACATTACCTGAAAAATGGTTTGTAGTAATGATTCCACCCATCACGATTTCAACTACAAAACTTTTTTCACATCCACGATTGACATACAAAACAACACCCATCAAAATACAAACCTTTTTAAGCGGATCATTAACTACACATAATGATTTTGAAGACATCGTTAGGCAGGATTATCCAGTGATTGCCGAAGGCTTAGACTTCTTAAATCATTATGCTCCTGCTCGCTTGTCAGGGACCGGTGCGTGTATTTTTGCCACACTGCAGTCAAAAATAACCGCTGAAACATTGCTAGAAAAAATTAAAGAGCCTTATCGAGGCTTTGTGTGTAAAGGGTTAACCACTTCACCTTTACATCAAATAATGAAAAATTGGGGTGTCGCCAAGTGGTAAGGCACCGGGTTTTGATCTCGGCATTCCTAGGTTCGAATCCTAGCACCCCAGCCATACCTATCCATTCCTTTTATTTAACACGATGAGGTAATCTGTGTCTGAAATGATGCTCTTTACGGGTAATGCCAACCGACCTTTAGCTGAAAAAGTAGCTAAGCATTTGGGCAAGGAATTAGGTAAAGCCACCGTTGGTCATTTTAGTGACGGTGAAATCATGGTAGAGATCCTACAAAACGTCAGAGGACAAGATGTCTTCATTATGCAACCGACTTGTCCGCCGGTTAATAACAATCTTATGGAACTTATCATTATGGCTGACGCCTTACGTCGTGCGTCGGCTAAACGGATCACTGCGGTCGTTCCTTATTTTGGCTACGGCCGTCAAGATCGACGCATTCGTTCCTCACGTGTTCCCATTACCGCACGCGTCGTTGCCGATATGATGACAGCGGTGGGTATTAGTCGTTTACTCACGGTGGATCTACATGCCGATCAAATTCAAGGATTCTTTGATATCCCTGTAGACAATGTCTATGCCACACCGGAAATCCTACGCGATATGGAAGGACAACAACTTTATAAAAGCAATGAACAATTAATTGTTGTCTCACCCGATGTCGGCGGCGTGGTCAGAGCGCGTGCGATTGCTAAACGCTTTAATGATGCCGATATCGCCATCATCGATAAACGGCGTACCGGCCCGAATAAAACTGAAGTCATGCATATCATTGGTGAGGTTAAGGATCGTCATTGTTTACTCGTCGATGACATCGTCGATACCAGCGGTACACTGTGTTTAGCGGCAAAATCTCTAAAAGAAAATGGTGCCCATTCAGTTATGGCTTATTGTACGCATCCGGTGTTATCGGGTAATGCGATCAACGATATTCAAAACTCCTTTATCAATGAGCTGGTAGTCACTGATACCGTCCCCTTAAGTGACGAAGCTAAACATTGCAAAAAGATTCGACAACTGAGTTTAAGTGAAATGTTAGCAAAAACCATTTGCCGAATTAATTCAGAAGAATCCGTTAGTTCAATGTTTGATTAAACATTGAACCTAAAGAAATAACGATATTTTTAATCAAAAAATATCGTTATTTAGTTTAATCGCTTAAGCTTTATAGCTGATTGAATAACCTGATTTTAAATTTTCTGTATCTTTTAGAGCTTGAGATTCATCTTGTACGTTTTTCTTGAAAGAGAAAAGCGGTGAAGATGAAGATAGGACAGGATTCAGTTATGGGCGTAATTCTGCAGCTAATGTACTTGTTGGACTTGAGATTTCTTTGAAATTATCGGTATTTATTTCTGTAGAGGTGGGTTGTTTTTGGGAATTAGCACTCAGTTGATCATAAATCCTGGTAAATAAACTAAATATGGGCGCAGTTACTAGACTCACAAGACCATAAATCAATGTCGAATTTGAATTAAATGTGGCGGTATCGAATAAAAGTAAAGTTACTGTTACTGCAATCGCCGGAATAACACCAACCCGACTGTTAGCATAACAAAAAGAGCCAACATAAGCAACATATAAACTGCCAGTGTAAATCGTTTAAAATTTTTCATAAGATTTTCCAATGGTTAAAAAGGGGTGTTGCTATCCTAGAATGGAGCTTAAGAAAAGATTAAACATTTAATTTCAATGCTTGTTTCAGTGAGTGTAATTATTTTTAAATGGGTGGTATGAATCTTATGTAGCAGAAGCAAAGCTGTGTAAAAATCAGTTATAAAAACCTGGGATTCTAAATGGTGGTTTTAATATCATGACAAATATTCTTGATATTCCCTTTTAATAGGAACTTCCCTGTTCAATGGCACTTTTTTATTGTCTACAGGCAACTCTTTTTTTATCGGTTTCTTTTTGTTTTTCATCTTGATCAGCAGATAAAGATGAACTTGAAGTTGAAAAAAAATTAGATTGGGCTAATCAGAAGGTTTTAACTCGCGATTAACGGTAGGTCCAGGTTTCACACTCCGATCAACAACAGGACCTTGTAGAGCAGAAGAGGTTGGATTAGCGACTAAATCATCAGGCGTTGATTGCCATATCGTAGCAGAAAATTCTTCTAATCTTGATTTAAAGGTTGGATGAGCCGCTTTGAGATTCCGTTGAATTTCTGCCTCTTTTTGTTGCTCTTTTAAATCATCTCTTTCTATTGTGCTTTCGGTGAACTGAACACGATTTTTTTTATCACCGGTCTGTTGCCGTTTATCGACTAATTCGTCTTCACACTTTTTTGAGAAATTGACGTTACTAGATTCCGTACTCCGGTCGCCCACAGGGCCTTTTAGACGAGTGCCTGCTTGAGCGAATGGCATTGCTTGAGTGGGGGCCTGTACCGGTTCTTGTTCATAGCAAGGATTCTCTTCAAGGATGGACAGAAAATTAATGTTTAGCGCGCCTATTTCTCCGAATTCAACCTCTTCAATTTGAAAAGCCTTTTCCTGAATGGTAATTTCATTTTCTAAAGTAAATATTCTGTTGTGACAGGATAGGATTCAAGTTTATTAACTGTCTCGATATACTTCTCAGAATATTGCTTAAATTCAGGAATTTATTTTGCATGTAATTGGAAATTTTGCTCAATTACTGCTTTTTCATCGGATAAACCTTTTTGAATTTTAATTTGCAAGCCTAATTCCATTTGATGCAATGTATAGCATCTCGCTTCGATTTTAGTCTTTAAACCTTCTTGGCTAATTTGATGTAGTGCTTGTTCAGAATCTAGGTTTTCTTGAATTAAACGAATATGTTCATTTTGGGTATTGTATAATTCAGATTTTAATTGATTATATTTATTGACATCGCCATGCGTATTTTCAATTCTTCCTTCAATCTCTGTTTCCTTTTTTTGTAACCGTTGAAAGTTTACATCAAATTCCTTATGGAGCGACCCTCTAATTTCTAATAGTTCAGTTTGAAGATTAAGTTTGGATTCATGGTTTTTTTTAATTTCTTCTATTAGCGCTAAATTACTCTCTGATTGATTTAATTCTTTTAACTTTCCTATCCCTGCTATTTTTCTATCCGTGACCTTGATATCCTCTGCCACTTTGAGTAATTTTTTTGACTGCTCAATATAGCCTGTAGAAAGAATTTCAGCATATTTAATGCTATCTTCAACTGGTTTTTTAATAGGTTGAGCTATATCAAATGCAAGTTCGGCATAAACGATAGAATCGGAAGCTTGAGTTTGACTGGTTGAGGCCATTTATTGATAAGAGGGAGCTGAAGTTCCCCCCGTTTTTTTAATGGTTTCTGCTTGTTGTTCTTTAATTTGTTGTTCTATCTTGGCCTTTAATTCCGTTACAAAACCTGAATTTTTATTTAAATTGTCTTTTGGCATAAAATTTTCCGCAATATCATGGGTGGTTTTTTTTATATTCATTATACTATTTTTTTATTAATACATTATTAGGTACCCACGTTACTATTGCCAAAAAGCTTCTGGATCGAAGAAAACCAAGGAAGATATACGGCTTAATTCAGTAATATTTAAAGAATGCTTTGATTTTTAGGACATGACCTAAAAATGAGTTTAAGCTTATGAAGAATTAGCATTAAGATCAATAAAATTGGTACGACGGTACTAATGATGTCATTAACATCGAAAATACTGAGATCAATGTCAATTCTTAAGTGTTTACCATGGAGATTGGGCTACAGGCTGGATTCCCTGGTTCACAAATTACAGCCAATAATGTAACCATTAATCTTAATGCGACGGCTCCCGGCGCCGAAACAAATGCCCTGCTTCTGGGAAATAACACCACGAGCATTACGGTAAATCAAGCTAACATCACTGCAAATAGTCCATCGGTGTCTTCTTATATTGTAGGAGGTAGGCGGGTAGCACTGGCCAAATTGATATCAGCCAAAGCACATTTACTTGTATAGTCAATGGTTTATCGGTTGTTTGTTAAGATTATGAATACTCCTACTTAAAAATGAAAAAATGCAGGGTTTATACCTTAATTCAAAATAGTTTATTCTTTCAAAAATATGATGACCTAGCAATGGCAACAAAGAATTTAAAACAGGGCTTGAAAAAGACAAGCCCTGTAGGAATATTGTTATTCTCTATGCTTGATTTATTTATCGCCGTTTAAATAGGCATCATTGGGCTTACCATCCATGTTTTTACTTGGCTATTTTTATTCACAAGATTTGATCCGAAATTTCCTTGAGCAAAAAATAAGGAGCCATTCAATTGCGAGGTGCGTTCTGAAGTTTTTTCCGGCACTGATCGAGATTTTGCCAGGAGTTTCGCGCCACTGTATAAGGATTTAAACTAGAGGGGAAGAGAAAAGGCTAAATCAAAAGCCACGCTGCCGTGGATGTTCTAATGTCGATTGATCGGCTCAACCCATAGCCAAAAATCGCTGGAGTTTTAGCGTGAATCCCCGTAGACTATTGCCGCCTATCCTGGTCGCGGGATGGGTATTTTTTGAATTTGAGGAAATCCTATGTCAACAAATCATCAATTTGAACTTCATGCAGAAACTCGAGAGGTGTTTGGGTCGGGTGCGAGCCGCCATCTCCGCCGTCTTGAGAATCGGGCTCCAGCTATTTTATACGGTGCTTCAGAACCTCCCTTACCTGTTTCTTTGGAACATAACCAATTATTACGGGCATTGGAAAACGAAGCCTTTTACTCACATATTTTGACCATAAAGCTCGATGGCATTGAGCAAAAAGCGGTATTAAAAGACCTGCAACGACACGCCTATAAGCCACGCATCCTACATGTCGATTTAATGCGCGTATCCGCAAAAGAAAAAATCACGATGTCGGTACCTTTACATTTTAATGGTGAAGCGGATGCACCGGGCGTTAAAGACGAGAGTGGCGTGTTGACCAAACTATTAAACAGTATCGAAGTTCGCTGTTTACCCTCAGCACTTCCGGAATATATTGAGGTCGATGTCTCCCATTTAGGTCTAGACGAGTCTATCTTGTTATCCCAAATCAACTTACCGCAAGGTGTTGAATTAATGGCTGCGATCAGTCATGAAGATGACCGACCTGTCGTTAATATTCATATCCCCCGTGTGGTCGTAGAAGAGGAAGATCTAACCGCCGCGCCTGAATCTGCTGAAGTCCCTGCCATCAACGTCAAAGACGATGCTGAACATGCAGCGAGTGATGATAAAGAAAAGAGTGAAAAGGATAAAGCCTAAGCTTTGGCATGACCACTCCGCCCCTACAGCTCATTGCCGGCTTAGCAAATCCTGGTAAGGACTATGCAAAAAGCCGGCATAATGCCGGGGCGTGGTTTATCAATGCCATGGTACACCAGTTTTCCTTAGCCGCTTTGAAGGCAGAAAATAAATTTCATGCCTCGCTGACAACGTGGTCACTTCCCGTGGGAAAATGCTACTTGCTCATCCCGAACACCTATATGAATGATTCCGGTCGTGCCCTTAAAGCCATCGTCAATTTTTACCGCATCCCCACTGAAAGCCTACTGATTGTCCATGATGATTTGGACTTAGCCCCGGGTGTAGCACGCTACAAACAAGGGGGTGGTGAGGGTGGACATAATGGTTTAAAAGATATTGTGAGTCATTTACACACTAAAGATTTCTGGCGCTTACGGCTCGGCATTGGTCACCCGGGTCAACGCGACCGTGTCCATGATTATATCTTGGGTTCGCCTTCGATTTCAGATAAACAAAAGATTGACCAAGCGATTGAGCTTGCGCTGAGCACATTAACTGGATTCGCTGAAGGCCAGCAAGTACAAGCCATGCAAAGCTTACATACACAACAAAAATGAGGAATAATTTATGGGGTTTAAATGCAGCATCGTTGGGCTTCCTAATGTAGGAAAATCCACTTTATTTAATGCCTTAACTAAAGCAGGTATTGCCGCCGCCAACTACCCTTTTTGTACCATCGATCCCAACGTGGGTCGCGTTCCAGTTCCCGATCCGCGTCTCAACGAGTTAGCGAATGTGGTTAGGCCACAAGCCGTCATCCCTACCAGCATGGAATTTGTAGATATTGCCGGTTTAGTACAAGGTGCAGCACAAGGTGAAGGTTTGGGAAATGAGTTTCTTGCCCATATCCGCGAGGTCGATGCCATAGTGCATGTAGTACGCTGCTTTGAAGATAGCTATGTGATCCATGTTTCTGGTCAAGTTAATCCGATTGCGGATGTGCAAACCATCCATACCGAACTCGCTCTAGCCGATTTAGAGAGCGCCGAGAAAGCCCTGCTTCGTCTTAACAAAGCCAGTAAATCTAATGACAAATCAGTCCTACTAACTAAAAATTTGTTGGAACGTATCATACCGGAATTAAATCAAGGTCGTTTATTACGTCAACTCGATTTTACGGCTGAAGAATTATTGTTATTACGCCCCTACTCCTTTTTAACACTCAAATCCACCTTGTATATTGCCAATGTTGACGAGCAAGGTTTTGCGAATAATCCATTACTCACTCAATTAGAAACCTATGCCCATGCCGAGCAAGCCGAAGTTGTCGCCATTTGCGCAAAATTAGAAGAGGATTGTATTGATTTAAGTAACGAAGAAAAACAAGAATTTTTACAGGCCTGCGGTTTAACTGAAACCGGTTTAGATCGCTTAATCCGAGCAGGATATGAGTTATTGGATCTACAAACTTATTTTACTGCAGGTGTTAAAGAGGTTCGTGCATGGGCCATCCATAAAGGCGCGACTGCGCCACAGGCGGCGGCCTGTATCCATACCGATTTTGAAAAAGGTTTTATCCGGGCAGAAGTCATCAGTTACGCTGATTTCATCCGTTACCAAGGTGAACAAGGGGCTAAGGAAGCTGGGAAACGACGTCTAGAAGGTAAAACCTATCAGGTCCAAGATGGCGATGTGATGCATTTTTTATTTAATGTTTAAGCTTAACTTTTATTAAACATTTCACTCAATTTTCGATCGTTCATTCCTCATGCGAGCTTATTAATCGCTCGATTTTTCACTTAAAAATTTACCTCTATTTATCGTTAAAAATTAAAGACTAAGTTATCCATTGACAATAACACCCCCATTAGGATGTAATATTTGCCCAGACATATAGGAAGCATCTTCACTGGCCAGAAAAACATAACTCGGTGCCACTTCTTTTGGTTGACTTGGTCTGTGCATAGGGAGGTCCTTTCCAAATTTTCGAATCTCTTCTTTGCTAAAACTTGAAGGAATTAATGGTGTCCATATGGGACCGGGTGCGACACCATTAACACGAATGCCTTTGTTCATTAAATTTTCTACAAGTGAGCGTGTAAATGCTACAATAGCTCCTTTTGTCGCTGAATAATCTAGCAAATGCTCACTTCCTTTATAGGAGGTGATAGAAGCCGTATTTATGATACAACTCCCTTTTTTAAATAAGGCAAGGCTTCTTTTGTCATATAAAAATAGGGGAAAATATTTATTTCAAAAGTTTTGCTTAATTGTTGTAGTGTAATGTAGGTTAAATTTTTTTGAGGATATTGTTGAGCGGAATTATTAATTAATATATCAATTTTTTTAAAGTTTTTTACAGTTTTCTTGATAATCTATCGGCAATGTTTTGGATCAGAGATATCACCTGAAAGTAATAAACAGTCACCGCCGCTTTCTCGAATCAGTTTTTGTGTAAATTTAGCATCTTTGTGTTCGTTTAAATAAGTAATGACTATCTGAGCGCCTTCTTTACTAAATGCGATGGCGATAGCACGCCCTATACCACTATCACCGCCAGTAATAATAGCGATTTTATTTGCTAATTTATTACTCGCTCTATAATTTGTGGTTTCATATTCAGGTAAAGGAGACATAATAGCTTCAATACCTGGTTGTTTATTTTGTTTACCTTTAGATAATTTTTTCTGACGAAAACTCTTTGACATAAAAATCCCTATGAGAACGACATAAGTGCTTATCAGTATAGTAAATATTTGAAAAAATTCGAGATTACAAAAAATTTTTACACTTAAGTCTATAAAAAAATTTTAACTTATTTTGTAATGCCAAAATAAAATAAGCTAATCATCTAAGGCAACTCAACAATTAAATGTAAACCATATCATTTTTATCATCAATTCTATAAAAAATTTTATTTATTTAAGATAAAAAACTAATATTTTATTAAAATACAATAAATAATTATTTAAAAGTAAAATAAATTTTGCTATAATTTCCAATTGAAATAATAATAAAAATTTCCAAACAGATTTTAGAAAAACTGCATCCCTTTCACTTCAACTCCAGGATCAGGAGCTCATATGAATTTAGATTACTTAAATCATCTCATACCAAAACGTTGGATCGTATTATTGGCTACCCTTTTTTCAAACGCCGACTGATTTTTATTTTCAATCTCAGGTGTTTATTGATCGGCTTATTAAACATTCTATTACCGAAGATTTTCCTTTAGAAAAATTGCCTGATTTAATGGTTATTTTAGTAAAATATGCCTCAATAACAAATGAAAAAAAATCGCACAGAAAATAATTACCGAAATCTTTGCCAGAAAAACTAAAAAAATTCGATTAAACTTTTTAGCTTTGATATTAGAAAAGTTCAGTCCTGAAGACAAAAATATTGCAATTGTCGATGAAATCTTTAAGCGTATACCCGATAAATTTTATTTTGACCACTTTAAACCTATATTAAAAGGCGAAAATTTTTCCGCTTTAAATTTAAAATGGTGTACTTACTTTAAAGATAAATTTTCGCTAAAGGAGAGATTAAATCTCTGCTTATCCTTACCTGACAATAAATTAACAGCTAACCAAACAACCTTATTAAAATTGGTCATCGAAGAGTATGAAGAAAGATTCATGCAGGATTTTAATATAAGCCTTTTGAATGATAAAAATATTAAACGTTTGCTAAACATTATCTTTACAAGTTCTTCTTCAACCATTTTTTCAAATAATTTACTCCGATCTTTTGTAAATAAGCTGTTAAAAAAGGCTCGTGAATCAAACAATAGCGAAGCGTCGATCATCGATTCAACTTTACGACCCCTTGATGTATTTTCACGCTATAAGTTTTTAAAAGATTTCCTAGCCCAATTGCATAACCAAGAAAATATAGAATATTTTCTAAGTTTTTGCCCGAGGAACAATGGCCAACATTGATCGATCATGTCATTGTATCCGTCTTCAATGCGATTGATACTGAAATGGATAAGGGTTTAACAAAAGAAGGTTTAATTGCGACAAACCCAAATTTATTATTACTCCCACCCTTGCAAAAACAAACGATCAATTTTCCCATTAATCTATTTCAATTCCTTGCCATACAGTACCTAATGAAACAGCCTTTTAATCTCGAGGTATTTAAAACGGCTTTTTCAGAAAGTCAAGGATCGATTAAACATCACCAAACTTTCTCAGCTGCTTTACAATTTGTCGTCGCTGAAAGCCATATCTCAGCTATAAAAGCGTATATCAAAAAGCATATTATGATACATGTGCCTAAAGAAAGTATACGTCAGTATATACACCATATCTTTAAGCAATTTTGTAGTCATGACAATTATGATAAATTTCTGAATATAAAAGATCTTATCCTTAAAAAGTTACCTGAAGATTTACACGTGAGTGTCGAAGCAGATTTAAAATTTTTAGAACAATTGTTATCCCAACTCTATTTAATACTAGGGGATCCTTCGGTTACCCAATATAAAAATGAACTTATGATGGAACAAATTAAAGGACAAAGAGATTATGAAGAGAGGGTCCAGGCTTCTCGAGAACTTCTACTCAATATCCATGAAGGCAAGCAAACAAGAATTGCTTATCAACGCAAGAGCTTTTTGGTAACAACGCGTCAATCATGCGAGAAAAATGGAAAAATATAGGCGTACTTTTTTTGACACCCAAGATGAAGAAGAATTAAAACTGCAACAAAAAAAGCTGAAGAGATGAAAAGGTTTAATAATCGTGAATGCAATGATCTTTATAGTTTAAGTTCAATTTCTTACGGTTTAAGTACCTCGCCCTCTTTATCGAGTTATTTAAATTACTAAAGATTATAGTAGTTGCTGTGCGAGCATCCATTCATCATTACAAATCTTGCTAAGGTATTTAATACCACTATCAGGAAGAATGGTGACGATGGTCACTGGTTTAGTTAACTTAGCATGCAATCGCGCATGCTGCCTAAACATTGGCACCCGATGATCCTCCCACGAACAAGCCCTCCTCTTTGGCTAAACGACGTGCCATCAAAAAAGCGTCTTTATCAGTAAAGGGGATGACCTCATCCATCATCCAATACAGAAAAATCCAATGCTTTAGCAATGCGATCCTCACCGACTTCTTCCACTAAATAATTACAATTTGCGGATTATGAAATCTTTCCATATTTAAAATATTCATAGTAAATAGAACCGATGGATCAGGCATGATCACTTTAATAGCAGGATTTTTTTCTTTTAAAAAACGGCCCACACTTGACACCGTGCCACCAATACTACCCGAGGCGATAAAAATATCAATCTTGCCGTGCGTTTGCTGCCAAATTTCTGGCGCTGTGCTCAGATAATGGGCTTCAGGATTTTTGGGATTATCATATTGGTCAAGCCGAAAACTATTAAGCGTTTCAGCGGCAATACGTTTTGCAACATTGACATAATGCTCGGGAGAATCGGGCGCTGCCGCTGTGGCTGTGACGACTATTTCCGCACCCCATGCACGCAGCTATTTTGTTTTTCCTGACTTACTTTATCCAGCATCGTCAAAATAGCGCGATAACCTTTTACTGCCGCTAACATTGCAATAGCGGCACCGGTATTTCCTGAAGTATTTTCAACGATAGTACCACCCAGCTTTTTTAAGCAACCCTTTTGCTCAGCATCAGCAATAATGTAATCAACAATACGATCCTTCACATTTCCACTAGGGTTGGCAAACTCACATTTAACTAAGATGGTTACGTGTTTATTTGGAACTATTTTTTCTAATTTAACGAGCGGTGTGTTTCCTATCGATTTTAAAATCGAATTGCTACTCTTAACATTTGACAGTGCCTGTGTTGCATTCAATCCACAATCCTCAAGTAGGTAGAATACCTTGCGAATGCTACATTTTATCAGCGTCTTATCAGGATCCCATGGGTGTGAGTATAGTATTAAATAAATGGTTTATAAAAATTGTGCCACCACTTTTCCCATATCGGTCGGTGATTTTACTGTATGCACACCCGCTGCCTCTAAAGCTTTAAATTTTTCTGCCGCCGTTCCTTTTCCACCGGAAATGATCGCACCGGCATGACCCATACGTTTTCCAGTAGGTGCAGTGACACCGGCGATATAAGCGACCACAGGTTTTGTTACATAGGTTTTAATGAAATCTGCCGCTTCTTCTTCTGCGGTACCACCAATTTCGCCCACCATCACGATCGCTTCGGTTTGTGGATCCTCTTGAAACAAACGTAATACATCCACAAAATTCATACCTGGAATAGGATCTCCACCGATTCCAACGCAAGTACTTTGACCTAAACCTAAATCAGTGGTTTGTTTAACGGCTTCATAGGTCAAGGTTCCTGAGCGGGATACAATACCGACACAACCAGGTTTATGAATATAGCCTGGCATAATGCCAATTTTACATTGTCCTGGTGTAATCACGCCAGGACAATTCGGCCCTATTAAACGTGCATTGCTATTGTTTTCTAAATAAACCTTCACATCGAGCATATCCAATACTGGAATACCTTCGGTAATACAAACAATCAGCGAAATACCCGCATCGGCTGCTTCAACAATAGAGTCTTTACAAAAAGGCGCAGGCACATAAATCACACTGGCATCCGCACCTGTTTCAGCGACAGCATCAGCCACTGTTTTAAACACCGGCAAATCTAAATGATAGGATCCGCCTTTTCCGGGTGTAACCCCCCCCACCATCTGCGTTCCATAAGCGATGGCTTGTTCAGAATGAAATGTTCCTTGTTTCCCTGTGAAGCCTTGGCAAATGACTTTCGTTTTTTTGTCGATTAATATACTCATAGATCTATATCTAACCTTTTATAAAAATGTTTTATTTTGCATCCGCTTATCACATTTATCACATCATGCGGTCATAGGAGATTTAACAGTAGCAACTATCTGTTCTGCAGCATCCGTTAAACTCTGTGCAGCAATGATGTTCAAACCACTTTCAGATAATTTTTTTGCACCTAGATCGGCATTATTACCTTCTAAACGGACCACAACTGGAATCTTAATACCGACTTCTTTGACGGCACCAATAATTCCATCTGCAATCATGTCGCAGCGGACAATACCACCAAAAATGTTGACTAATATCCCTTTAACCTTTTCATCCGATAAAATGATCTTAAATGCTTCAGTAACACGGGATTGTGTAGCATCGCCACCGACGTCTAAGAAATTAGCTGGGTTACCACCATGGAGTTTAATTAAATCCATCGTTGCCATGGCTAAACCTGCACCATTCACCATACAACCGATATCCCCCTCTAAGGCGATATAGTTTAATTCGTAATCATGTGCGCGATTTTCACGTTCATCTTCTTGAGAAGGATTGCGCATCGCACGTAACTGAGCTTGTCGATATAAAGCATTATCATCCACCACAACCTTAGCATCTAAACAGATCACATGATCATTTTCATCGATAATCAAAGGATTAATTTCAACTAAACTCAGATCCCGCTCGACAAACATCTTGCCCAAGCCTAATAAAATTTGAATAAATTCTTTTAATTGATTAGCGGTTAATTGTAATTTAAAACCTATTTCGCGTGCTTGATAAGGCATGATGCCTAACAAAGGGTCTATAGTCACTTTTAAAATCTTTTCAGGTGTTTCTTCAGCCACTTTCTCAATTTCAACACCCCCTTCGATACTCGCCATGATAACGACACGACGTGTACTGCGATCGACTACCGCACCTAAATAAAGTTCGCGTTTAATATCACAAGGTTGAGCAATCAATACTTGATTAACCGGTTGGCCATGTTCATCGGTTTGAAACGTCACTAAACGACGACCGAGTAGGCGTTTACTTTCCGCTGCCACGGCTTCTTTACTGGTAACGTATTTAACGCCGCCCGCTTTGCCTCTACCACCGGCATGTACTTGTGCTTTAACCATCCATGCATTTCCACCTAAGGCTTCGGCAGCCGCCAAGGCCTCTTCTACTGTGCTAGCGGGTTTACCTAAAGGTATAGGTAAACCATATTCGCTAAATAGTTCTTTACCTTGGTATTCATGTAAATTCATGGCTTTCTTTTTTTCCTAATGATTAGCTCTTCACACTAGAATTTTTGTCTTTGTACCGATCAAGTCACAAACTTCATGCATTTAACATAATGAAGTTTGCTGCATTTTCTCAGTCGGCAAAAATCCCCTGCTGTGAGCATGATTTTTTAAAAATATTGTAACTATAAAATGGGCCTCATCGTTAATCTTATCGTTTAAACATCAATTAACAAACGGGAAGGATCTTCAAGTAGCTCCTTAATCGTTTTTAAAAAGCTCACCGATTCTTTGCCGTCAATAATACGATGATCGTAGGATAAAGCAACATACATCATCGGTCGAATCACGATTTGACCATTTTCCGCTATAGGTCTGTCCTCTATTTTATTCATTCCAAGTATCGCACTTTGTGGTGGATTAATAATCGGTGTCGCTAATAGCGAACCAAAAACCCCACCATTGGTAATAGTAAAAGTACCACCGGTCATGTCTTCAATGGTGATCTGATTTTCTTTAGCTTTACGGCCATAATTGGCAATCGTTCTTTCTATATCAGCAAATGATAAACGATCCGCATCGCGTAGGATTGGAACCACTAAACCGCGATCCGTCGAAACAGCAATACCGATATCAAAATAACTATGATAAACCACGTCATTACCATCAATAGAGGCATTCACGTCTGGAAAACGTTGTAAAGCGGCGATGACTGCCTTGGTAAAAAAGGACATAAAACCTAAACGAGTCCCATGCTTTTTTTCAAAACTATCTTTATAAAGACTACGTAATTCAATGACTTTTTGTAAATTAATTTCATTAAAGGTCGTTAGAATTGCAGCATTATGCTGTGCAGCGACTAAGCGTTCAGCAATACGCGCCCGTAATCGAGTCATGGGTACGCGTTTTTCCAGACGTCCATTATGCCTATCCGCTACAGAAGGATCAGACAATCGGCTAGAAACATTCGATACTTCTGCTGCCGGAGCCGATGTTTGCTGTAACACATCGGTCCGTGTCACTCGGCCTGATTTACCGCTCCCTTGAATATTTTTTAAAGATAAACCTTGTTCTGCCGCGCTGCGTCTGGCAGCGGGTCCTGCCAATTTAACAGCACTATCCACGTCTTTATTTTTTTCGGCAACAGATGTTGCGGATGATGAAGATGAAGAGGGTTGATCGGTTTTCATACTCGCTTCCTTGTCAATGTTTAGATGCGCTAAAATTTCACCGGTTTTAACCACCGTCCCTACTGGTTTTACTATCTCTCCCATCACCCCATCAGCAGGCGCCGGCACTTCCAAAACAACTTTGTCGGTTTCCAGATCCACTAAATTATCATCCCTTTTAACCTGCTCTCCTGGTTTTTTATGCCAGGTGACAACGGTTGCATCGGCAACCGATTCAGGTAGCATGGGAACGTTTATTTCGATACTCATCTCTAGATTCCTCTCTATCTTTAAAATGTTAGCTTTTAGGCTAAAGTGTCTTTAACCAAAGTTTGTTGTTCTTCTGCATGTACCAAAGGTGAACCCACCGCAGGCGCAGCGGAAGCGGGTCTACCCACATACCGTAGGGTTTGGGTTTTTGCTAAACACGCCACCAGTTCATGTTGGATACAATACCAAGTGCCTTGATTCTTAGGTTCTTCTTGACACCATACAATATCTTTTACTTTAGAATAAGCATTTAATACCGCCTGCAATTCAATATCTGGAAAAGGATACAATTGTTCGATACGTAACAATGCAATATCTTCGCGTTTTTGAGTCTGACGTTGTTCGAGTAAATCATAATAAACCTTCCCGCTACATAATATGACACGTTTTATCTTTTTGCTGTCAATTTCACACTCAGGAATCACTGATTGCCAACCGCCACTGCTTAAGTCTTGCAGCGTGGATACCGCTAATTTATGACGTAATAAACTCTTGGGTGACATCAAGATTAAGGGTTTGCGATAAAGTCGTAACATTTGTCGGCGCAAACAATGAAAGATTTGTGCCGGTGTCGTTGGGATACAGACTTGCATATTGTCTTGCGCACATAATTGCAAGAAACGCTCTAAACGCGCGGAACTATGTTCGGGACCTGAACCTTCATAACCATGCGGCAGGAATAACACCAAACCACATAATCTTCCCCATTTTTGTTCTGAAGAGCTTAAAAATTGATCGATAACCACTTGTGCGCCATTTACAAAATCGCCGTATTGGGCTTCCCAAATCACTAAACTATTCGGATTAGAAATGGCGTAACCATATTCAAAACCCATGACCGCCGCTTCTGAGAGTATTGAATCAAGCACAGTAAAAGCATAGGGATTTTTAATCAGCTGCGCTAAAGGCACAATAGTTTGATTGGTATTAAAATCATGAAGAACGGCATGCCGATGGAAAAAGGTGCCACGTTCACAATCTTGGCCTGTCATGCGGACTTCATAGCCTTCTTGTAATAAGGTGGCGTAAGCTAAGGTCTCTGCATAACCCCAATTTATGGGTAATTGACCTGCCGTCATTTTACGCCGATCCTCCATAATCTTGGCAACCTGAGCTTGTAAGACAAAACCGGCTGGCAATGTTTCAATTTGCGTTGCCAATTTTTTCAATACACTCTGATCAACCGCGGTATCCACTGGCGTGCGCCAATCTTGGTAACGATAAGGACGCCAATCGATACGATAAGGGTTATCATAATCGCTGGTCAGACGTGGCACGACGGCTTCACCCTTATCTAAATGATCTCTATAAACATCAGACCATTGCTGCACTTCTTCACCGGTTACCACGCCTTCGGCGATTAAAACATCAGCATACAATTTTTTTGCTGTCGGCAATTTTTTTATCGTTTGGTACACCAAGGGTTGGGTCGCTGCTGGTTCATCCGCTTCATTATGGCCATGACGACGATAACACACTAAATCAATGATAACATCCTTTCTAAAGGTTTGTCGAAAATCAAACGCCAATTGTAACGCAAATAATACGGCTTCGGGATCATCGCCATTAACATGAAAAATCGGTGCATCCACTATTTTAGCCGGATCGGTACAGTACCAACTGGAACGTGCATTTTGCGGATCCGTCGTAAAACCCAGCTGGTTATTCAAAACAATATGTAAGGTTCCGCCCGTCCCATAGGCTTGGGTTTGTGATAACTCCAGGGTTTCCATAATAATGCCTTGACCTGAAAAGGCGGCATCGCCATGAATCAGCAAGGGTAATACCTGTCTTCGGCCATTGTCTTGACGTCGTTCTTGACGAGAACGAACTGAACCTTCTATAACCGGATTAACAATTTCTAAATGCGAAGGATTAAATGCCATCGCCACATGCATGACGCCGTGATCGGTTTTTAAATCCGCTGCAAATCCTTTGTGGTATTTGACATCTCCAGAGCGATTTTCTTGGGTTAACCTGCCCGCAAATTCTTCGAATAATTTAGCCGGTGATTTACCTAAAATGTTAATAAGCACATTTAATCGACCACGATGCGCCATACCAATCACAATTTCTTGCACAGCATCCGCACTGGCACGCGCTATTAATTCATCAATCAAAGGGATTAAACTATCTCCACCTTCCAACGAAAAACGTTTTTGAGCAACAAACTTATTACCCAAATATTTTTCTAAACTATCGGCATAAATCAACCCTTTAAGAATGGCTTTTTTGGTCTGTGCAGAAAAACTCGGTTTACCGGCCACGGCTTCGATACGCGCTTGCAACCATGATCGTTGTGCATGATCGGCAATATATTCATATTCAAAACCAATGCTACAGCAATAGATCCTTTTTAAATGCGTTATTAAGCCTTCTACGGTCACGTTTTGTAAACCGAGTAAACCATTCAGGTTTACACTCCGTTTTAAATCTTGCGCAGTGATATCATGACTTTCTAAACTTAAATCAACTATTTCGCGTTTAGGCGCTAACGCTAAGGGATCCAAATGCGCTTGAAAATGCCCATAACGACGATAAGCATCAATGACACCTAACAATTTATCATGTAAATCATCGGCGACGGGATGAGACGTTCTATTCTGAATGGGACGTTGGGCTAATTCTGCAAAGTAAGCACGGATATCAGCATGTGAAACGTCATTTTCCTTATCACTCAACTGCGCAAAATAGGTTTGCCATTCGGTATTGAGCTGACTCGGGTCATGCAAATATTGTTCATACAAGGTTTCTAAATAAGTACCATTACCACTAAAGAGATAGGAATTTTTTTGTAAGGCCTGTGCAGATTTGAGTTGCTCAGTCATAATGGTTAAATTTTACCTATTGAATAATTTAATTACACTTCGTTCTTGTAAAAGCTCAGAGCGAATATGGCCGATTGCCTTAGCCGGATTAAGCCCTTTAGGACAGACCGTTGTACAATTCATAATGGTCCGACAACGAAATAAACTAAAGAGATCATTTAACTCCGCTAAACGCTGTTCCTTCGCATCGTCACGATTATCCACCAAGAAACGGCAAAGCCACAAGAGTGCAGCCGGACCTAAAAATTTATCAGGATTCCACCAATAAGAAGGACATGCGCTAGTACAACACGCACACAAGATGCACTCATAAAGCCCATCCAGTTTTTCACGCTGTTCAGGGGATTGTAAACGCTCTTTTGCCGGTGGTTCTTTATCATTGATAATATAGGGATGGGCTTTTTCGTATTGACGATAAAAAGGTTCCATGTCCACCACTAAATCACGGATGACGGGTAAACCGGGCAATGGTCTTAACACAATCGGCGTGCGCAAAGAGGAAAGTTGCGTAATGCAGGCCAAACCATTTTTGCCATTAATATTCATTCCATCGGATCCACAAACACCTTCGCGACAAGAACGACGAAAACTTAAGGTTTGATCGTGTTCTTTTAAACATTCCAAGGCTTCCAATAACATCATGTCCTTACCTGGAGCAATCTCCAGTGTGTAGTCCTGCATATAGGGTTTTTTGTCGATCTCGGGATCATACCGATAAATGGAAAATTGCATAATTTAACCTAATAAATAACCTTAAACCTTCCTTCTATTTTACTGAATATATAAGGAACTATAAAACTCCTAACAAATAGCTAAATGGTTTAACTTGAGTACAAAATACATAAGCATACGAAAAAAACAGTCAACAAAAGTAAGTAAAAGACGCAGATTCTGTTAGTAAGTTCGTTCTTTAAGCTCCATGGGCGGTACCGTTAAAGGCTTTCGATTAACAGCTCTAAATCCTATGGTATCGGTTATAGAAAAATACAGTAAATGTTTTAACCAGTTTTTATCATCCCGTTTGGGAAAATCCTCGCGACTATGCGCACCGCGACTTTCTTCGCGAGTTAATGCCGATACTGCTGAAGCATAGGCTACTTCCATCAGATTATCGAGTTCTAAGACCTCGACCCGCGCCGTATTAAACACCTGACTATGATCGGTTAAAACAGCGTGATTTAAACGTTCTTTTAATTGTTTTAATTTAACTAAACCTTCTTCCATATAATTTGCCTTACGAAACACACCGAAATCAGTTTGCATCACCTTTTGCATCGTATGTCGAATTTCAACCAAGTTTTCACCCTTTTTCGATTGCTCCCAACGGTTTAATCGAGTTAATGCCGCCGCTAAATCATCTTGCGTGATATTGAGTAACGGTAAATCTTGAATTAATGATTCACCCGCATGTAAACCAGCAGAACATCCAAATACAATCAAATCAAGCAAAGAGTTGCCACCTAAACGATTTGCACCATGCACAGAAACACAGGCACATTCGCCTGCGGCATATAAACCTTCAACAATTTGGTCCTGACCTTCTATATCAACCGTAATGACTTGACCATGAACATTGGTGGGTATTCCGCCCATCATATAGTGACAGGTTGGCACCACAGGAATGGGTGTGGTAATCGGATCCACATGCGCAAACGTCAATACTAATTCGCGAATTCCAGGCAAACGTTTTTTAATGATACCGGCACCCAGATGATCCAATTTTAATTTTAAATAATCCGTCCCTTCTGGATTAAAACCATTTCCAGCGCGTAATTCTAAAGCCATGGCACGCGCAACCACATCACGCGAAGCTAAATCTTTCGCGTATGGCGCATAACGTTCCATAAAACGTTCGCCGTTTTTATTAATTAGATAACCGCCTTCACCACGGCAACCTTCGGTCACTAAAACACCCGCTCCGGCAATACCCGTTGGATGAAATTGCCACATTTCCATATCTTGCACTGGAAAACCAGCACGTAACACCATACCAATACCGTCACCGGTATTGATCATCGCATTTGTGGTCGATTGAAAGATTCTTCCCGCCCCTCCGGTCGCTAAAATCGTTGCTCGACTATGAAAAAACACAATTTTACCGGTTTCAATACAGAGTACCGTTAATCCAGCCACTTGACCTTGTGGCGTTTTTACTAAATCAATGGCATACCATTCACTAAAAATATGGGTTTTGGCCTTTAAGTTTTGCTGATATAAGGTGTGTAATAGGGCATGGCCGGTTCTATCCGCAGCCGCACAGGTTCGAGCGGCTTGATCACCCCCAAAATTTTTGGACTGACCGCCAAACGGGCGTTGATAAATCTTTCCCGAGTCCATACGTGAAAACGGCAAGCCCATATGTTCCAATTCATACACTGCTTCCGGGCCAGTTTTACACATATACTCAATGCTGTCTTGATCACCTAAATAATCAGAACCTTTAACCGTGTCGTACATATGCCAACGCCAATCATCCTCATGGGCATTCCCTAAGGCACAGGTAATACCCCCTTGTGCTGAAACGGTATGCGAGCGCGTTGGAAATACCTTAGAAATTAATGCGACCTTTTGACCCGAATGGGCTAATTGTAATGCCGCGCGCATTCCTGCACCACCGGCACCTACGATCACTGCGTCAAAACTATAAGTCGGTAAGACCATTAGATTATGCCCCAAAAAATGACTAAACCCCAAATAAAATAGAGGAAAAGTACGATAATAATGACGAGTTGAATCATTAAACGACAACTCGCTGATTTAATATAGTCCGTCACTATCGTCCATAGGCCGATCCAAGCATGGCAAAATAAACTGAGTAAGAATAAGCTACTAAATAACCGCATACTAAAATGCGTAAATAAACTCTGCCAAGTCACATAATCCAGTGGCGTGTGACTCAGAATATAACCTAATAAAAAAATGATATACGCCGCTAAGATCACCGACGTCGAGCGCTGGATTAACCAATCACGCAAGCCATTACCGGAAAGACTGGTTACATTTATTAACTTGTTTACCATAAATAAATTCCCATGAGTCCGGTCGCCACTAAGGCTGCCACGATCACCAACCCTGCAGTTAAACGTGCGGGCTTTAATTCTTCAGCCACACCGGCATCCATCAATAAATGACGAATTCCAGCGAAAAAATGATAAAAAAGCGCCAATAAAAAACCTAAGATAATTAATTTAGTTAATGGGTGTTGCAAACAAGTATGTACCGTAAAAAAGGCTTCGGGGCTATGCAGACTCAGCGCAAGAACTGCCAAAAAGACCGGAATGATTAAGAATAAGAAAAAGCCAGAGAGTCGATGCAAGATTGAAACAATGGCGGTTATAGGAAAACGAATCGTTAATAAATTAAGATTAATAGGACGTTTACTCACAGATTGTAAGCCTTTTAATGGATAAGAGGAAAAAGACCGGCAGATTATACGCTTAATTAACACCCAAATACAAATTACTTGTACTTTATTTCTAGCACTCGAATGATGAACAGTCTAATGAGAACCGTCAGGTGACAAATAAGGTCATTTGAGAATAATACTCTTTTTGAGATAAACTAGATCCTTTAAAAATATTAAGCGAATTTTTTAAGAGACTCACTATGAACACGCTTACAAGCACAAACCTTATTCATTTACCCAATAATTTCAATGGCATGGGTTTTAATGATAAAGTAGAACTCTTACGGTTCGATTTTAATAGCCATGCAAACAATGAAGAAATTTTAGACAAACTTTTTTTACATGGAAAAGCAGCACTGGCAGAGATTAATAATGATCAAAAAATAAAAATTTTTGCTAAGCTGCTAAGCAAAAATCTCATATCCAAAAAATATTATGAAACGCAAATTGGGCGTTATGGAACATTACAAACCTGGTGTCGATATTCTATCTTTAACCACTTGGGGGATGATCAAAACGAAAAACTCAATAATATTGAAAAACTACCTCTACCTACACGCTTAAAAGATTTTTTAAAAGAACAAGACATAGCGCCCACGAATAATCAAATAAATTCTCCTCGTCCTTGATGGATAAGGCTTAATTTCAATAAACGGATTTGCTTAGCTAACAAACAACGGTCGTTCCGTTAAGTATGCAAGTCACTAAAACCAATGCCGTATTCGGACCTGAGGCTAGCACGCCATTCGAGCCTAGTGTGCTGGCGGCTAAAACTCCTTCAAGCATGTCGATACGACTTCTATCACTTAATAAACCGATAACCGGAAGTGTCGCATTCGTACTGGTCACACTAATCTCAGACTCAATGATATTAACCGTTAAATCGCTCAATGCATTAACGCCAATGGTGTGGCCGGTACCACTCACATTCAACTGACTATTGTTAATTTCAGCGCTACTATTTGAAATACTCATCCCGGTTATTCCTCCCCCTGCCGTTCGTGTCACATCCATTTGACTGGATTGTATCGTTACTGAGGAATTATTTTGCGCGCGAATGGCTCATCTACATGCAAAAATTTCGCTATTGGTTAACTCCATTTGAGTTCCGGATAATAATAGAGCGGTATTAATAAATGGATTGGCAGCACTGCCGATTTGACTGTCATTGATATTCACATTATCAGCATTTGTTGCTTGATGGCATTCCCTGCTGCCGTGTTACTCGTGGGTAAATAAGATAATATCATTCAAGGTATTATTATTTAAAATAAATGCGCCATTAAAAACCGAACGATTAGTACCCGTTACGCTTTCGGTATAATCCGCAGAACGTGAAGCAACACTTTGTCCAGGATTTAAACTCATCGCGCCTGTTCCTGGCTATCCAGTGCCGGATAATTACCACCATTAAAAAACATCGTAGTATTCGGCAATAAGATATTTAAGGTATTCACGCCGGTTTGACTGAAATCACTGGGCGCACAAGGATTTAAAGGTACAGTTAGCTAAGCTTAAACCCATCCCCACATTATTATCACTTCCATTTTGACTAAAAAAGGCAATATTATACTTACTTAACTGGACGCTCTTTCCTTGACCTTCGGCAAAGAACAGCGTTCGACTGGGCATTCCGGATCCATGACCCCAATGCGCTAAATAGCGTTCAATGGATCGGTTAATCTTTCTGATAGGGAAGGATCGGCAGTATGTTTTCTCGCTCCACCAAAACTCACACCTAGACCGGCTATCAGCTTACTATGTTGATAATTATCAACACTATAGTTACTAAAAAGCTTAAGATTTTGATCAAACCAATATTGAAATCCAGCCATAGCGCCGCGTAAATGCGTGGTGCCGGGAATATCAAAAAAATAAGCTCCCACATAAGCTTTCAAAGGCAGCTGTCGAAAAGGTTGGTAAGCCACCATGGCACCCGCACCATTACCAATCTTCTCGATCTCATTGGCAAGATCAAATACACTATATTTATGACTTTACTATGACCTCTAAAAAACGGTTCGCTGACTGAGTTAAATTAGTATTGATAATTGATTTCATGACTCGCCCGGCAACCGGATATAAACATTGAGATGCGCATCGCAACGTCTTCCTAGTACTTCTATGCCAGGATTCGCTATCCAAAAATCACTATGATTATTGACACGCGTGCGGCCAGCAAAAATATACCAACCTAAAATAGCGGCATTGTTGTTAATCCATAGATAACCCAAGCCTAAATCGGCCAGCCATTGTTGATCACTACCATAAGTCGCTTGTGGATTCACATAGAGATTATGAATTTCGTCGCCATCCAGTGACAACATTAAATCTGCCGATCCTATTGTATAAACACCGGTATAAGCATTCGCAGAAAATCGTGGTGCTAAGGAACTCGCTAAACCATTAGCCACATTTAAAGACACATGAGCAGAATAAAAAAGCATTGAAGCCATCGATTGTTGCCATCCTTTTGCATGTTCATCCTGTTAAATTCACCCGCTACTCTAAATCAACTAAACGAATCAATGTTCGAATTTCATCGGCTTTTAATTCTCGGGTTTGTCCCCTACGCAAGTCTTCTGGTAATGTAACATTACCAAAACGCACGCGTAGCAAACGACCTACATTAATACCTTGCGATTCCCATAACCGTCTGACTTCTCGATTACGGCCTTCTTTCAACACCACATGATACCAATGATTCGCACCTGATCCTCCGCGCGCTTCGATCCGATTAAACGCAGCCATGCCATCCGCTAATTTTACACCTTTTTGGAGGCACTGTATAATCTTCTCATCGACCTTACCTAACACGCGCACGGCATACTCCCTTTCGATTTCATAAGAAGGATGCGAGAGTCGATGTGCTAATTCTCCGTCATTAGTAAAGATTAATAACCCTAAAGTATTAATATCTAAACGACCGATCATGATCCAACGTTGACCGTGTAATGGCGGTAAGTGTTCAAATACGGTGGGCCGTTGCTCTGGATCAGAGCGCGCGCAAATCTCGCCTTCGGGTTTATGATAAATTAACACACGTCGTTTAAAAGCACAGGGGGGTTTTAAAGGAATGGGTTTGCCATCGATAAAAACCTTTTCTGTTAAATCAATTCGATCACCCAGTTTAGCAGGCCGTTGACTCAGTCGAACCCAACCGTCGCGAATCCAACGTTCAATTTCGCGCCGTGAACCGATCCCTAAGTTAGCCAATATTTTTTGTATTTTTTCATTCATGAGATAAAGCTGGTTAGTTTTAGATACTCAATAAAAAATCCGTAGGTATTTTTTCTCTTTCAATATTTTTTTTCAATGATAGTTTAATGATATACTTAAAAAACTTTTCATCCTGAAAAGTTTTTTAAAAGGAGGTGTATGTTAGCCAGATTCTTTATTGCGGGTACTCTTAATTCTCACTGCAGTCACCACTTATACCTAAACCCATCAAGCTATTTATTCCTGTCTTGAGGATAAAATCGTTTAAGTCTGGTTTAATAACGTTTAATCTTTTCTGTGTAATGTTGCGCATACCATTGCATACTCGCTATTTGTTGTGCAGATAATGGCTTTATTTTACCCGGAGAACCCATCACTAAAGAACCGTCATGAATATGTTGATTTCTAACACCAAGGCATTCGCCGCAATCAAGCAGTGCTTACCAATGACCGCATTATTCAAAACTCTTGCGCCAATCGCAACTACAGAATAGTCACCGACCGCTCGTGCATGCACCATCGCATGGTAGGCAATGGTTACATGGATACCCACTTGCATCGGCATATCGAGATCCGTATGCAATACAGCAGCATCTTGAATATTACTATTCTTACCAATCTTAATGGTGGTATTATCGGCACGAACCACGGCGTTAGGTAAGATAATGACATGATTATGGATGATCACAGCACCAATAACATCGGCACTTTCCGCAATAAAATATCGTTGTCAAGTAACGTTGGAGTTTTATCTTCAAAAGAATATAACATTCAAAAAGGATCCTAATTATCCAGGACATCCAACGAAGTATTCGACTCATTATCTGTAGTGAGGTCAGTTTCTACTGGTTTACTTTCCTCTGGTAAAGGAAAAACGGGCAATTCTGCTAATTCTTTTAGACCAAAATGATCAAGAAATAAGCTCGAGGTCGCATAAAGATTGGGCCGCCCTGGTACCTCACGTTGGCCAACTACTTGTATCCATTCTTGCTCCAATAAGGTTTTAATAATATTGGGATTCACTGCCACGCCCCTTATCGCTTCGATATCGCCACGCGTTACTGGTTGTTTGTAGGCAATAATACTAAGCGTTTCCAAAAAGGCTCGTGAATAACGGACTGGCTTTTCTGGCCAAAGTTGTTTGACCCACCTATTCAGTGCCTTTGAGGTTTGAAAACAATAACCACTGGCCAATTGCTGGAGTTGAATTCCACGCGCTTGATAATCTTCGCTTAACGCCAACAGAGTCCCTTTTAGTTCTGATTTGCTAGGCCGTTCTTCTGGACTAAACAAGTCCAATAAGCGATCGATACTCACCGGTTCACCGGCAGCGAGTATAGCCGCTTCACATATCAATTTTAGCGTGTGATTTTCCATAGCCCAAACTATAGCAGCAAACATCTCAAAATGGCGAGCAAATCTCTGGCGCTTCAAAAGAGGTCCCTGGTAATATTCTAACTCCCTTATCCTTCTGAGAGAAAATTCGCAGAAAAATTTTTAAACTCAGGGTTCATTAATTTCAGACACGCAAGAATACGATCTGTAGCGCTCTGGACATCTATCCAATAAGGTCTTGTATTCGATGAAATCTGAGTTTTTGAATCTTGTTATCCAAATTGCCAAACGCCTATTGGTAATAACAAGTAAAAAAATTAATGGATCCAATCCCTTAAATTGATGTCTAATAAACCATCGCAGCTGGATCTAAACAAAGGAGATTCTGTCTAAACTTTAATAAACAGCGCGTAGAACCTACACATAGAAAAAGCTCATGAAAACAAAAAATGATTTAGATAAGTTATCATACCCATCAACCCTACCGGCTGTTGTCAGTATTGCAGGTACTGATCCCTCGGGAGGGGCCGGCATCCAAGCAGATTTAAAAGCTATCTCAGCAACGGGTAGTTATGCAGCCAGCGTCATTACTGTTTTAGTCGCGCAAAACACGGTTTCGGTCAGTGCTATACAAGAGATTCCATTAAGCTTCATTCAACAGCAAATCGATGCCGTCTTTACTGATTTGTCTATAGATGCCGTTAAACTCGGTATGCTTTATCATACGGACATCATCCAGTTAGTTGCCGCCAATTTAAAAAAATATCAACCTCCGTTTGTGGTACTTGATCCGGTGATGATTTCGCAAACCGGCCATACCTTACTAAAACCTGAAGCAATACAGGCGTTAATCGATGATTTATTTTCATTAGCGACATTAATCACACCCAATATCCCAGAAGCTGAAGCTATCTTAAAACTAAACATTAACGATGAAGATCAAATGCGAGAAGCTGCTAGGCTATTCGCCAACCGCTATCAAACCTCGGTATTGATTAAAGGTGGGCATTTAACAATACGGCATTCGCCTGATGTTTTTTATGATTATCCGAATAAACAAAGCCATCGCTTTGATATGTTACGCATACCCACCCAAAATACTCATGGCACCGGTTGTACACTTTCGGCGGCCATCGCTTCCTATTTAGCGCAAGGCAAAAGCTTATACCAAGCTATTACCCAAGCAAAACATTATTTAAGCCAATGTCTTTTAGCGGCAAAAGATTTAAAACTGGGTCATGGTCAAAGCCCTGTGCATCATTTTTATTTTTTAGATAAGAATAACTTTAATAACTAATTTTTATTTGAATGATGCTCTTTTTTTTATTTAAAAAAAATTTAAAACTATTTAATCTAAAGCTATTGTTAATAAGAAATCGAACTGATATTCTTATTTTTATCTATAATAAATAAGAATAAAATAATGGATAAATTTAAAATAATTATTTTTTAATTCATAACATAGAGGGATATTATAATGTTAGAAAATACATACAAAATAGATCCTGCTTTTAATAAAGATCTTATATTAGCTTACCAGCCTCCGCCCGTCATTGATGCATCTGATTTACCGACTCTAAGCAAACATTGGTTAGATAATTTTCAAGAGATAATTTGTACAGCGGGATTAATGCCTGATTGCTTTAATAAACATTTAGGTTATGCTTCCGATTACCCGGCGAAAAATCTATTAAAGGAACAATTACAGCTTATTTATCATCGATTACAAGGAAATTTAGATTCTAAACTAGGTAAACTCTCACCTGATAAGCGCCATGCCTTACTCTGTAAATTAACTGAAGAAATCAACAATTGCAGCGCAGGTTTTCATAATCGCGTCAATATAATTGTTGATTCATTTCAGCAACCCCGTAACCTTGATGAGCTTCTTTATATTGTACGTAAACGCTTGGTTGAAAATGTTGCTACACAGTTAAGCCAAGAAGTTCATGCCTGGAATCGCGTTAGTGTTATTGCAGCCACCGATGGCCTCGGCATAAAAGCCAATCTTTCTGACGACATTCATCACGGAAGTTTATCTGAATCTAAAATTCGACGGGCTTTACAACAAATGTTTGCAAGATATTTTACACCTTTCTTCTTACCTAATTTATTAATAAATGCTTTCAAAGAGCTCATTCCAGAGTTAGAGAATGAAAAACAATCTGAAAACGGACTCTGTTTACAAACTCAAGAAAAAATAACAAGTTTGATCAAACAATTTTTACCTGAATTTATCAATGAAAACCCTAAAAACTCTAAAGACCCTAATAGTTGGAAATATTATTTTAAGACAAAGATCAACAAAAAAGACCCTTTTATTTTTAGGTTTACTGATATTAATTGTGAAAAACTATATAAATCCTTTTATTGTACCTTATTAAATAATAATTATTTTACAACTCCAAAAATAAATACTTTACTTGAGAATGCTTATTATAATTTATTTTTAAATAATAATGATTCGTTTTATTCGCCTGAACCCATTATCTCCAACCTTTTTAATGAACACCAATATTATAGTTTATTAGCCCAACTGGTTGAACTAAAAACAAAATACCCTATTTTTTACGAAGAAAATATCAATAGTCCTAGAAATATAAAAATAAGTGGCCTATTTGTTAAAAATTGTTTAGCTTTCAATGATTTTTTAACGAAACAGTTAGCTATTAGCGAGCAATATTCTAAAGAAATCACGCAAGGTTTTCAGTTAATTCTTAACTTAAGTTTACCTCGTAAAGAATTTCTCATCGACCAAATAGCTCAAAGCTTGCTTGTAGCAAATAAAGCAAATTTTAATCTTTTAATGTTAGGTACACTCAATAATCTGGAATTGGTAAAAGCTATTTTCACTTTCCTTAAAAAAAACGAAGCCTTCATTAGTCCACAAATAGCTGAAAAAATGCTTTTAATGAAAAATAGTGATCATTGTAATGCGTTAATGATAGCGGTGAATAAACAACAAGAGGTTATCATCACCATTTTAGGATTTTTAAAAAATTACATCGGACGTTTTGCTAATGACACCTTATATAAACTATTCACACAGCAACAAAAAGAAGACAGTTACACCGCACTGACACTTGCTGCGCGCGATAATCCCGATCTGCTCAATTCTATTTTACATTTTTTTACCGAAAATCTTAAAATTGATGGTGAAACCTTTCGTAAACTCTTATTTCCTGAAAATTCAAATGGCGCTTGTACAGCGTTAATGCTTGCCATAAAAAATCAAGCCGATAGTAGTCTATCGATTTTAAACTTTATTTCTACAAATATGAGAAGCTTCGATTATGAAGTTTTAAAAAAAATGTTTTTAGAAAAGGATGAAAATGGCTTTACCCTTTTAATGTTAGCCGCTCAGTACCACGCTAAAGTGCTAACGGCACTGCTAGGTTTGCTTGAGCGCAAATTATTTTATGAAGAATTTTTAACCTCTTTATTTTTAGAAAAAAATTCTCAAAAATATAATTTTTTAATGCTAGCGGCTGAATATCAATCTGAAACTATAACGAAAATCTTGGAATTTATTAACAAAAAAAGAAAAATATTTAATCCCTACCTAATCAATTTATTATTTGATAACAATCATCAAGGTTACAATGCTTTAATGTTATCGCGTTATCATCCACAAGCCATGATGGCTATTATAGAATTTATTTACAAGCAGCCCAAATCCATTATACCGGCGAGTATAGCAGAAATTTTTTTAATAAAAAATGCAGTCGGTTTAAACTTTTTGATGTTATTAGCAAAAGATAGTTCTCAATCTTTAAGTCTGATATTTAAATTCATTGAAAAAAATCCCGATCGCTTTACTAAAGAAAATTTATTAACCTTATTTCAAAACAAAAGTCTATTGGGATATAATTGTTTAATGTTAGCCGCGCGTAATCAATATTATAGCACCGACGCCATTCTAAATTTTATTCTAAAAAAACCTAAAATTTTTTCACCCCAGTTTATTGACCAGTACATCGCTGACCATGATAAAAACAGAGCTAATGCCTTAATGATTGCCGCCACCTATCAACCTACAACGGTGGGATTGTTATTAGAATTTTTAACGATGAATATTGCCCCTAAAGGTCCTATTAGTATTGATACCCTTAAAAAGGTTGTTTTTGAAAAGATTCATGATAAAGAAGCCGCTAATGCGGTATTTTTCGGTGGCCGTTACAGTTATTATAAAAGTGTCTTGTTAGTCACCTCGCAATTCGAGGATCATACAGCCGTCAATGCGCTGCTGAAATTTTTAGACCGTCATATTGATTCATTAGGAATCGAGGTTTTCATTGATTTATTAACTGAAAAGGATTATCAAGATAACCTTATTTTTGGTCCAGCCTGCTTTAACTATCCAGGTATTTTGGAAAAAACTTTGTATTTGATTGCTAATTCAGCCACTGATGAAGCGTTAATTCCAGTACAGGAGTTATGCGCCGAGTTTATATTCACTCAACTCGCTCGATGGCCACAACACACCTCTGTAGCAGACCAAAAACAATTTGATAAAATAGTAGAACAATGTTCAGCGTTTTTATTAATCTATTTTAATAAAGATTTTTTTGCAGAAACACCCCATAATCTAAAACGGATTACGGATAAATTATTTGATTGCTATTTAAATGAACTTGAGGATCGAAAAGCCAAAAGGGTTCATTATACGACTAGTTTTTCCTTTTTTAAATGGCGTTATTCGACCGCTCAAAAATTGGAAGCGGCACTTGCGTTGCAAAAAGTAATACAAAACAACGCTCTTAATAAAGAACAAGCTTTTTCGAAACTCAAATATCAATATCCTGCTGTAAGCCTCTGCCGACTTGGCAAGCTATTTGCTGCCTACCAACAAATTGCATACCTTCAAAGCAACAATCCTTTTGAATTAGAATTAGAATCACAATTAGACATTGTAAAGGCTGCCTTTCCCCTTAATAGAGCCTGCTTTGTCTTTTAAAGTGCTGCGATTTCTGCCTCATTTTAACACGAACTTAATGATGATTAAGAACGTGGTAGTTTACTTGTAAAACCTAAATATAACGCAATGATAGCAACCAGGAGATAGAAAAAACTATCTGAGATAGTCGTATGCACGAACCACAGGTCGCCATTCATGGCAAAACTCCAAATCGCAACGGCGGCAAAGATCACACCAAAAAATTTAAAGAATAAACGTGCATAGACCACCAAGCCGCTTGCAGATAGCGCCAGCAAACCAATTAAAATATAGAAAATATTTAAAAAGATTCCCACCGAAAAAAAATTGAACAAGATATGGTTGGATGTAAAAGCTGGAATAAAGCCTAATATGCCCAAACAGAAAAACAATAGCAAAGATTAAGGCTATCCCTCTTAAGAACACGCTGTAAACTCCCTTGCAACGTTTGGCTTTCGCTACCGAAGTCATGAGTATAGAATACTTCTAGAAATTAGCAAATAGTTTTTATGTGCGGCTAATCTTTACTCTGTGAGTAAAAAAACGTTTAATTATTAAGCATTCAGATGACAAACTTAGGGTTACTCACAGAATCTGTGAATAACTTTGTGGACAGCATTGGAGGAAGCTACTAAAAACCTTGATTTATAAGTCATCGTTACAGTTTGTACAAGCTTTAAACAAAAGATAAAAACATCATTTTTTCAAATAGTTAGCTCCTGTCAATCAGAAAATTACTTTTACTACTACTAAGATTACATCGAATAAATTAAATTAAGCCGACTTGTGCAAAAGTCCTGGCCATTTTTAGTTAAACTTAAACTTGTCAATAGGTAGTCTATGGAAATTTATAACAAACTTTTTAAATGGTTGAATCCAGCGGATCTCTTACTGACAGGAAACAAACGTTTAATTCCATTTTTACATAAAGCGTATGCACATTATCAGCAAACCCAAAAAAAAACGGTTTGGTGCACACCGCAATTTTTTACATTCACGAGTTGGTTAGAAACACTTTGGGCAAAACAATTTATTGAACAAAAAGGTTTTTCTTTGCGTTTACTCAACAAACAACAAGAATTACTTCTATGGAATACGATTATTCAACAATCTGCTGATGGTTTTATAGATAGCACAACAACCGCTAAAAATGCCCAGCAAGCCTGGCAATTACTACTGCAGGCTCAACTTAATTATCAAACACCCCACTTCAAACAAAACACTGAAACTGAAACCTGGCAACACTGGGCCGAGCATTTTGTAAACCTTTGTCAAGACCGTGCTTATGTTGATTTATCCAGTGCAGTCAATCATTTAATGGTATTGTTCAGCAAAAAAATTTTAAAACCGCCGCTACGAATTTTTCTATTAGGATTCAATGAAATCAATCCACAATATAAAAAACTGCTTAATGTCCTAGAAGAACAACATTGCCAACTTCATTATTATTCACCGGTTCGTACCGCAACCAAACAACGACGTCTCTGTTTAACCGATAATGAAACTGAACAACATCACATGGCACGTTGGGCATATCAGTCTTGGCAATCAGGAAGAAAGCCTATCGCCTGTGTGGTTCCCAATTTAATCGGGCAACGCACACCGTTACTGAATACCTTCACTGAAGTCTTTAGCGAGTTATCCACCCATCCGCTGCACCCTGCTCCGTTTAATATCGCTACGGGTACTCCCTTACTCGAATTTAGCTTGATTCAAACCGCAACACTTATTCTGAGTTTAGAAATGATCAATACTTTTCAACAAAGCAATCAGTTGCTACGCTCACCTTATTTAGTGGGTTTCCAACAAGAACAGGGATTACGTGCACAACTTGATTTCATTCTGCGTAACACTGCAGAAAACAGATTAAGCTTAGCGCAATTGCATAAACTAAGTGAGCAACATGCTTGTCCGCTATTGAGTCGCTTAATAGCTAAGCTAAGTAGTTTAATAAAAAAATATACTGATGATTTTTTAGCCAAACCCAGTTTTTGGTCAGACTATTTTGCTAAAAAACTTGAGGCGATGGGCTGGCCTGGCGAACGTTTGTTGACAAGTAGTGAATACCAATTACTGGAACGTTGGTCTGAGTTACTGACTGAATTTGCCAGTTTGGATTTTATTCTCGGTGATCTCTCACAAGCACAAGCCTTGCAACAACTCTATGGATTAGTCGATGACGTCTTATTTCAAAGCAAAACCTTGCATGAGCCACCGATTCAAGTGTTAGGCTTACTGGATACTGCGGGTATGTATTTTGACGACTTATGGGTGATGGGGCTCGATGATAGAACCTGGCCAGCGCCTGCAAAACCTAATCCATTTATTCCTTATGCATTACAGCGCCACCATCAAATACCTTACGCTTCGAGTGAACGAGAATATTATTTTGCTTCGTTGCTAACAAAAAATTTAATCCACTGCGCAGAAAATACTATTTTCAGCTATCCGTCACAACACCTCGATCAAGTGTTACGTCCTAGTGTGTTGATTCAGCACTTACCCAAAATCCAATTAACTGATCTCATGCTTCCGTGTTACCAAGCATTAGTTAATAAAATAATGCTGACCCAACAATGGGAATTTTATACGGATGAATCAGCCGCCCTCCCCCCTAATGAAAATTTGAGTACAGGCACACAACTCTTACAATCACAAGCAGCCTGTCCCTTTCAAGCTTATGCACGCTGGCGCTTAAAGGCTCAGTTTCTACCTTTTCCACAAGCCGGACTCAACGCACGCGAACGAGGTATTCTCCTGCACCAGATCTTGGAAAGGTTTTGGAATGAGGTCAATGATCAAATCACTTTACTCGAACTGTCACCACTCGCTCTGGATCAACTGATTACTCGCGCTATTGATCAATGTTTACGTTTATTAAGTAAAAAATACCCTATGGTTTGTAAAACTCAATTTATGGCTATCGAACGTAGTCGTTTGCAAACTTTATTGAAAAATTTGATGTGTTTAGAAAAACAACGTCCGGTTTTTTTACAAACCCAACATGAAATCAAAAAACAACTCACACTCGGTCCATTATCTCTCTCGTTCAGAATAGATCGCATTGACAAACTTGATACCACACACGCTATGATTATAGATTACAAAACCGGCAAACCCCGTCATATCGACTGGCTAGAAGAGCGATGTGATTATCCACCGTTACCCCTATATTGTTTAAGCTATCCGGAAACGGTACGCAGTTTTGCCATCCTGCATCTACGCAGTAATAAGATTACGCTACAAGGACTCAGCGCCGAGGAAACCCCTTTGAAACAACTCATTCCTTTGAAAAAATTAAAAAATGCATTGAATTTAAATCAATGGTCCGATCTACTGCAATATTGGCAAACTTCGCTAGAAAAACTGGCCCTAGAATTTCAACAAGGGGTTGCTAAGGTTAATCCGAAACATGGGCCCAGCACTTGTCGACATTGCCATCTGCAATTGTTATGTCGTATAAATCATCCACAGCGTGTGACCTCACAATGAAGTCCTCTTTACCTTTAGCTGACGTCCGTCAACGTCAATTAGCACTCAATCCTAATCAATCGTTTATTGTGCAAGCACCGGCCGGTTCTGGAAAAACCGAATTGCTTGTCCGCCGTTTCCTAGTATTGCTAACCTGCGTCTCAGTACCCGAAGCCATCGTCGCCATTACCTTTACTCGTAAAGCCGCTAACGAGATGCGTTTACGGATTATGCAATCCTTAGAGCTTGCATTAAACAACAAAACACCTGCTTATAGAGATAAAGAACGTTATGAACTAGCCAAAAAAGTATTGGCTCAGGATAAAGCCTTAGCTTGGAATTTATTAAGCAATCCCAATCGGCTACGAATATTCACCATCGATAGTTTTTGTTTATACTTAACTCGGCAAATGCCGTTACTCGCTGGTTTATCCGAAAGCTTAACACCGGTTGAACATCCTAAATATTTATATCGTTTAGCCACACAAGCACTACTTCAACAGCTTGAAGATAAAGTGGCTTGGCAAGCTTCATTAACCCAATTATTAAGTCATCTCGATAATGATTTTCAACGAATAGAAGCTTTATTTATTCCGATGTTAGCGCGGCGCGAACAATGGTTAGATTTTTTATTACAACATCAACGACATTTACGCGAAGATCTAGAACAGGCTTTATTGAATATCAATCAAGATTTAGTCAAAAAATTAAATGGTCTCATCAGCCAAGACACGGCGGCCGCGCTTTTTCAACAGCTCAACTTTTCCTTACAGCAGCGTCAACAGGCGCTGCTCATTCGGCAAGATGATCTCAATTTTTGGCAAGCCGCCAGTCAGTTATTATTGACCGAATCCAATAACTGGCGGAAACAATTACGCACCACGGAAGGTTTTGCGGCGCTTGATACGCTAAAAAATATGGCGATAAAAAATGAAGTTAAAACTCGGAAAAAACAATGCTTAAATTTAATTGCAGAGTTAAGCCAACATGATTTACTACGAGAAACCTTAATGGCGTTAAAACAAGCCCCTCCTTTGCACTATACCGACTCACAATGGCAAATTATTCAATCACTTTTTGAATTATTACCGGTATTAGTCGCGCATTTAAAGGTTATTTTTCAACAACAAAAAAAGCTGGATTACACCGAAATCTTACTCGCCGCTAGCGCTGCCCTAGGTCAAACAGATAATCCGAGTGATTTAGCACTGGTCTTAGACTATCAAATCCAACATTTACTGGTTGATGAATTTCAAGATACTTCTACTACCCAATTCCATTTAATCGAAAAGCTAACGACAGGTTGGCAGCCTCAAGAAAGTCGTAGCTTATTTTTAGTCGGTGATCCGATGCAATCGATCTATCGCTTTCGCAAAGCTGAAGTTGGATTATTTTCACAGGTACAACGCCTTGGCATTGGCAATATCCAGCCGCAAACCTTAAGCTTATCCGTTAATTTTCGCTCAACCTCTGGGATTATTGATTGGGTGAATCAACAGTTTAGTCAATTACTCACAAACTCGTCTGACGACCAACATGATAGCGTTTGTTTCTCTCCCGCAACCGCTTATTCGCAAACAAAACAGCCATATCAGGCTGTTTGTACCTATTGGCAACAGGCTAATGATGATCAAAATCAAGCAGAATCCACAGAAGCCGAGCAGTTGGTAAAGATTATTCAAACGATTAAACGCGAAGATAATCACGCGACGATTGCCATTTTAATCCGTGCACGCAGTCATTTACGCAGCATTTTACCAGCCTTGCAAAACGCGGCAATCACTTATCGAGCGATTGCCATTGATAGTCTCGCAGACAAATCAGCCGTGCAAGATCTGTTAAGTTTAACGCGTGCACTCCATCATCTAGGTGATAGGATTGCTTGGTTCGCTTTATTACATTCCCCTTATTGTGGTTTATCGTTATCCGATCTCTATCAAATCACCCAATTTGAACCTGCTCATAAATCATTGCCCACACTTTGGCAACAACTCCAGCAGTTTGAAGAAATTTCACTCAACACAGCGACAAAAAAACGTTTACGTCGCATCGTGCCGGTTTTGCAGCAATCCTTATATCAACAAGGACGACTACCTTTCACCGATTGGGTAAAACAAACTTGGTTAGCACTCGGGGGTCCAACCACTTTACTCAATGGAGAGGAGATGGACCATATCCATGCTTACTTCAATTTTCTAGAAAATAAGATTAAACAAGAAGGCGAAGCACTGGATTTTTTTAATCTGGATGCAGAATTAAGCCATATCTACGTCCAAACCACCACGCCTTTACCCACTCACGCAGTCGAAATCATGACGATACATCAAGCCAAAGGTTTAGAATATGATCATGTCATTTTACCCGGCTTGCATCGGCATGGTCGTCCTGAACAATCAGCGCTCTTATTATTTTGTGAAAAGAGGTTTGCTTCACAAAAAAAGCATTTTTTATTGGCGCCCATCAAAGCCAGTCACGAAGACCATGACCGAATTTATAATTATCTTTTTAATGAAGAAAAGCAAAAAAATGCCGCCGAATTAACACGCTTACTGTATGTTGCTTGCACGCGTGCTAAGCAATCCTTACATTTGTTAGGCACATTAAATTGTGACACTTCAGGAGAGATTAAATCCCCTCTGCCGAATTCCTTATTAGATCAACTTTGGCCGATTATGCAGATTAAATCACCAGGTGTTGTTGCTTCAACCATAAAAAACACAACAACATCCTCCGCCCAAGCTTTATTAAAACGTTTACCGGCTGACTGGCAAGCACCTTATTCTGCGCAACTTGACCACTACTCAAATGTAAAGAATCTACCGTCCGCTATAAAACCAGCCACTTACTCCTATCGATGGCAATTATATCCCGAGCGCGGTTTAGGAATAGTCATCCATCAATTACTGTATCAAATCAGTCAAGAAGGTTTAGCTCAGTGGAATAAAGACAGAATACTTATGGCGCAACCGATGTTGTTGGGTTTATTAATGCAACAGGGATTGCTCGCCGATCAAATACCCAACGCCTTAGCGACCATCAACCGTTGTTTAGAAACAACCTTAGCCTGTCCGCGTGGACGTTGGATTTTAAGTTCACAACATCAAGCGGCACAATCAGAATATGCCATCACAGCGCTACTCGATAACCAACCGAACAATCTCGTGATCGATCGCACCTTTATTGAGGCCGATACTGGAATAATCTGGATTATTGATTACAAGACCAGTGACTATCAAGGTGAGCAACCGGAAGAATTTTTAAATCTAGCCAGAAAACAGCATCAACAACAACTAAATAAGTATGCACAAGCCCTGATGCTCGAGGAATCCTATAACGATCACTCCCTACGCTGTGGTTTATATTTCCCACTCAGTTCATTATGGTGTGAGTGGGAATTTACCGAAATATCACTTACTGAAAGCAATGGTTAGCTCCACTCATAATATTAAATGAGGGCCAAAAACAGTAAAATAAAGCAAATCTCCGATTTGAATTCATGTTACTTACCCTAATCACTTAAAAAAATTTAATTTAACTTTAAGCTTTGTGGAATATACTGCAAATACTGTAAAAGAATCAAAATCTTCTCTAGGAGAAAATTAAACAACCCAAGGAATACCTTCATTGCTAATAAAATAAAGATGAGGTTCCCATGAAATTTAAAGAAAGTATTATTTCCAAACTTGAAAGTCAATATGAGTTAAGGCTTCAAAAAAGTACTTGGATTGAAGCGTTTAAACAAGCTTTAAAAGACTTTACAGAATTAGGAAGTTTTCAAACTTGGGGGGAAGATCTCATTAATGAACTGGGGCTGAAAATCAAGCACTTTAAAGATAATCAAGGCAGCTTAATCACCTGCCTTTCTGAAATTGAAGCCATTTTTACTCAATATGATGAGCAAGAAGCCCAAAATAAATCTAAGCTATCGACACTATTCACTCAGAATGCTTTTCAGGAAAAAAATGATTTCTATAGGCAGCTCTCAGATGAAGAAATTCCACTCTTACTCGCCGGTTTAAATCTTGATGACCCAACTGAACTTGAAAATCGACTGAATATTTGTATCTAGTTAATAAAAACTCACATTAAAAATCCTAAAAAACTGCTTAATTTTTTTGAAATTATTAATCAGTCTTCTCTCAATCTCGATGAACCGAATTTAAGTCATTTTATTTTTACAGCGCAGGAACAAGCGACTCAATTACTACAACAAAAGTTTCTCGAATATTTATAATTAATGCTACAAAATGGGCTTTAAATTTCTAGTGATAGAAGATTTAATAATAAGCCAATAATCCTGTTAATA
>CAYQIE010000083.1:0-21098 GCA_964417505.1 Rickettsiella sp. | reverse complement strand
CAGGATTATTGGCTTATTATTAAATCTTCTATCACTAGAAATTTAAAGCCCATTTTGTAGCATTAATTATAAATATTCGAGAAACTTTTGTAAGAGTGAGTTTTTTACCTCAAATTACGATAAGTTTAATACTTCCCAATAATACTCAGAATTTTTAATTAGCATCAATGGAACCAAATCGAACTGAGAAAAAGACACAAAATTCTTTCTTTATTAGCATTGCATAAAAGGATTGTGCTTATTATACTGTCCGACATTTTATAGGCAGGGGCTTAGAATGACTTTTAATAGGCTTGCCCGGTTACCTGGCAAGGTAATTCAAAGAATGTGTCATGCCAGTCTTATGGCATTTACTGTCCTTGGGATAGTAGTCTTTCTAAGAAATTTTTGTCAGGACGAGCGGGTTATTAGATCCCTGGCTTTGGGTATTGTTTTTTGGCTACTTCCTAACTGTTATTTTGTGATAAAAATAATAGGGCGTTTAGGACAGGTATGGGGAAGAGAATTGCTCAATATTTTTTATCGAACAGAATTAATAAAATTATTTTTTAGTGGGATTTTTTTCGTAGTGGCGATTGAGTTATTATCAGTAAATATACCCATCTTATTGCTGGCTTATTTGACCTCCCAGCTTGTATTTTGGTTATTGCTAATAATTAAAAACATGGAAGGCTCATTATGAATGGCGAACAAACCTCAGCAAATTACGTGCAACATCACCTAGAGCATCTTAATTTTAACCTAAAAACCTTAAGTTTCTCGAGCGAAGGAAGCTTTTGGAATTTAAATCTCGATACTTTTCTCCTGTCTGCTGTATTGGGTATAGGATTTTTAATTTTATTTCGCTGGGTGGCTGCAACAGTTAATAGTGGTGTTCCGGGTAAAATACAAAATTTTGTTGAGATTCTCGTTGAATTTGTAGATAAAACGGTAAAAGAATCTTTTCATGGCGTTAGTCGATTGATTGCCCCTTTAGCGTTAACAATTTTTGTTTGGGTTTTTTTAATGAATTTTATGGATTTACTGCCAGTCGATCTATTGCCGACAGTTTTATCATTATTTGGTGTAAGTCACTTTCGATCGGTGCCTACCGCTGACCCTAATATAACATTCGGCATGTCAATTGCGGTCTTTATTTTAATCATTTACTATAACCTGAAAATTAAAGGTGTGAAGGGACTTAGTAAAGAGATGCTAGTTGCTCCATTTGGTCCTTATCTCTTCCCCATCAATATTATTTTTCGCTTATTAGAAGAACTCGTGCGACCGATATCACTGTCGTTGCGGTTATTCGGAAATTTATTTGCTGGAGAATTAATTTTTATTTTAGTGGCATTATTACCATGGTGGCTACAGTGGACTTTTGGCGGTATTTGGGCAGTGTTTCATATATTAATTATTGCGATTCAAGCATTTATCTTTATGATGCTTACTATAGTTTATTTAAGTATGGCACATGAGACACATGGTCAAGAACAAACACATTAATTAATTATTTATTAATAAAAGAGGGGATATAAAAATGGTAGAAGTTGCGCAAGTTGTTGCTAATGTACAAGGTTTAACGGCCATTGCTGCGGCTTTATTAGTAGGGTTAGCCGCATTAGGAACCGCGATAGGCTTTGGTATTTTAGGTGGAAAATTCTTAGAAGGAGTAGCTCGTCAACCTGAATTAACACCTATGCTGATGTTGCGAATGTTTTTAATGGCGGGATTGGTCGATGCCTTTGCCGCTATTTCAATTGTAATGGGGCTGTATTTAATTTTTGCTAAAAATCCTTTTTTAAGCGAAGTGTTAAAGCTGGTTTCTAAACCAGTAACGGGTTAAAGGTTAAATGATATGCCCATAGCAATGGTATTTTTTAATAGCGATCCGCGTAGTGAGGCAGCCGGTAGTGTATTCAAGATACATGAGGATTGCGAGTCGAGCGGTAACGCAGACAAAAACTCAAATGCGAAGAGTATAATAAATTTTATAAATCGTCGTGGAAATTAATATCACCTTATTAGGCCAGTTAATTACATTTTCTGTTTTCGTATGGTTTACCATGAAATTTGTGTGGCCGCCCATACTAAAAGTAATGAAAGAGCGAGAGCAGCGTATTGCTGATGGTTTAGCTGCCGCTGAGCTGGGTCAACAAGCCTTGGAGTTAGCGCAAATAAAAGCAGATGAGCATCTACAGGAAGCCAAACAACAAGCGGCTGAAATAATTGAACAAGCTAATAAGCGTGCCAATCAATTGGCTGAAGAGTCTAAGCAGCAAATACGAATAGAAAATGAACGTTTATTAGCTATAGCTCGAGCCGACATTCAACAAGAATGGCAGACTGCGCAGCAAAAAATCCGTGCAGAAGTAGCTAATTTAGTTATTACGACAACTGAGAAAATTTTGGCCCAATCACTGGATAGCGTAGCCCAGCATGCTTTAGTTAAACAATCATTGGAAGAAATTTAATGACGCATTTTACATCCATCGCTAGACCTTATGCGCGAGCAGCATTTGCTAGTGCATCGGATAAAAAAAATGTGGATACTTGGTCTACCTTATTAAAAGAGGCTGCAAAAATTATTAAACAGAAATCGATGCGAAATTTACTAAAAAATCCTTGCATTGATAAAATGGTGGCGTATGAATGTTTGCTAGAACTTTGTAAACCGTTGGTATTTCCATTTGGAAAGAATTTTTTGAAACTAATGGCAGCTAATCAACGCTTATTAATACTACCAGAGGTTGAACGTTTGTTTGAGTGTTATAAGGCCGCGCAAGTCAAGGAAATTACGGCGTATGCTATTTCTGCAGTGCCTTTAACTAAAATAGAAGAGCAATCTTTAGAGAAAGTGTTATCAAAGCGTTTCCAGAGCCACATAAAATTAGATCACCATGTTAATAAGGATCTATTAGGTGGACTCATCGTTCGTGTCGGAGATTTAGTTATCGATGATTCTGTGCGTGGAAAATTAGAACGTTTACGTGCGACATTAGTGAATTAAGAGGCAGTATAATCAATGCAACAATTAAGCACATCTGAAATAAATGAATTAATCAAAGAACGTATCCAGAAATTTGATATTTCTGCAGAAACACGTACAGAAGGAAGTATCGTCAGTCTTCGCGATGGGATTGTACGTATCTATAGTTTGAATGATGTCATGCTGGGAGAAATGATAGAGTTTTCACCCCAATGTTATGGTTTAGCTTTAAATCTGGAACGTGATTCGGTTGGTGCAGTTGTTTTAGGTGATTATGAACAATTAAGTGAAGGTCAAACAGCTAAATGTACTGGGCGAATTCTTGAGGTTCCAGTAGGCGAAGCCTTATTAGGCCGTATTGTTAATGCTTTAGGGCATCCCATCGATGGCCGGGGTTCTATAGAGACTGAAAAAAATTCGCCTATAGAGCAAGTTGCGCCGGGCGTTATCTGGCGTCAAAGCGTCTCTCGACCATTACAAACAGGTATATTAGCTATCGATAGTATGGTGCCTATTGGGCGCGGCCAGCGCGAATTGATAATTGGCGATCGACAAACTGGGAAAACAGCGCTCGCCATCGATGCAATTATTAACCAAAAAGACACCGGCGTAAAATGCATTTATGTTGCAATAGGTCAAAAGGCTTCATCTATTGCAGCTGTAGTACGGAAGTTAGAAGAACAAAGTGCTTTAAAACACACTATTATAGTGTCAGCGAGTGCAGCTGACTCTGCAGCATTACAATTCATTGCACCTTATGCTGGCTGTGCAATGGGCGAGTATTTTCGTGATCTAGGTGAAGATGCCCTTATTATCTATGATGACTTAACAAAACAAGCTTGGGCCTATCGACAAATATCTTTGTTATTGAGACGCTCACCTGGCCGAGAAGCTTATCCAGGAGATATATTTTATTTACATTCGCGTTTACTTGAACGCGCTGCAAGAGTTAATGAAGAGTTTGTTGAAAGGGCTAGTAATGGACGTATAAAGGGGAAAACAGGTTCGTTAACTGCACTACCTATTATCGAAACTCAAGTGGGAGATGTATCTGCTTTTGTTCCTACGAACGTTATTTCAATTACTGATGGTCAAATTTTTTTAGAAACGGATTTGTTCAATGCAGGTATACGTCCAGCAATTAATGCAGGTTTATCTGTTTCACGAGTCGGCTCTGCGGCCCAAACAAAGATTATAAAGAAATTAGGCGGCGGTGTTCGATTAAGTTTAGCTCAATATCGCGAACTTGCAGCCTTTTCTCAATTTATGTCAGATTTAGATGAAGCAACACGTAAGCAGCTAGAGAGAAGTCAGCGTGTTACTGAAATTTTAAAACAAAAACAATATGCGCCTTTAAGCGTTGCAGAAATGGCGGTGTTATTGTTTGCTACCAATAAAGGTTATTTAGATGACCTTGAACTAACTAAAATCGTTGGATTTGCTGAAGGGTTATTAGCGTATATGCATTCGGAGCAGGAATCATGTCTAGAAAGAATTAACCAAAAAGGTGATTATAACGAGGAAATAGCCAGCAAGTTAAAAGAAGCAGTTACCGCTTTTAAAGCCACACAAACTTGGTTATAGACGATGAGTTTTGCGCAAGAGATACGCGGAAAGATTGCTAGTATTAAAGGTACTCAAAAAATAACGCGAGCAATGGAAATGGTTGCGGCTAGTAAAATGCGAAGGGCTCAGGAGCGTATGGCACTTTCGCGACCTTATGCCCACAAAATGTTAGATTTAATCTATCATGTTGCAAGCAGTCACGCGGAATATCAGCATCCTTATTTACAGGTGAGAGAGATAAAACGAGCCGGCTTTCTTGTTATTACTACTGATAAAGGATTATGTGGGGGACTGAATACTAATTTACTAAAGTTAGTTTTGCAGGAATTTCGAACATGCCAATCTCAGGGAATAGATGTCGATTTGGCTATCATAGGTGGAAAAGGCGAGGCTTTTTTTAAGCGAGTAGGTGGCCATGTGGTCGCACATGCCAATCATTTAGGAGATGCTCCCCAATTGCAAGATCTAATTGGAGTTATTAAGGTTTTATTAGATGCTTATAAGCAAGGTGAGTTGGATAGTGTAACTATTTTCTATAATGAATTTATTAATACAATGACGCAAAAAGCACAGGCTTTGCCGTTATTGCCAGTAATGCCTTCTGAAAAATTAGAAATTAATTATCGCTGGGATTACCTTTACGAACCTGACGCAAAACCTCTGTTAGAATTAGTACTAACGCGATATATTGAATCACAAGTATATCAAAGTGTTGCTGAAAATACTGCGTGTGAACAAGCGGCTAGGATGGTAGCTATGAAAAACGCAACGGATAATGCCGGTGAATTAATAAGTGATTTACAATTAGCCTATAATAAAGCTCGCCAGGCGGCGATTACCAAAGAATTAGCCGAAATAGTAGCTGGTGCTGAAGCCGTTTAGATTTAACCTTATATGAATAAATAAGAAGAGTAACGTTATGAAGCCAATCAATCCTATCGGACGTATAGTCGAAGTTATCGGTGCAGTTGTCGACGTTGAATTTCCAAGAGAAGTGGTTCCGAAAGTCTATGATGCTTTGACAGTTCATGGTCATGATTTAGTGCTAGAAGTTCAGCAACAGTTAGGTGGTGGTATTGTGCGGACTATTGCGATGGGGACTAGTGACGGTTTACAGCGAGGAACAAAAGTAACTAATACCGAAGCCCCTATTAGTGTACCTGTAGGTAAACAAACTTTGGGTAGAATAATGGATGTATTAGGAAAGCCTATTGATGAGGCTGGTCCAATCAATGAGCAAATTCGCTTACCTATTCATCGTAAACCACCCAGTTTTGCGGAACAAGCCGCTAATGAGCAATTATTAGAAACTGGGATTAAAGTTATTGATTTACTTTGCCCCTTTGCTAAAGGTGGGAAAGTAGGTTTATTTGGCGGTGCTGGAGTAGGCAAGACCGTTAATATGATGGAATTAATACGTAATATCGCAATTGAGCATAGTGGTTATTCAGTATTTGCAGGCGTTGGTGAACGAACAAGAGAAGGTAATGACTTTTATCATGAGATGAAAGAATCTAATGTTTTAGATAAAGTGTCGTTAGTCTATGGACAAATGAATGAGCCACCTGGTAACCGTTTACGCGTCGCTTTAACAGGTTTGACAGTAGCTGAATATTTTCGCGATGAAGGTCGAGATGTATTGTTGTTTATCGATAATATCTATCGTTATACATTAGCAGGTGTCGAAGTATCTGCATTATTAGGCCGTATGCCTTCTGCTGTGGGATATCAACCTACTTTGGCCACGGAAATGGGTGCCTTGCAAGAACGTATTACTTCAACTAAAACCGGTTCTATTACCTCTATCCAAGCTGTTTATGTTCCAGCAGATGACCTTACCGATCCTTCGCCGGCAACAACCTTTGCTCACCTTGATGCAACAGTTGTATTATCTCGTCAAATTGCTGAGCTGGGTATTTATCCGGCAATTGATCCTTTAGATTCTAACAGTCGTCAATTAGATCCTTTAATTGTTGGCCAAGAACATTATGATGTAGCGCGTTCGGTACAAAAAACTTTACAGCGTTATAAAGAACTGAAGGATATTATTGCTATTTTAGGTATGGATGAATTATCAGAGCAAGATAAATTGACAGTTATGCGCGCCAGAAAAATTCAACGGTTTTTGTCACAGCCTTTTTTTGTTGCTGAGATATTCACAGGATCCCCTGGTAAATATGTCAGTCTAAAGGAAATAATTCGTGGTTTTAAGGCTATTTTAAATGGTGAGCTTGATGATTTACCTGAACAAGCATTTTATATGGTTGGAAGTATAGATGAGGTCGCTATTAAAGCAAAAGCTTTATAGCATTAGAGAAATGTCATGACTAAAACCATGCAGATTGAAATTGTTAGCGCAGAAAAAGTGATATTTTCAGGTGATGCTACGCATATAATAGTTACAGGCTTGCTAGGTGAGCTAGGTATTTATCCGGGCCACACTCAACTATTAACAGCATTAAAGCCAGGACCCGTGCGAATTGTAAAACCAAATGGTGAAGATGAAATTCTGTATATTTCTGGTGGTATTTTAGAAGTTCAACCGCAACTTGTTAGTATCCTTGCGGATACAGCTATACGAGCTTCTGACTTAGATGAGATGGCTGCTTTAGAAGCAAAGGAGCATGCAGAAAGAATATTAAATGATAAACAATCGGATATTGATTACGCAAAGGCAACAGCAGAATTAGCGCAAGCAGTTGCTCAATTACAAGTGATATCTAAATTAAAGAAAAAACTTACCGGTAGAATTTAACTTTAACAATTCGTAAGAATTTAAAGAGCAAGTAATATCTAGCAAAAATTGAAGTTTTGAATGGGTTAGTTTTGAAAATATGAAATTACTTGATGTTATCATTTTAGCTGCAGGTCATGGAAAACGGATGCACTCTACTTTACCTAAAGTATTGCATAAGTTAGCAGGTAAACCTTTATTACAATATATCGTTGAAACAGTAAAAGATTTACAACCCCATGCAGTATATGTAGTTTATGGAAATGGAGGCGGTCAAGTTCCCAAATATTTAAATCATTTAGCAGTTAATTGGGTAAAGCAAACGGAATTATTAGGTACAGGTCATGCAGTTGCTCAAGCTATTCCAGAGATTGAACAAGATGAAAATCATATACTTATTTTATTAGGAGATACTCCATTAGTAAATTTAGCAACATTAAAAAAATTAATTAATGCTACGAAAGCACATCAAATAGGGTTGATTACATTAACGACTCAACAACCTTTTGGTTTAGGGCGAATTTTACGGGATCAACAGGGAAAAGTTATTCAAATAATTGAAGAAAAAGATGCAAGTATTGAGCAAAGAAAAATACAGGAAGTTAATAGTGGCATTTTTTATGTGCCGGTAAAATTATTAAAGCATTGGTTACCTAAAATAAAAAAAACTAATGCTCAAGGTGAATATTATTTAACGGATATTATTACAATGGCTGTGGATGAGAAGATAGAAATAGTAACGGTATCTTCAGATATTGATGGCGAAATGCAAGGAGTCAATGATCGTATACAGCTCGCAAAGCTTGAACGTTATTTTCAGCATCAAGCCGCTGAAAAATTGATGTTAGCTGGGGTTACATTACGCGATCCAAGTCGATTTGATTTGCGTGGACAGCTGACAGTCGAAAAAGATGTGATTATTGACATAGATGTTATTTTAGAAGGCGAAAATACTATCGGAGCGAATAGTTCAGTGGGGCCGCATACAATCTTAAAAGATGTGAAAATTGGGAGAAATGTTGAAATTAAGTCTTATTGCTTAATTGAAGGTGCAGTAATTAGGGATAATTGTATTATTGGTCCATTTGCACGTATTCGACCTGGATCGGTTATCAAAAATAATGTTCACATAGGAAATTTCGTTGAAGTTAAAAAAAGTCATATAGAGCAACAAACGAAAATTAATCATTTAAGTTATATCGGTGACGCAAATATAGGTAAAAATGTTAATATTGGTGCGGGTACCATTACCTGTAATTATGATGGAGCGGTTAAACACCAAACACAAATTGAGGATGATGTGTTTGTCGGTTCAAATACAGCCTTAATTGCTCCGATACGAATAAAAAAAGGGGCAACGGTAGGAGCTGGTTCTACTTTAAATAAAGATGTTCCTGCTGGGAAATTAACTTTAAATAGAGCTGAGACCAAAACCCTTTCAGGCTGGAAACGTCCAAAAAAAAAAATTAATTCTAGTTCCAATTAACATCATATAAATGTTAAATTATTAATTTCCAGATTTTAGAGATTAAATTTTATTAGCACGAATGATGTCCCACCAATTTTCTTTTAGGTAGTTGATAAGAATCGATTCATCTTCTTCAACAAAAATTTTTTTGATATTAACTAATAGAATCTTTTCTACTTGCTTATCAAGGTTGTTAAGTAAAATACCACCGACATGAGGTGCAGAGCATAAAATAAGTTGTTTATACTGATGATTATCTAGACTCTTTTTTAAAAAATCCGCCAAGATTTTAGTAAAATGATCGAGTTCAACATCATAGGGGCTGGTTGTAGCTTCGTATGCTCCTTTAGCAGAGTGCATTGTTTGATAATGGCCAGGCCTATCTGAAACTAAATTACTTTCTTTTAATTTAGCGCTAGGGTTTTCTAGGCTTTTTAATAAAATCAATTTATGATTTTTAGGCGCATAAGAATAAATATGACCTAAACTATTATTTAAGCTAACTACCCAAATCATTAAGCTCTCCCTAAAAATATGCTTATGAGTATAGCAGGTTCAAGCACTAAACTCTTATAGAGAAGATTTAAGAAAATAGTGTGGGTTTTTGCCATCCACCCAGCAAGCATTCTAATTTTTTTCCAATCATAAGTGCAATTTCGTCATGCCATGATTTAGCAACGCTCTGTATTCCTATGGGTAAACCTTGTGGAGAAGTACCGCAACGTAGGGTTAAAACTGGCCAGCCAGTTAAATTATAAATGCTTAAAAAGCTAAAATCATGACCTTCAATAAATGAACGTCCTAATAATTTAGCGGGTGTTGCAGCTACAGGACAGATGATTGCATCATAAGGAAAAAAGAATTTTTCTAAAGAGATACGTAATTCATCAATTTGACGAAGACGATGATGTAATTCAGTAATTGAAAATTCACATTAGCGAGCAATTGCTAAAAATTCTTTAACTAGATGCGAGGGTTTATTAATTCCTAGATAGTGTAGTAAATTTTTCAATCCAAGTCCTTATCACCACCTAGAATAAATATTTCTGTAATTAAAAAATAAAGCTCTTTTAAGTGAGGAGGACACTGGTATTCAATTTGACGAGTTTCATTTTTTAAAGCATATACAACTTGATTAATAGTTTGTAGGGTAGTTGATCAGGAGAAATAATATCGTTCTCAGTATAAAAGGCAATTCGCAAATCTTTACAGCTGATGGTAGGTTTACGAATAGGAATGGGCATAGCATCAGGATCGTCATAATCTGGGCCTGCTAATAAGGGTAGGGTTAGTGCGATATCATCGACAAATCGCGCCATAGAACCATAGGTAGCTAATGGACGTAATATACCTCTACCATCTGAGGGAACATTACCTGAATTAGGAATTAAACCCCGAGTTGGCTTTAAACCCACAATTCCTGTGTTATGAGCGGGTTGACGGATACTTCCTGCTCCCCCGTCTGCCCTAAGCCAAATACTGAGCCTCCTGCTGCTATAATAGCCGCTTCTCCACCGCTACTCCCACCAGGAGTGCGAGCTAAATCATAAGGATTTAAAGTTGTACCATAGCGATCATTGTCAGTTTCGTAGGCAATATTGAACTCAGGAACATTACTAATACCTAAAATAATTCCACCCGCTGCTTTTAATCGAGCAACAGCAGTTGCATCTTCTTTAGCAAGGAAGTTGTACCCATTACTCCCTTTACTAATAATAAAATTTTGAACCTTACAACAATCTTTGATGGTAATAGGCAAACCATGTAAAGGTGCTAGAGTTTGTTTCTTAGCTAATTTTTTATCCGCTTCAGATGCTTTTTTAATGCTCTGGTTCAATTAACTGAACCAGAGCATTAAGTTTATAGGGTTTATGTATTGAATGCGGTCTAAATAAGTCTGAATAACCTCAACACAGGAAATTTTTTTTCTTTTATTAATTGGGATAATTCTCTTGCTGATAAAAAGTAAAGATCTGAGCTCATGGAATGATTACTATTAATAATTTTCTTAGTATTCGTAAATAAAGATTTTAAAAAATAGGAAAATCCCTATTAGATTTAACGAGATTCGGAAAAAATTGTTTTCAAATCAAAAATTAGAATTATTATTTTATAATACCACAAGCGATACGTGCCCCACCTCCGTCTAATTTTAGTGGGTATCAGAATAATTATCGTTGCCTGCATAAATTATTAAAGAATGATTTTTAATTTCATTTAGTTGCAATCGTGGCGCTAAGATGGGGATGGGTAATGTGGCATTGCCATTATTATCAACTTCTAAAACTGGCAAATCCCCTAAATGGCCTTTTCCATAAGGACCCAAATGTTGACTAGAATGAAAAGGATCAAAATGATCTCCGGCAGCCATTCCATTTTTCAGACAAGAAGGATTTTGATGGATATGGAAACCATGTAAACCTGGAAGATTATGTAGATTGGGCGTTAATAAAACACCATAAGGCTTTTGTGTAGCTATTATGTGGTCAATCGACTGGCCTAAATCTTGTTGAGCTGTAAGGTACATAGGTATTGAGATTCCCGCTAAAGCTATATTACAGGTGAGTAAACCTATACAGATAAGCGACAATTTAAGCAGGTTAAACATAAAGTTGTTCTCCATTAAATCTTGCTAAGTATAATATAGCCTTCTCAAAATATTATTTAATCAGTTTAAATTCAAATTATGTGTAAGTAATTCTATATATTTTTTTAAAAGATTTACTTATTGCAAAAGTTGTCAATGAATTCATTTTTAAATAAAAAAGAATATTTGTAATTGAAATTTAGATGATATTTTTCAACTCATGTGTCGTAGTTGTGTAATAAAATAATTTTTAAAGTGATGGATAATTAAATGTAATTTCTATATTTGATTTTCAATTATATTTTTTTGGTAAAGATATTTTTATAATGACAATAGTCATATAGTTGGTTATCCGGTATTATAGTTTTATATTTACATAATTTTTATTATGTTAGTTAAATTACAATGTATTGGATTTAAGTAATGTAAATTTTAAATTGCTATGCGTATTACTCTAAAACAACTTGAAGTGTTTGTTGCAATTGCTAAGACAGGAAATGTAAGTCACGCCGCAAAAAAAATGTATCTTTCTCAATTAGCTTGCAGTATGGCACTTGCTACGTTAGAGAAGCAATTAGAAGGTTCGGTATTTGATAGACATGGTAAACAATTATTTTTGAATAAACGAGGAAGAGTTTTGTTACCCAAAGCGAGTGGCGTCATATCGCAAATATCAGAACTTAAGGATATAATGATTGAAAGTAAAAAAGATAATTTATCAGGCCAGCTAATTATAGGAGCAAGCAAAATAATTGGTAATTACCTATTACCCAAAACTTATCTCTGAACTTGCATATACACATAAAAATATTCAGATTAATTTTAAAATTGCTCCAACCAAATTGATATTATCTAGGTTGCTTACGTTTAATATTGATGTAGCGCTAATAGAAGCTAATTGTTTTTCAGATAAAGTGCATACCTACCCTTGGAAAAAATATGGGTTAGTCATAATTGCAGTTCCAAAGTACCCTTTAAGTAAAAAAAAGAAATTGACATTATCAGATATCGCTAATACCCGTTGGTTACTTCGAAAACAAAGTTCTAGTATACGTGAAAAGTTGGAAGAAAAAATTGGCGGAAAAATCTGCCCTTTTTTAGAATTAGATGATACAGATGCTCTAAAACAAGCAACACAAGCAGGTTTAGGAATAAGCTGTCTTTCAAGATTTGTTGTTGAAGATTCTCTAAAAAATAATACCTTAGTCGAGCTTAAAACGCCCTTTTTAACTCTGAGTCGAGAGTTCTATATTTTGATACATAAGGAAAAATATCAATCGACTGTGATATCCGAATTTTTAAAAAAAGCGAATACTTAACATCTTCTGTTTAATTATTTATCTCTAAAGAATTATCTCTGGTTAATTTTTTTGTTTAGTGTAATGTAGAGTCATTATATTGATTAGATATAAGTTTTTCTATGCAATCCATATTGATCTTAGGGGCAACCTCTTCCATAGCTAGGGCTTGTAGCGAAATTCTTGCTTCGCGACAATGCAAGCTTTTTTTGGCAAGTCGAAATATCGCAGAGCTTGGACGCATAGCAAGCGATCTTAGGATTAGATTCAGCGCTGAGGTTGATTATGCTTTTTTTGATATTACTCAAATTGATTCACATGCCGTTTTTTTGGAAAAGCTGATTGAAAAAATGGGCGTTATTGATGGTATAATAATGGCAGTAGGTTGGATTGATAAATTTGAGTATCGAAAAGTAATTACTACTAATTTTACTGGACCTGTTTCTTTTTTGGAACACTTTGTTAAATACTTAGTTATTCAAAAAAAAGGTTTTATTATTGGATTAAGTTCTGTTGCAGGAGATAGAGGACGAAAACCCAATTATGTTTATGGTGCTAGCAAATCGGCATTGACTACTTATTTACAAGGTTTACGTAATAGTTTGTACCCTTCTAAAATAAAAATATTAACAATTAAATTAGGACTAATTGATACCAAAATGGTTTTTGGAGGTAGGTATCCACTTTATCTAGCTGCGAACCCAAAAAAAACGGCTATTAATATTATCCGCGCGTTAGATAAAAGAAAAGAAAGTGTCTATATTCCTGGAATTTGGCGAATTGTAATGCTAATTATTCGACTCATACCGGAAAAAATTTTTAAACGTCTAAGTCTTTAGTAATGGCTAAATTTAGTCTTTAACAATTACTTTTGCTTCCCAAAACATTATATGACCTGGTTTTACGATTTGGTGTAAGTGATCTAATGCTTTTTCTATTTTAGCTTTATCATAATCGAAAAATTCGATGCTAATGGGCAGATTTAATGAAAGATCAAGCAAAGACAAAGAGCTAGCTAAGCTTCCTGATTGTCCTGCTCCTTCAATGGCACGAAATACACTTAATCCAGAAATGTCATCATTCTTTAAGCAATCAATTATTTTATTAAGTAGCTGCGAAGCTTCAGTTATATAGACCCTAACAATAACTTATATCAAGTGTTTTCATAGATTTCTCCCTAAAATTACACCTATCCATGCTGCGATAAGGCATAGAATAGTACTAAGTAAAATATTTAAAATTGCTGGAAACCAGCTTGCATTTTCGATTAAATTGACGGTTTCGATAGAAAAGGAAGAAAAAGTGGTATATCCACCTAAAAAGCCAATGAGTAAAAACGCTCGAAGCTAAGGGGCAATATTTTGAAATATCTCTAGTGTAAGAATAAATAAAAATCCCATCAAAAAAGATCCACTTACATTGACAACTAAAGTACCATAGGGAAAATTTTTGTTAACTAAATGGTAAACACCTGAGGAAACTCCGTAACGTAAAACTCCGCCAAGTCCAGCGCCTATAAAAATTAAAGTAATAGTATTCAATTTAAATCCAATAAAATTTTAAGCTTACTAATTATAAACGTTTAACCGCCTGTTAATTGATGAATTTGTTTTGAAACATTTTGATAATCTTGCATTTGATCAAAATTCAAATAACGATATAAATTTTCACTCATAGTATCAATGAATTTCATTTTCTCTCTATATTCTTCTAAGCTAGGAATATAACCTAAAACTGCCGTTATCGCTGATAATTCTGCGGATGCTAAAAAAACATTAGCATTTTTTCCCATACGATTGGGAAAGTTTCTAGTTGAAGTAGATACTACGGTAGCACCATCACATACCCTAGCTTGATTGCCCATGCATAAAGAACAGCCAGGCATTTCTGTTCGTGCCCCTACGATACCATAGGTTGAATAGTACCCTTCTTGCATTAATTGGTGTGCATCCATTTTGGTGGGAGGAACTATCCATAATACAGTAGGCAATCGGTTGTTAAATTTTTTGAGTAAACTTCCAGCTGCACGATAATGACCAATATTAGTTATGCAAGAGCCTATGAATACTTCATCAACCTTAGTTTGTGATACAGCTGATAAAGGCTTAATATTGTCTGGATCATTTGGGCAAGCTAGCAAAGGTTCTTTGATTTGATTAAGATCAATTTCAATGATTTCTGCATATTCTGCATCAGCATCGGGTTCTAATAGGGTGGGAGCTGCTAACCCCAAGCTTCCATTGCTTCAATTCGACGCTGTAAGCTATTAATATCTAGTAACCATTACTAATCATCCATTTTAAAAGAGAGATATTAGAATTTAAATATTCAATAATCGGTTCTTTATTTAAGCGAACAGTGCAACCGTTTGCAGATCGTTCTGCCGATGCATCAGCGAGTTCAAAAGCTTGTTCAATCTTGAGATTGGGTAAACCTTCAATTTCTAATACTCGACCTGAAAAGATATTTTTTTTATTTTTGCTATCAAGTGTAAGTAAGCCGCGTTGTAAGGCTACATAGGGGATTGCATTGACTAAATCACGTAATGTAATGGTAGGTTGTATTTCTCCAGTAAATTTAACTAATACTGATTCTGGCATGGTTAAAGGCATTACACCCATAGCTGCTGTAAAAGCAACGACACCTGAACCTCCAGGAAAACTAATACCTATAGGAAAGCGTGTATGTGAATCACCTCCAGTTCCAACGGTATCCGGTAGAAGCATGCGATTAAGCCAAGAATGGATAATTCCATCGCCAGGTTTTAATACAACTCCTACGTGAAGAGAAAAAATTAGGTAAGCTGTGTTGCGTTTCTATATCAACCGGTTTTGGATATGCTGAGGTATGACAAAAGCTTTGCATGACAAGATCTGCTGAAAACCCAAGACAAGCAAGCTCTTTAAGCTCATCTCTTGTCATAGGTCCAGTTGTGTCTTGTGATCCAACAGTTGTCATTTTTGGTTCGCAGTAGGTTCCAGGAGCGATGCCTTTAAATCCACAGGCTTTTCCAACCATTTTTTGAGCTAAGGTAAATACCTTGTTATTTTTGGGTATAATTTCCGGACGGTTAAATTCTTTAGAAAAGGAATAAGACAATGTGGCTCTTACATTATCAGTTAATGATCGACCAATAATTAAAGGAATTCTTCCTCCTGCACGTACTGCATCCATGAGCGTTAAGTTCGGTGTGAAATGAGCAATTTCTTGACCTAGTTTGTTCTCAATTTGGCCCTCATAAGGGTAAATCTGGATAATATCACCCATTGAAAATTGACTTATATCAACTTCGATAGGAAATATACCAGAATCTTCAGCAGTTGTTCGAAATATTGGAGCAATTTTGCTCCCTAAGATCACACCCCCACGGTTCTTATTAGGAACAAAGGGAATCTTATCCCCGATATGCCATAATAATGAATTGATAGCAGATTTTCGTGATGAGCCAGTGCCCACAACATCGCCAACAAATACGATGGGATGCCCTTTAGCTTTTAGCTCCTTAATAATTTGTAATGCATTTGGCATGCGGTTATGTAACATAACTAAGCTATGGAAAGGTATATCGGGACGACTCCAAGCTTCGGTTGCTGGAGAAAGATCATCGGTATTGATTTCTCCCGGCACTTTAAAAACCGATAAAGTAAGCTTATCAGCAAGTTTTGGCTTAGACAGGAACCATTCAGCACTTGCCCAGGCTTCAACAACTTGACGAGCATAGAGATTGCCTTTTTTAGCTTTAGCTATGACATCATGATAAGCATCAAACATTAATAACGTATGTGAGAGCTGCTTTGCAGCTATTTCAGCAATATCGTGTTGTCCATCAAGTAACTCAATAAGGATAGGAATATTATAAACCACCCAGCATACTTCCTAAGAGCTCAATGGCGAGTTTGGGCGTTATAAAAGGAGTATTAACTTCGTTTTTAGCTATGGCTGCAAGAAAGTCAGCTTTAACATAGGCTGCAGGGTCGACTCCAGGGGCTACATTCTCAGTCAATAATTTGACGAGAAAGGGAGCATCACAAGAAATATTGTGGGATTTTTAATTAAATCAATACATGCTTTAACCTGGGTGGCGTCTAGTGGAAGGGGTGGAATATCTAGAGCTAGCCGTTGCTGAATATGTTCTCGATAACTAGCTAAAAAATTGGATGGAAATGCAGACACAACGGCCCCGCTTATTGTTTACTAATAGGATTATTATACTCTTTTAAATTATTAGAAGTAAGCGATTTGTCTCTACTTTTCTATAGAAAACATGAAAACTATGATTTTTAGCAGAATTTCACAGCTTAGACAAAAGATAAGAAATGATGAATCTCATTATGGAAAGAATCTCGGGTCAGTGCAATTAATTGCTATTAGTAAAGCTCAGAATCTAGAGTCAATAAAATCAGCAATTGCGGCTGGACAGCGGGTTTTTGGTGAAAGTTATGTCCAGGAAGTAAGAGAAAAAATTCGAGATCTTCAAGATCTTTCATTAGAATGGCATTTTGTAGGAAGAATTCAAACGAATAAAACAAAATTTATTGCTAATAATTTTTCTTGGGTGCACAGTCTTGCGGATATAAAATTAGCACTAAAATTGAATGAATATCGAAAAAAATCCGATTTAACTCCACTAAATGTTTGTATCCAAGTTAATTTACAAAAAGAACTAAGTAAGCAAGGAATTTATTCAGAACATCTTGTCAGCTTAGCAAAAACAATTAATAAATTTTCTCATCTTCGTTTACGGGGTTTAATGACAATACCCAAGCCCGAGACTGAATTTTCTATTCAACGTGAAAATTTCAAGCAGTTACATCTAATTTTAAAAAAATTGCAAGCCCAAGGCTTGCAATTGGATACTTTATCAATGGGTATGTCTAAAGATTTTGAGTCAGCTATTGCGGAAGGCGTGACGTTAATGCGAGTAGGTACAGCAATTTTTGGAAAAAGAGAACTATAAAAAAATTTATGAAAAAAAATTTTCTATATATTCTTCTAAGTGAGATAAATCGATTCTTTTTTGTTGCATTGTATCGCGATCACGTAGAGTGACGGTACCATGATTTTCAGTGTTTGCACTTTTTGCTATGGTATCAAAGTCAACCGTAATACAAAGAGGTGTGCCTATTTCATCATGACGCCGATAACTCTTTCCAATATTTCCAGTATCCTCATAGGCAATTCTGCCTATTCCTAAAGCGAGTATGGCATTCTTCAAATTTTTTGCTTTTTCTAATAGCAACCTATCGTTTCGTTTCAGAGGAATAATGGCTACCTTAACAGGTGCTAGATGAGGTTTTATTTTTAAAACGAGACGTTGTTTACCGTCCTTTAGCGTTTCTTCTTCATAGGCATCTGTGAGTATAGCCAGCACACCCCTATCTAAACCTGCTGAAGGTTCAATCACATAAGGGATAAAATGTTTCCCAGGGGGATCCTGAATGGTTAGTTTTGCGATACTTTCTTTGTTAACTGCAACTTTAGCATCGATATTCAATTCATTTTGGCCTTGTGTATGTGAGCCTAAATCATAATCGGTACGATTAGAGATTCCTTCTAATTCTTCAAAGCCATGAGGGAAATTGTAGAGTATATCTACAGTTGCTTTAGCGTAATGTGCCAGTTCAGATGGGTTTTGCGTAAACAATTTTAGTCTTTTGGTGTTTAAGCCTTGATTTTTCCACCAAGCCAAACGAGACTCAACCCAATATTGATGCCACTTTTCATCCTCTCCGGATTTAACAAAGAATTCAATTTCAAGTTGTTCAAATTCTCGGACTCTAAAAATAAAATTACGTGGAGTTATTTCATTTCTAAATGCTTTCCCAATTTGTGCAACACCAAAAGGTAGTTTGGGAGACATTGAGTCCAAAATATTTTTAAAATTAGTAAATATCCCTTGTGCAGTTTCAGGACGTAGATAAGCAAACGCATCAGGATCTTCTACAGGTCCCAGAGTAGTTTTAAACATCATATTGAAATTTCTAGGTTCCGTAAGATCGGTTGAGTCACAGGCTTCACATTTATCATCAGTCAAATGATCAAAACGCCAACGTTTTTTACAATGTCGGCAATCAACGAGTAAGTCAGCAAAGGTACTTTCATGGCCGGAATAATAAAAAATTTTTTTGTGCGTTAAAATGGCAGAGTCTAATCCATAGATATCATCACGTTCGTAAACATTAGATTTCCACCAAGCAGCTTTCAAGTTATTTTTTAATTCTGCGCCTAAAGGACCATAATCATAACTACCTTGTAGCCCTCCATAAATTTCAGCGCTAGGAAAGATGAACCCTCTGCGTTTGCATAAAGATACAATTTCTTCTAGAGTTGCTGCCGCCATGTTAGATTCCAAAAATTGATATAGAATAAATTCTCATTTCATACACAGAATTATACAACCTTTTATAAGACTTTATAAAATTTTTTGGATAACACCATAGGGCTAAATTAAAAGGAGTATAAAACTGAGTTTTAACTATCAAGCCCTGAACGTTTACGTTCATGCTCTTTCAAAAATTTTTTACGTAAGCGTAAATAATGTGGAGTAACTTCTAATAATTCATCATCAGCAATAAATTCTAATGCTTGTTCTAAAGAGAATGTTATAGGTGGGGTCAAGATAATGTTTTCATCAGAACCTGAAGCGCGGGTATTGGTAAGTTGTTTTCCTTTCACGACATTGACAACTAGATCGTTATCACGCGAATGAATACCTACGATCATTCCTTCATAAACGTCAGTTTGTGGGCCAATTAAAAGTTTTCCACGTTCTTGTAAATTAAATAAGGAAAATCCAGTTGCTTTGCCGACTTGATTTGAGATCATGACACCATTGGCTCGGTTTTCAATGGTACCTTTTTTAACTGGGCCATAATGATCAAATACATGATGCATTAGCCCTAAGCCTGAAGTTGCAGTTAAAAACTCTGTCCGAAAACCAATTAAAGCACGAGTAGGGATTTTATAGTTTAGTCGAACACGCCCTTTCCTATCCGATACCATATCTATTAGATCGCCTCGTCGACTACCTAATTTTTCCATAATGTTACCTTGGTGTTGCTCTTCTAGATCTACAGTTAAGTTTTCATAAGGCTCTTTCAATTCACCATCAATTTCTTTCAAAATAACTTCCGAACGAGATACACCTAGTTCATAACCTTCGCGACGCATCGTTTCAATTAATATAGAAAGATGCAATTCTCCTCTTCCAGAGACGCGGAATCGATTAGGGTCTTCTGTGTCTTCAACTTTAAGAGCAACATTATGCAGTAGTTCTCTATCAAGCCGTTCTCTAATTTGGCGACTGGTAACGAATTTTCCATCTTTGCCTGCAAAAGGCGAATTATTAACCTGGAAGGTCATGCTCATCGTAGGTTCATCTACTATTAAAGCAGGTAAAGCTTCTACTGAGCTAGGATCACACAAAGTATCAGAGATATTCAATTTATCGATACCGGTTATGGCTATGATATCTCCTGCTTCTGCTTGCTCGATTTCTATACGTTCTAAACCACGATAACCTAAAATTTGTAATATTCGAGCGGGTCGAGTTTTTCCCTCTCGGTCAATCAACACAATAGGCATATTAGGCTTTGTGCAACCTCGCTGAACACGACCAATACCAATGGTGCCTACATAGCTAGAATAATCCAATGTGGTAATTTGCATCTGAAAAGAACCTTGAGGATCGACTGCGGGGGGAGCTACTTTATTAATGATAGTTTCAAATAAAGGAGTTAGATCCAAACTTGGATTTTCAAGGTCTAATGTTGCATAGCCTTGTAAAGCGGAAGCGTAGATTACAGGAAAGTCTAATTGTTCTTCGGACGCGCCTAAGCGGTCAAATAAATCAAAAACCTGATTAATAACCCAATCTGGTCTGACACTCGGCCGGTCAATTTTATTAACAACAACTATGGGTTTTAAACCTTTTGCAAAGGCTTTTTGGGTGACAAATCGCGTTTGCGGCATTGGGCCATCTACAGCATCTACCAGTAATAAAACTGAATCAACCATAGACAAAATACGTTCAACCTCCCCACCAAAATCCGCATGCCCTGGAGTATCAACAATATTAATACGATAGCCTTCCCATTCAATAGAAGTATTTTTTGCGAGGATGGTGATACCCCGTTCACGCTCCAAATCATTACTATCCATAATACGTTCCACTGGAGCAGCCCTGCTAGAGAGAGTACCCGATTGTTGTAATAATTTATCAACAAGGGTGGTTTTTCCATGGTCAACATGGGCAATTATGGCAATATTACGTATATTTTGGATCATGATAGTTAAAGAAAATTAAGTATTAGAATGTTCAAAAAGAGGCCATAATAACGCAAAGTAAGGCAATTCGGCTAGCGTGCTCTACACTGACAGGAGTTTCGGGAGTATTTATAATTAATGCTGCAAAATGAAATTTAAATTTTTAGCTTAGTCAAGAGTTTCGCTCTGCTATATAAGGATTTAAACTA
>CAYQIE010000082.1:0-7700 GCA_964417505.1 Rickettsiella sp. | reverse complement strand
AAAAAGGAATTATTATTCATCACCTTCGTGTTGCAATCGATATAAACGAAAAAGGAAATGCTTTTTTCAACAAACTGGAATTTAACCCCTCGTTACCGAGTTCTTCGGGTCAGATAAAAGAAAATGAATTAGCGGGTAAGTTAGTATCGCTTCACTCGATTGAATTTAATAGTTTGTTTTCTCTAAGTGGGCAGCAGTATAAATTTCAACAGCAAGAATTAAATAAAGCCTTGCATCCGATACGGCCGTTAATGACGAGTGAATCGCATGCTCAAGCCTTGTTTCAAGGCATTATATCAGGCTTACCAGAGGAAGGAGTCGTTATTCAATTCTTTGCGGAGTCGAATCAATCAGGGCGTGGCCGAGCCGATGGTGTTGTTAAGGTAGGGAAATTATTTAAAAAGAAAGTTGAATATGAAACATTGTTGGTATTCGAATTAAAGTACGATTCAAAAGCAAATACCTTAGCCGCTGTGGAAACGTTAGCTCTAATTGGGCTTGAGCAAGGTAAAGAGTACGTGCGTAATTTAAAAAGTATTTCGGATGAACGAAAAGCAGTAGTTATAGGGTTAGCTATCGGAGGAGATGCTAGCCTTTCTCAAACTAATTTTTTAAATAGTAAACAAGACATTGTTAAGGTCGAACATATAACTACAGATGAAGGTTCTCAATCACCACAAAGACCACCTAAAAGAAAAAGGCCACTAGATAGTAGCGGAACGGGTTCGCCATCTTCTAAGCGAAGATGTCGCAGAAATGCAAGTGGAAGTTGTCTTGAATACTCATTGGAAGAGGATGAAGAAAAAAGGGAAGTAATTGAAAGGCTATTGCAAGAAAGAAAACGCGGTGAAGTTATTTTAACTGCGGACGATGATGCGTTATTAATACTTACCAGTTTAAAAGAAGAAGAAAACGATTTGGGAAAATTAATCGTAATCAGTCAATCGCCAGAGCCGTTGGAGGTGATGCATGCAGTTTTGGGATTGGTTGGAGAATCTCAAAATATTGATGATTGGTTACAGATAGTAAAAAGAGATTTCCCTAGAGAGGGTGATTTACTAGAAAATAATAAACATTTAATTCATTTTTCGGAATTGAAAGCGGTTTTAGCGAGTGAATAAAAACCGTTATTTAAAGTCATTAGTGATTTTGCTCATGCGAAAGACTTTTCCAGCTTAGGCATTGATGCGAATAACGTTGCAGCCATTTATTTAGGTAACCATCCATCATCCAGTGAAAATTGGTATTCTTCAGCAAGTGATTCAGTCAACCCTCCAATTTTGTATAGAAAATCCCTATCAAAACCCAGAATGATTGAAAAACATCAGGGATCGCTGACCTACTTCAGAGAGCTACATCGAGTTTGGAAGCGAAAAGAAAATCATAGTAATAATCACATCCTGAAAAATACATTAGTTAGCTTAGGATTAGCGGAGTCTTTTTTCCTATCAGCCAATCAGGCGCTTGAAGAAGCGGGATTAGGCCATGAAAAAAACTGGATGCCACTTTTAGACAGCATTGGAAAGGCCGAAAATCGCCCTTCTGATTTAGTTTTTTTAAATCTACAGACCGATGAAACACGAACTCTTGACGTAGACATTGAGCCTATCCGTGAATTTCAAACTTACTTGCGTAAATTACAAGAAGAGATAAATCCCCATTTTGTTTTTGACCACGAAGAAAAAACAATAAGTCAGTCAATGTTGATCGAGCAAGCAGAAGCGGTGGATGGATTAAATTCGGCTTTTCTTTTGCAAACCTTGCTGGCTTATAGCAAGCAAAGAGACCGAAAGAATTTAAATGATTTATCACAAACGGCTGGAAACACTCGCTTATCTCAGTGGATAGAAATTCATAACTACATTGGCTTGGCACAAATGGGTCAAGGGGTCATTTCCTACATTACTAAGGTTGTTAATTTAGTAAAAACGTTACTGTCAGAAGAACAAGTGGCGGTAAAAAGCACACTATCCGCTTTTAGAAGTGAATTGAATGCTTTTTTTAATAAAGGACTAGGTATTCTGTTTGACGCCGCTAACGTTGTCATGGATATAGGAGAATTCAGCGAAGCGAAAACAGAGGCAGAGAGGGCTGTATTCAGTACACAACTCGCCTTTGATCTCGGTGGATTATCTCTGTCTTTGAGTGCGGGCGGCGCTTCTTTGCTTGGAGCTACGACGACAGCGGCGGTGTTAGGTACTTTAGCGATACCGGTGATTGGCTTAAATATTGGATTGACGGGATTGGTTAAAGTATTTGAGGAGGTGGTTGCTAATGCGCAAGCGGTAGGAAATTATTTTTGTCAGTTGGATAATGCCTATCGTCAGTTAGGGTACCAAAAACAAATGACTGCTGAGAATAATTCATACCTGTCACCTTTGTACGGTGCTGTGATAAAGGAAATTAATTTTCAAACGAACACGATACATTATGGGGATTCTTATCTTTATAGCAGTCAGACTAAGACAGGTAGTGGTAAAAGCAATTACATTTTTTGGGCAGGCTATTTTCCTCATGTCATCATGAATAAGAGAAAAGCATTCTCTATTCGTGACAGACTAGGCTATCCAAAAGTAAAAATGATGTCTAGAAGAAGCAATTCTTTAACAGATCTATTTTTGATGTATGAAGGGCTCCAGCCAGAAATATTCAATTCAATTACTACCTAGATTTTACCGTCGACACCCGAAAGTTACCTTAGTTATAGTTGGAAAAATCTTCCGTTTGCTACAGCACGACACGATACAGGATTCTCCGTTTTAAGGCAGTTAGAAGAACAAGAAGATTTTCATTACGACTTTTATATTTTTCCCAGTGAATATATCGTCAGTGCTATTACACCTGAATTTATAAAGACCACTATTAAAATCGTCCTAGATAGTCAGAAAAGGACCTTCGTCATACCGCAGTTTTCTTCGCAAGAACGTTTTATTGCTCAATACTTGCACTATACATTAGAAAGCCCAGAAACAGCGGGGAAAACTATACTTCACCTGAGCGAAGTAGGTTCTTTAAAATTAGAGAGTCACTACGCCAATTATAATTGGGAACTTGTTTGTAATAATTGTACCAATCAGGAGGGCATTCAGTTTACCGATACAGGGATTAAAATCTATGGAATAAATGTAGCGATTTTGAATCCTAGCTTAGGCAATTATTATCTGCATCTAGATAGCGATATGACCTATCAACTTGATCTCGTTGCAAAGCAGATTATACCGCTTGAAATTGATGTGGCGGGTGATAGAAATTCCACGCGCTTAATGAACGATTATCTAGAAAAAAATTCTCATCGTAGTTCTCAAAATTTGCTTATCAAAATCGATAATTATCCGATGCAGGATAATCAAGGTGAAACCTATAATGGCACTGCTTTTTATTCTACGGGGAAAGATCGTTATTTTTATACTAATGGACTACCTATTGATGAAATGCGTGCAAACTTGGATAGTTCTATTCCTTTTCACGTCAATTTTATCGGATGCATTGAAGAAGTATGTTATTTTTGGGCCCCTACTCGTTATTTATGGTCAAGCAATAGGGATACTCATGAAATAGTCAGAAGATACCATATTACCAAGCAGGGAGAGATAAAATCAGCATCTATCTTGGCAGATCATAGCATACAAATTAAAACAACCGTAAAGATTTGTGATTATACGTATTTTCCTATGACGGTGGATTGTTTTGAACGTTATGTTAATTATGATATAAAACCAGATGGTGAACTTTATTTAGTTTCTTTATCAGACGTTAAAGATAACTTATTACAGCTTTTTGAAAACGAGAAGGGAGAAGTGGTTGCATCCAAAAATACAAGCTATTTTACTCTTTGGCAAATAGTAACTCGTTTTTATTCTGTGGCTGAAGACTACAAACATCACTTTGATCTGGATCAAAGTGATTTCTGGAAAGGACAAAAGCAATTTGCTGCCAATCGATTCAATCAGTTGCTATCTATTCTTCCGAGTTCTGAGGATTCAAGCTATACACCATTATGGATTCGCGTGCAGAATCAAACTCACTATCAATTGATCACATCGGGTATTCAAGAAAAAAACCTGTTATGTTTAGACTCGTTGCACATGAAAAACGGAACCGAAGTTCTGTACTTTTATAAACCTAGTGATGTACCCGTTACTCACGGTAAAGCAATGCACCACAGTGCAAATGAAGTATGGTCAATTATTAACCCTGAAGCGAGGCCCCAAAGTGAGAGTACTGGAAAGCTGTTTTTAAAGTCTAATGCAGAAGCCTCTGTAAAAGCATTAGATCTTCCTTTACTCGGCGCGTTTAGAAGTCAAGAAAGGATTTTTGTTGTGACCACCGAACAGCTCATTAAAGAGTTAGATGCTTTTGGAAAAAGTTATTTAACCGCTGTTACCGCGGATTGGATAAAAGCGCATCCTGAGAATTGGTGGACAGAGATTTCTATACTTGCAAGCAATAGGTCGACCGAGACGACGGGACCTATCGGTATTTATGGACTTCAGGATCAATCAGGCCAGGCACTCGGTGTTTGGTATGACGATAAGAGGCAGTCTTTTATCTTCACGCAACCGCCTTTAAACCAGCAGGGAAAGCAATTACCCATCCGTTATCTAACAAGTCAAGGTATTTTTGATTTCTTTTTTTGTGCGGAAAATGGAATTCTCTATCAGGCAAAATCGTATACGGGTTCGGTAAATGAAAGTTTTAATGGTACGCAATTAAAAGTAAAGCTCCCCCGATTTAGTACCTTTCGTGGCTTCACTGAAAACGATCAGCTTTCAAAATAAACGATGGATTCTAGAGATGCAAGGGGGAGAAATCGTTTCGTCTCGCTTCTTGCCAACAAATCATTGGTATTTAGAAAAAATAAGCTTGAAATGTTATGCCAACTTTCTCCTTTCAATTTGAGTCAGATTTTTAACAATGATTGCTTTAATGGTTTTAATCAACAACACTTATTTTCGATTGCTTCCGATCGAGTCAATACAACCCTCGCTTCGCCGTGCAGTATTGATAATTTTAAGCGAGTGGCTTTCTCTGAACGAGAAATTATACCTTGCTTAGCTGTCGATCCAAATAAACCAATTCCAGTAGGATACAAATATTGGTGGCTCCCTCGTATAGATAAGTTTTTTCTAATGTTTTTTATAATGATTTTAATGATGAAAATTCTCACCGTTGGGACAGTTGGAACTATTTAGGTCTTTGTAAACGAAGGACAGAACATCTGATCGCTTGTTTTTTTAGTCAAGAAGAAAAAGTGATTTACTTTGTCCCTGAAGGTATTGGTAACGATTTTAGGGAATATTGGGAGGCACTTCCGCATAGCGAAGAAAAAATGAAAATACGAGCAGAATTAGCTCAAAAACAAGGAGAAAATCATATTTTACTGATTTTGAAAGCGGATGGTTCTCTGGGTCCAAATTATTATGGAATAAGGCATTTTATTCCGCTATTTGAAGGGGTGCAAACAATAGGTTTATTTCTAGTAGAAGATACTATACCTAACTTTTCTTTTACAATAGATAAAAAAATGCTCATGCACTATCGAAAAATATTGTTTTATCAATCGCATTACTCAAAAGATATCACTTTATATTTTCCACAATTACCAGAAGACTACTCGATTTATATAGGAAAAAGGGGTCTGATATCGTTCTTCGCTATCGGTACCTTACTGGTAATAATGCAGAATGGATTTTTCTATATGCCATGGAAAACAATATGTTTAATAAGCTATTACTTTCTTTTTACGACCATGGAATAACTGTAAGAAAAGTACTAGAGCGAAATAACACAGAAAGTTTAGTTATTGTGGATGCTGAAGACCCTTATCATACTGAAAATACGATTGTTAGATACGAAACATTAGAAACTATTCGGCAGCTATTTTTACAACACCATCAAGAAGATTGCATGTTACGCTATGATATCTTAGTTCAAAATCCAATGTATGATGGCTTTAGAGTATATCATTCTCAATCAGAAAGATTGATGCTTGAACATCCGGGAGTAAAGCTTCAACAAAATCCGGGGAGTATGAATAAAGTTTTTTGGCAGCCGAATTATTTATGGTGGGCATTAGGTGCGGGCACAATAACTCTTTTTTCGGCAGCTGCTTTAGTGACTAGTGTGCGCTACTGGCTTATTAGACGACGGCATAGTTCTAATCGAGAAAATTTTATTCCTTTGGTAACGATGGTAGTTGCTGCAACAACCGTTTCAACACCGTTATTACCAGAAACTCAAGCTTATGAAATACCACTGTTAAGAAACTTGCTACTCACTCAGGATTTTCTGAGGAGCGTGACTGTATAAAATCTGAAACATTGATTGGCTTACTCGGTATTTATCGACAGAATAAGGGAATAATTTACTGGCATCAAACTGAAAAGAGAGCAACGGTTAACTTTGAACGTTATTCATTTAATCATACTGAAAAAGGTATCTATTATTTGGATTATGATAATAAGGGTGAATGGAAACTAGATTTAAATAAGATAAAGCGAATACCATTGGGTAAAATACAACAGCAATTACCACCGACTCTTCACAAGCAATTAGCAGAGCAAAAAAAGCAGCAGGAAATTTTAACTGTCTTCAGGCAACAGATAATCACAACGTCGGGCCATTATATAGGGAACGGATTAAGCTTACATACACCGATCGGAAATTTATTTAAGACTATAGGCTTGTCACCTGACTGGCGTGCACGTGATGATATCCATTTTTTAAGTCGTTGTTGGATAACAACACAACAATTGTTATCTCAGCAAATTTTTTCAGAAAAACTACTATCCCTTTTAGTAGGATTATCAGAGATCACTTTATTGCATCCACGTATTCAGTCGACCTACGCTTATCTGACAAACAATCGTGATTTTTCTAAAGCCAAGACAGTGATTCGTTTTATTGGTGATTTATTTCAATTAGGCTTTTATAATTTTTCTTATCTAGCCCGATTTTTGGAGTTTTGTTTTCCCAATAATGAATCGATTTGGAAACTAAGTTTGGGTTTACGCATGGTAAGTCATTTTTATCTATTAACAGACGATCTCAGTTATTGGTATTTAGGTATGGCTTTATTTGTATTGCCCTACTTACCGACTTTGCTGGAAAATTTTGGAGTACCTATCACAAGAGGATTACATGATATCTGTAATAAATTAGCGCAAATATTTATTGTACAAAGTTTATTAAATTATCTTTCTGAAGATACAGGGCGAATAGCCCAACGGGATTGGGAATTAATGCTTGCAGATAACCGTGTTGAAAAAAGTAGAGAACGTTTAAAGAATTTTACCCGTTCAAGATTTAGTTTTTTTGAAAAAAATAAAAATGGATATCCTTTTTCGGCAAACGACGAGATAGAGAGAGAACAAAGTTCGCAGTTGATTAATCCATCATTAGGATAAATGCGATCTTAAAAATAATATTTAAATCCCTATTGTGATGAATTCAGTATTATGAACACAAAATTTTTATAAAAAATACATAAATGAGGTGGTGAAATTAATCCCATTTTGTAGTTACTTGTGAAAAAATGCTATTTCTTAAAAAGAACTTACATAGTCAAATAAATTGTGATATTAAAAATAGTTAAAGAACGATGCGCGACTTTTGCGCGACTGAACATGACCTATATGGCCATTATTATACAGTTGTAAGGATCGTCCGGTTTATAATAATGTCGTTTTTTCAATAACTTA
>CAYQIE010000081.1:0-36273 GCA_964417505.1 Rickettsiella sp. | reverse complement strand
TTGTATACTTAAATTCGGATACCTTCTTTCCTTTTTAGCCTTTTCTCTTCCCCCTCTAGTTTAAATCCTTATATAGCAGAGCGAAACTCTTGTCTGATAAAACAGATGGGTTAAACTTTTCTTAATCCATGATTCAACCTGACGATTTATAGGTCTTGCATAAACAATATCATACCCTTGCTGGGCGATTTGAAGAAATTTAGGTATTATTTCCGGAGGGTGCTGTAAATCCGTATCCATAATGATAACAAATTCACCTTGAGCATAATTTAAACCCGCGGTTACAGCAATCTCTTTACCAAAATTTCTACTTTATGAAAAGCTAAAAATGTGTAAATTGTGACTTTTTAATTGCATACATAGTTTCATCCGAACCATCTTGACTCCCATCATCCACATATAAAATTTCTATAGGTTCTTGAATAAAGGCTAAAGCAGAGATAAGTCGGGAATGAAAATTTTCTAATACTTCTCGCTCATTATAAAATGGAATAATCACTGTAAGAAATGTTGATGTGGTTCCTTTTTTTTATAAAAGTTTCCTACTAGATCCAAAAGTCCAATACCGGTGTATTAAAAAATTCCAAAATAAGATAACTCCCGAAGCCAATATTTGACTTAAAATATAAGGATAATAAATTAATAGAATCTTCATTAATAAAAAATTAAGAACAAGTCCAAATAAGGAATTAAATGTAAATCTAACGAGGGTTTTTTTATGGGATAAACTACTTTTAAAAGTAAAATAATGATTTAAAATATAATTAACTAAGGCGCTAGCTATATAACCAAGCGTAGAAGCTAAAACAGGTTTAATAAAAAAAAATTCAACAAGGCTTATTAATATTGAAAATTGGATTACTGCTGATAGCGCACCCACTATAAAGAAGCATGAAAATTGTTTTGTAATCGCTTTCATAAAATCGCAATATCAATATCTAATCGGAATAACAAGCATTCCCTTTGCATAGCAAATAAATATAAGTTCCTTGTTTACCTAACTTAATGATTTTATACAATTGTCCTAATTTGTTATCAATTTTGTCATTAATTACAAAGTAACTTTTTTCCTTAGTAAAAGAAGACTCGCGCAAAGGAGGGTTAGGATAGATTAATCTATCAATCTCAGCAGTGACACTTAATCCTGTAGCTACTGAATTGTTTGTATAAATAGGAAATCCTTTAGTTTGCATAATAATTTGTTTAGCAATCTGAGTATAACCTCCCCTATAATAAACCTGATAATAATAAACCAAACCTATAGCAACATATTTTAGTAAGATGGCTACTGCTAGCCAAGCAATGGTAATCTTTAGCCGTCTTTCAGAAAAATACCACAGCTTAATCGCCAATAATAAAGCAATAAAAGGATATAATGGAAGTAAATATCGAATACTTGTATGTGGAGCTAGCCAGTAAGGAATAAAATTAACTAAGGTTAACCCCCATAAAGTTTGTCTTGCAGAGATATTAAATTTAACTTTTTCAAATTTTTGATTTATTAAGTAATAAAATATAAGTACCGAAGCTGGCAAAAATCGAAAAAAAAACTTCTAAAGGGAGGGCTAATATTTGTTGCAAATAGCCATGCCAACAAATATTATGAAACTTGCTAAAAATATCTGTCCACATCCCTGCTTCAGTTATCTTTTTAGAGGCTATATTCCAAATAAAATAAAATTGAAAATAAATAGGGTAAAAAATTGATGGGCTTTAAAAGAAAGGCCTTTCCTTTCCCACCATAATAAATAATAAAAATAAAAGAAACTATATAAAATACATAAGCCGTTAATGCTTTCGTCATGAAAGCAGCAATCAAGAAAACTACAGATAACCAAACCAAAATATTCCGCTGCTCTAAATTTGCAACCCATAAAAATGATATTGCGCCTACAACAAAAAAAACAAATAATGGATCCGAATAGGCAAGTCAAGCATGATAAAATAAGGCATCACTTGTAAGATAAACTAATGCTGCAAATAATCCAAAGCTAGGGGCTTTAAATAAGCGATTCGCCAACCACATTACTAAAAAACTTGTTGCAATAGTGGACAATGCTGTTACTAGACGGAAAGCAATTAACATATGCCCCAGCCTAACAAATTAGCAAAACAAATAATTAGCCACTTATAAAGTGGTGGGCGCCAATAGGCTAAACCATAAGTTGTTGGGTACAAATAATGTTGGTGATACCACATTTCATAAGATGAAATAGTGTATACCCCTTCTTCACCAATATAGGTAAGAATAGAGTCAAAAAAACTTAAAATGGCTAGAATAAATAACCATTTTTGATAGGTAATTTGGCTTTTTGTAGAGTTCATAAATGGTTAAATAATTTTATAAAAAGCAATAAGAAGCACCTTTAACATAACGTAAAGATAAACCTGCTAAAAAAAGTAAAAAACGCCTATAAAGATAAAACTTATCAAAAAATTGGTTTCGGCTTGGTTTATAGAACTAACCATGATCTCCCAATAAATTACCTAATTTTAATGAAGTATTACCTAAACCCACTAGATGTGAGCGGCCATCATCGTTAATTTCTTTTAGTAAAAAAGTAAAAAGAATTAAATAAATCGCCCCAAAACTTATTCCCAAAAATAAACTTAGTATAAACGCTAAAGAAGTCTTAGTAACAAAGGCAAAACCAAAATAAGCTAGGCCACTTATTAATAATGCAATAATTAATATTGCCTTACTCCAAAATAAGCGACTCCCTTGTCTATAGAGGACTCGACCAAGATTAGGTGTAGTTAATGACATCGCCAATGCCATTAAAGCATAAATAACGCCAACTGTTATATTACCAGAATGTAATTTTTCACAATATATAGGGAGAAGAAAGGGGTAGACATCCATCTAGCCGCTTGTGTAAAACAAATCAATGAAAGTAAAAAATTTTGTTGGGGGAAAAGTTTTTTTTCTTGTTTAGTTTTATTTTTTATATTTCCTTTATTAAGGAGGCTTTCAACTAAAAAATAGACTAAGAAGATCGAAACCAACACACAAACGATACCTGAAATTATAAAAATTAATAGATACCCATAATAATTTGCTAAGACACCTCCGCATACAGGGTCAACAATACTCCCTAATGCAGTAGCTGATTGCAAAGATCCGACTATGCGGCTATGGGCTTGAATAGGTGTTATTTTTAATGACCATGCTTGCGCAGCGGCTGTAAAACCTGCTATTGCTCCTTGAAGCAATCTAATTAATAAAATTTCCCAAGGATTTTTTTAAAAAATTAACGCCCATTGAGCTGTTGCTAAAGCGACTCCTGAACGAAGAATCATCTTTTTAAAATCTACGCGTTCTCCAATTTTAGTCCACAATAATGTAGTAAAAATTGTGGTTAACATGGGTACCATATAAATAGCACCACTCCAATATTGTAATATTTTTGGATGAAAAGTATGATATGAAGCGATAATTAATGGCCAGTAGAATCGCTCATATCAAGCATGGCAATAATAATAAACTGGCCAAAAATTATATAACGGATCTGCTGACACTAACCTATATTGGATGTCGCAATCTTCATAGTTATATACTTAATGGATTTGCTATCTGGGAGAACAAGCCATCACGTAAATAATTTTTTTCTAACCTCATCCTAAGCAATGCTTTTACTAGCTAGTGAGTATTCAGAATCGTATTAAATTCTTTCTTCCAAATATTTGGACACATTCGATCCTTTGGCGCATAAAATCTTTGTTCTGTGACTTTTCTAACAATTTTCCAAAAAGGTTTCTCTCCGCAATTAAAGTAATTTGCTAGAAGTAATATAATTTCACCTAAATGTAACTGGTAAACCGTATATAAAAGTTGGTTTCTTACAGTCTCTTTATTTTTTTGTAAATAAGGAGAGTTTTCAGTTAAATCTAGATTAACTCCCATCGATTTCAAACTCGCATCATGCATTTCTATACCATCAAAATCTCTAGCAATAAATCTTTTAATTTTCCCATCCCTGAGTATAGCTAAAGTATTTTGCTGATGCCCTTCTAAAGCAATACCATAAAGTAAAAATAGATCTAAATAGCTACCCAATACAAGGTCAGCATAATGAAGAAAATAACCTAATGCATCTTGATAAGTTATACATTCTGCTAACTGCATATCTCGATTAAATAAATTAGTTTCACTTAATGATAACTTTTCAAAAAATGCGGCTACAACAATAGCAACTTCATTCGCAGCAATATATTTTGTTATTTTTTCCCAAAAAATAGCAGTAAAATGTTTCGCCTCATTTATATTTAGTTCTTTTAAATGTAACCCATGAGATTATGGCAATAAACTTAACCTACTAGAGAAATAATTCTCTGTAACCAAAATTTTTTGCAGAATATTACTTATTCTCGGCATATTTTTGGTAGATATGGGCGATAAAGTCCTCACAATACTCGTGGCCTGTACAGCAACCGGTAATTTTATATACGGGGAATTAATATTGTCTACAGGCAAAAGGGTACGGAACGATAAAGTAGGACTCGCTATAATCTTGGCTTTATCAAAAATTACAATGATTTTGTTTTCGATATAATCCTTAAATAAAGGAGAAATAAATGTAAAATAGTAAACTTGCCAAGGATGAACCGGAAATGGTATATAATTATTGACATCCAACTTATTTTATTTCAACTCTTCTAGCCAATTAGACCAAGCTTCTGGGTAATACTTACTAAACCATTCAGTAAAATTTATATTTTACTGCATAGATTCAATATGGACATATTGTTTTTGCACTGCTGCTATATGAATATCCACTTTAGATTAAAATTCTGGCGAATAATTAATGGTATCTTCAACAGTAAAACCAAGCTTCGTTTTAGCGCACGGATGATAAGGATGTCCGCTAAATACTGATTGTTCAAATTTCAACGAACTATTAATTGCAATTTGTGATGACTTTAATAAACTATTGAGTTCATGATTAGGTTTTTTTACTTCGACCCATCAGTGTATTTACACTATATTTCTTCCAAGTAGAAAGTAAAGCATTTTGCAAATTATTAGCAATTTCTTTATAAAATTTTAACCATTGATCCATATCTAAAATATTTTCTAATTCATTTTTGACGATGTCTAATAATTTTAAAGGATCAGTAATCGTTTGTTTTAAGGATGTAGCTTTATGTTTTAAAATTAAACTATCGAAACTTGTAAACCTCAATAATGAAAATAATTTTACTCGGGTAACATATATAAAATAGTTGGAACGTTGTAGATCAAAAATTACCGTGGCGTTTTGATAATGATAGGGAAAAATATCTTCGTGTAAAAATGCCAATAGTAATTGTTTTAAATAGTGTTTGTTTACTTCGGATATACATTCACTGATTGAAAGATTAAAAGTATTCGAATAAAGTTTGTATTGTTTACTAAAGTTTATTTCTTAAGCAGAACTCCTGTCGATCACATGCATAATTCTTCCTTTAGAATCTAAATCAGATTATTTAAACAGTATCTAACCACTAAATCTTCCAATAAAATATATTAAGGTAGCTATTATTCATGGTTTTAGAGTTGAGTCAAGAATTCCAATCGAACTATTTTGTTTTTTTATCTTTTAACCTATTACTTTCTATTGTCTTAATTTAAGTAAAAATTAATATGTCAACTTTTTATATATTTCTCTTATTCCTAATATGTATTTTATTAGGTCTATTTAATTATAAAAAAACAAGTTTAATTGTTGGATCAATTGGAATTCTAGGTTATATTGTTATTGGGAATGGCTTTTCCCCAGCTTATTTGCTACATAACCTACAATTTCCTTATAGTCAATTATTATCTATCAACTGGAAAAAGACTAATACTATTATTCTTTTAGGTATAGGCACTAGCAAAAATCTATATACTGATAAAATAAACTCCAGCATATTGGCATTTTCCAGAATTGCATTCACAGCCATAATTTATCGTGAATGCAAAAATTCTAATAAAATCTGTCATGTTTAATAAGCGGAGGAGATCCATTGAATAATGGAAAATCAGAAGCTAAGATTTATCAAGAAATTTTAATAGCATTAGGAGTTAATTCCGAGGATATACAGTTAGAAACTCAAAGCAAAAATACTTACCAAAATGTTAAGTTTTCCAATTATCTCTTAAAAAAACAAACTAATGAACAGCTTTTTTTAGTTAGTTCTGGATTAGCGCTAAAACGCGCCCTAGTATATTTTTCTTTTTTAATATTTATCCGAAACCCATCGCCTCAGATTTTATTACTATTCCTATTACTAAGTTTCCATAGGATATAATTTTGCTATGAATGATTTTGCAATCCATGAATATTTAGGGATATTGCGCTTTCATATTTACAATTTTTTGGCTGGAATAAAAAATAATTTAGTAAAAAATTTTGTCAATTTATTGTTTTTCAGATTGGCTAGATTCATATGCTTTTCGTAAGCCTTGTAATACTAAATCTGAAATAAGCGCATCAAATATACCGGTTTTTTCATAAAGCTGGGCGAATCCTCCTGTACCAATGACCTTAACATGCTCATCCTGAAAAACTTCTCTTTTAAATCCTAAAATAATTTCTTTAACTGCTCCCAAATGTCCATAATACAGACCACTTTGGATACTTTCTCGCGTGGTTCGACCCATGTATTTGATGGAAACTTCTATGTCGACAGCCATTAATTTAGCCGTATTGTTTTTTAAAGCTTCCATACTAAGTCTTAATCCTGGCAAAATAGCCCCGCCCAAATAATTTCTATCCTTGGTAATAGCACATAAGGTCGTAGCTGTCCCCATATCTACAATAATCAATGCCTTATCAGGGAAAATATCTATTGCGCCTATAGCATTCGCTATTCGGTCAGCCCCTACTTCATTTGAATTTTTACAGCGAATATTCAAGCCTGTTTTAACTCCAGGTTGTAAAATAAAATAGTCAGCATCTTTGAAATATTGGAAAAAACTATGCCGCACCGTATAATCATAATTTGGCACTACAGAAGAGATAGCCACCGCTCTTATTTTCAAGGGGTCTAGATTATTGTATTTAAGTACATTTATTAAAAAAATCCCGAATTGGTCGGCTGTTCCAAGTAAGGGAGTCGCATAGCGAAAACGTAAAATAAGCTTATCTTTGGCAAAAACACCACATAGCATATGCGTATTACCAACATCTAAACATAGCAACATAAATAACCTAATAGTATGTAAATAAACACACTATACTTAAATTAATCGTTCAATGACAATCTCTTCCACCAAAAGCTCTGTTTTTGACACAAAAAAACAAGTAAAATTATAAAACTCGATCTAAATGAAAATCCTCTTGGCGCTAGCCCTTTTGCAATCATTGCAGGCCAGCAGGCCATGATTAATTGTCATCACTACCCGAAGAGCCATGGACTTTCTTTAAAAAAAACTTTATCTACTCACTTAGGGATTCTTGCTGAGAATATTACCTTAGGTAATGGTTCAGATAGCCTACTGGAGCTCATTGTCAAAACAATCTTGGAAAACCCATTAAATTCAGCGGTTATACCCAACTTTTGCTTTACAGGTATTTCAAAAATCTTAAAAACTGCTAACAGAATGTTTAAAGTAGCTAAAAACTCTCATTCAAAGCTTTCTGCTACAAGCCTACTAGAAGCTATTGATCCCTCTACCAAAGTTGTCTTTGTCGTTAATCCTAACAATCCAATTGGAAACTATATGAATACATTAGAATTAGAATACTTATTGAAACATCTTTCCGAAAATATATTCGTCGTTATCGATGAGGCTTATGCTGAATATGTTGAAACTGTGGATTACACTAATAGCATCCAGCTTTTAGCGCAATATCCTAACCTAATTATCCTTAGGACCTTTTCTAAGTTCTATGGATTAGCAGGGTTGAGGCTAGGATATGCCATTAGCAAAATTAAAATAGCCACATTGTTAAAAGAATAACTCCTTACCTTTTAATGTTAACTCGGTTGCTTTAGCAGCAGCTGAAGCTAACCTTAAGGATCAAACACATATTAATTCCACCCGTTTGCTTAATAAAAAGGGACGCTCCCAACTATCCAAAGGCTTACAAAGGTTAGGATTGGAAATACTACCTTCTTATGCTAACTTTATCTGTGTAGATTTAAAGGGTCCAAGTTGGCCTATCTATAGACAACTCTTATTACATGGGATATCCGTAAGACCTTTACACGACTATGGCTTATATAACTTTTTGAGAGTTTCTATCGGAACAGGTAAGCAAATCAAATGCTTTTTAAATGTTTTGGAAAAAATATTAGTAGAATCTAACATAGCAAAGTATAACGCTATCTAGACACGGATTTTTCGTTTAAAATATAGTTTTTGAACAATTAAAAATAATAGACTTCCGGATAAAAATAATGAGGGCGTTTACCCTGTTTCTTTACGAAGCCGTCATGCATACCAGTATGGTAGGGGCACTATTTCCTAGCTTAAAACGGCTTGCTAGTAATTTAGTTCAACAAGTATCAAAAAAACCCTCCGGATTAGTAGTAGAATTAGGAGCTGGGATCGGAGCTATAACAGCTGCTTTACTAAACCAAAAAAGACTCTTTCATCAGCTTATCGTTATTGAACGATCTGCGAAGCTTACGAATCATTTAATGCAACGCTTTCCAGAGTTGAGCATTATCCAAGGAGATGCATGTCAACTCCATAAATTAATTAATAAATTCACGTCTTCCCCTATACAAGCTATAGTTTCGAGTTTACCTTTACGTGCTTTATCACCTTCTACTATAGAAAAAATTGGTATTGAGATTAATCAGGTTTTAATAAAAGGAGGTTTATATATACAATATACCTATAGTTTATGGGGGAAACCTTTATCCCTTTCATCTCAGCTAAAATTAGTCAACCAACAATGGGTTTGGCAAAATTTACCTCCGGCACGTATTGACGTATTTCTACATGAATGAACCTTTCATTTTCTGTTGCAATAACCAGTCGGGAAATTTGCTTTTTATCGGCAGCACAACAATTAGCCGAAAGGAAACTCCTTACCTTATATAGATTATCTTGAAATTAAAAACTTTGATTATGTATTAATCTTGAGTTCAACCGGTTTATATCTAGAGGACGTCAAAAGAAAATTAGGCTCATTAAAAATTGATTTCCTTCAAGCCAAATTATCTTATCGATTAAACCACCTTCAAAATCAAAAACAATTATTGGCTAAAGCAATTGGTTTAAAACCTAATTCTAAACCTCAGGTTTTAGATGCAACCGCTGGATTTGGGACCGATAGTTTTATTTTGGCTCAATTGGGTTGCCACATCATTTTATTAGAACGTTCTCCAATAATTTTTCTTTTATTGAAAGATGCTTTGGAACGCGCTCTAAAACATCAAAAGTTTCTTTCTTTATCGATTGAACTTATAAAAATCGAGGCGCTTACGTATTTAAAACAAATTACTTCAAGCCTACATTCGTTTCCTGAAGTTGTTTATCTAGACCCAATGTATCCTCATTCATCAAAATCTGCTTTAGCCAAAAAGGAAATGCGTTTTCTGCGATAGTTGGTCGGGGACGACACTGATGCCCCCAATTTACTAAAATTAGCAACCATATGCGCAAAACAACGCGTTTATTGTAAAAAGACCCCGTTTATCCCCTTATTTAGCCAATATAAAACCTCATCATAGTATATTCGGTAAGTAACATCGTTTAGATGTCTACTTAACTCATTTTAACAATTAATCGCTGGACTAAAACTCGACAGTGCATCACTATGCACTAATACATTCTCTTTAAATAACCCTTGATGACGTGAATTACTATTACTTCTTTGCCTAGCTTCAGTTTGAACTGTTACTCCATTAAATACTTTAGAGTGAGTACTCTCATCTTTTGTTGAATCATTTTCCTGTAAAACTTGTTGGCTTACAAATTCTGTATTATTTTCGGATTTAACAAAATTTTCAGTTGGTCTTGAAATTTCATTTTTTGCATCTTGGTTTGCTGAACTTTCAGGTGAACATATCACTATCTGATTTACCTCAATAAGTTGTTCACTTTGAACAAAATACTCAATTATTCTTTGTGCTTGTGTCGTTTTACTTTCAACATTGTAAGCATATAAATCCGAGAAGCCAAAGCAAAGGCTCCTATAACTGTACCTATAATTAATACAATTGGAAAGAATGTGGGTACTGTACTAGATGCGGCAATCGCAGCATATATAGCCATTAGAGGCGTCCATAGAACCAAACAAAAAACCAAACTACCGGTACCTAAACGTTTGATCACTACCATACATCGATTTATAATTTTTTTTAGATCAGTCCATAATGGTTTTGTGGTACTAAAACGACGTAATATTCAATCATAATCTTTTTCTAATATTAGTTTATCTCCTCGTTCTTTTTCCAATGCATTAATCTTCGCTTCTAAGTCATTAAATCTAATATTATGTTTCCTTCCTTCTTCGCGAGCTTTATAAATTCCATTACTAATACCTATTATGAGAACTACAACAGCAATGACTGCTGATGCTAATAAACCTATGGGTGTAAAGTGAGTTAAAGCAACAGTAGAAGGGCATAATACATACGTCAGGATAACTTTAGTTGCGTCTAAGAGTGCCCAGCCCACAAATATAGGCAAAAAACAACCATCAAGAAATCCCATGCATTTGGCATAAAATTTACTAAAACGCCGTTTATTAATCACTGCATGTAATTTTTTTAACAAAGATGAACCTTTCAATATTATAGTCGAATGAGTATCTTTGTTTTGCGTAATTGTTACATATAAATTTTGCTTATTTAAACAAGTTATTTTTTTTCAAGCATTTCTTTATGTTGATTTTCTATTATTTCGCTTGTCATTTTTTTGTTCGTATTATATAAGTGTTATTAGCTTTGATAATGTTATAAATTAACAATAATGATAAAGCCACTAATAAGTTCATAGCCAATGGGACAATTGAAATCATTGCAGTCGTAACAACTGGAGCAGTTGGAATAAAATAAAAAATAAATAGTAAAATCCAATAAATAAAGCTGGCCTGGCCTAAAGCTGAAAGAACCGGAAAAATGATATTATTTTTTTTTCGAGATTTTTCTTTATAGTCGTATCCGAATTATCTTTTATTAAATGGTTAACATAGCTAAAAAATTTTTCCTTGTATTTTTCATCTAAACCAATAGTCCAATTATTTCTAGCATTCTTTTTTGTTGTGAAATATTTAAATTCTGTTTCATCATTTACTAATTCTTAAACTTCATTGTTTAATAAATTACAAACCTGTTCGGTAATTTTTTTATTCAGCTCACCCAACATACTATTTAAAAATGTATCTAATTCTTTTTTTTTGTTTTTTTATTTTTTGAAGCAAAAAAACGACGTCTCCAGGATGTAATAGGTGATATATCAGGTGGATAAAAGTAAGCGGCGGTTTGTAAATACTCATAAATTATTCGATCGTCAGTGCTATGAGTGTCCTGCTTAATTTCACCCATTTTATTTTTAATTTCTTCCTCATTAAACGATTTAAATAATCGGCTAAAATAAAAATAATTACTATTTTTTTCTATTTCACGCAATTTACAATATTCAATTACATAAACATTTATAGCAACGGTAAACAAAGCGAGGCTGGTCAATGCACTATCGATAAACCCTACATATTTACTATTATTAATGGTATCAAAAAGCTTAAAATCTTTATCACAGGCACTTTAAATGACATTAACATTAAACGCAGGGGTAGCTACAACTTCATCTAAAGAACAAAGACAACAATTAAAAACTGGAATTTTTGTCTTAGGGTTTACTAACCAAATGGGATCTTTTTTTATTAGTGCTTTTTCTCCTTGTGAGTCCGGTCCGGATAATCTTCTTTTTCTTTCCCTAGAAACACCAGCCCCATTTCTACCAATTGTTGCTCTTACTCCTAGAATATGTTCTTTTTTAATTGACAATTGCTCAACCATAAGAGCTCCTTTTTGGAATTTAGCGGATTACATAGCCAATTTTTAAAATATTTTTTAATTTCTAGTATATTTAATTTTAATAAAAAATTATCATAATTTAAAATTTAATTATTTTTTATTTTGAATATATTTCAAACTTTTTTATAGTCAATTTCGTTTAGACTTTATTTAATATGAAATCTTTTTTAAAGTGGGCAGGAAATAAACATCGAATTCTCGATAAACTAAAACCCTATCTACCTAAAACTGAACGATTAATCGAACCTTTTTTAGGCTCCGCTGCAGTTTTTCTTAATACCTCATACCCTGCTTATTTATTAGGTGATAGCAATTTTGATTTGATTCAATTATATAAATACTTACAACAAGAAGGTCAATTATTTATCGATTATTGTCGAGTTTATTTTCATGATAATTTTAATTCGCCAGAGGAATTTTATCGTTTACGTCGGCTATTTAATGAATGTAAAGAGCATCGCAAAAAAGCCGCATTATTATTATATTTAAATAAACATTGCTTCAATGGATTAGCACGATTTAATCAAAAAGGAGCATTTAACACGCCATTTAGTTACTATAAAAATCCTTATTTTCCTGAGAAGGAAATGCAATATTTTTATATGCATGCAAGAAGTGCTAAATTTATTCATGGCGATTTTTTAGCCACGTTGAAGTATGCAAAACAAGGTGATGTCATATACTGTGATCCTCCTTATGTTGGATTATCTAAAACGGCAAATTTTACACATTACACATCTGAAGGATTTAGCCATACACAACACATTTCCTTAGCCAGCACCGCAAGGAATTTAGCTGCGAGAGGGATTCAAGTAATTATTTCTAATCATGACACAGAATTTACTCGGGATATTTATAACGGAGCAACGATTATTTCGTTAATAGTTCAGCGCAATATTAGCAGTAAAGGACTAGAACGAAAAAAAGCCAAAGAACTATTAGCTATTTTCTCTTAATTCTTCTTACTTGAAACAAAACTTTATTAAATAAATCGTTTACTTATCTCTAAATCCAATCCGAATGGGAGTACCAACAATTTTTAGCGCCTTACGAAAAAAATTTTCAAGATACCGACGATAAGATTCCGGTAAAAAACTAGCATGTTGTCCATGGATAAGGATTACAGGGGGATTATACCCTCCTGGATGAGCGTAACGTAATTTAATATTTCGTCCCCGACTTAAAGGCGGTTGGTGAGCACTCACGGCTTGTTCTAATAAACGCGTTAAACGTGAGGTGGTTAAATTTTGCGTTGCCGATCGATAGGCTTGCTGGATCAATGCAAATAAATTACCAACACCTGTTCCATGAAGAGCCGAAATAAAAATAAGTTTAGCGAATGGTAAAAATTGTAAACGACGATCTAAATCTTTTTTGACTTGCACTCTTTGTTCACTAGATAAACCATCCCATTTATTAACTGCAATAATAAGTGCTCTCCCACTTTCTAAAATAAAGCCCAAAAGATGCAAATCTTGCTCACTAATGCCTTTATGTGCATCAATTATTAACAACACAACATTACTTGATTCAATAGCTTGTAGGCTTTTCATTATCGAAAATTTTTCTATCTCTTGTGTTGTTTTTGACTTTCGACGGATTCCTGCAGTATCAATGAAGGTATACAATTTATCTCGATACTCCATGTCATTTGTGATACTATCACGTGTAGTCCCGGCCTGATCAAAAACAATAGCTCGATCTTCCCCTAAAATTCTATTCAATAGAGTTGATTTACCTACATTAGGTTTTCCAATAATAGCTACCTTTATTCTTGGAGTAATATCTTCTTCTAATAGTGACTTCTCCATGGTTGAAGTTTCAATATTAGGAAAATGACTTAAAACTTTTTCCATTAATTGATTAATACCTAAACCATGAGCTGCAGAAATAATTGCAATTGTTTCTGCATCAAAACCTAATGGTGAAAACTCACTTTGTAATAAAATAGGATCTAAACCTTCACTTTTATTAATCACTAAGGTAATTTTTTTATTTAATCGGCGTAAACGTTGCGCTAGTTGCTGATCTAAAGCTGAAAGCCCTTCTCTTGCATTAACTAAAAACAAAACATGATTAGCTTCAGCTATTGCACGTTGCGTCTGTTGTTCCATTAAAAGAGCAATATCTTTTTCTTTATCTCCTGTTAAGCCTCCAGTATCTACTATAATATAGGATTGGTTCTCCACGACTCCTTTACCATAAAGCCTATCTCTAGTTAAACCCGGAGTATTTGCAACCAAAGCCTGTCGAGTTTTAGTCAAGTAATTAAATAAGCTTGACTTTCCTACATTTGGTCGGCCTACAAGAACAATACTTAGCAAAACAGAAGTGGTCATACTGGTAGGGTTGTATGCGTCCAAGCCGATAAACCACCTTCCCTGGTTAATATACATATTATTGGGTAAACCACAACTGGATTAGCTATAATACTCGCATTATCATGGACCAGATCTCTCGCTAAAAGATGGCCATCGGATTGAGCAAGCCAATGAATGTAGCCTTCTTTATCACCTATAATTAAACTATTGCCATATAAAGCAGGTGCAGTTAAACCCCGATGAAGTAATGCTTGTTGTTGCCAAAGTAATTCACCTGTAGAGCGGTTAATCGCCGATACTCTACCTTCAGCATCTGTTATAAACAAACTACTTCCGACAGTAAGACCGGAATAACTTGAGAAATTTCTTTGCCATAAAACTCGACCCGAACGTAAGGAAACAGCCGCTAGCTGACTTTGATAAGTCACTACATATACTACATCACAGGATAATATTGGATCCGCAGCGATATCTATGAGTTGATCGGCAGCAGTTACACCTTGTGGAAAAGCAATATTTCTTTCCCATAATAAACTACCGTTTGTTAGATTCAACAGTGCCAATTTACCATCAGAAAAACCAACTACAACTTTATTATCTATAATTTGTGGTGCGCTACTTGGCCTGAGGATTAACATAGGTAACCCATGTTCATAGGACCATAGCAATTCACCAGTTTGTAATCCTAATGCTAGCACTTGCCCATCAACTGTTTTAAAAATAATTTGTTCTTCTCCGATAGTAGGAGGAGCTAAGACTTGGTTAGGTAGTTTTGATCGCCATAAAACCTTTCCTGTATCTGCCACTAATGCTATAGCTTCAGGTTGCTTGGTAACAATTACAACTATTCCATCCTGGACGGCAGGACCACTCGTGATAATTTGCTTAATATTTTTTTGCCATAATTTATGACCATGTGCTAATTCTAAAGTAGTAACAAGACCGGATTTACTTGCAACAAAAATTTGATTCTCTTGAATAACGGGTCTTAACCGTAAATAATCATCGTCCATACCTCTACCCGTTGCAAGAGACCATAATAATACCGGCTGCAATTGAAAAGGATAAGCAGTCAATGATGCTGGCATAGGTGAATTATCTTCGCCCAACCCAGCACATGCTGTTAAAAATAATAAGGAAATAAAAACACAGAAAATGTAAATTCTATTCATTAGATTTCTCATTAAGCATAAGCCAAATTATTAATTTTCATTTCTAACAAAGGTTGCCCAGCATAATTTCCAAAAGCCTGCTTAGCAACTAAATAACTTTTTAATGCGTCTTTGTAATGGCCTAAATTATTAAGAATATCCCCTTTCTCTTCCAAAAAAATTGGAATATAAGCCTTATCTTCACTTTTAGATAACAACTTCAACGCATCTTTAGCTTGATTTTGAGTTAATAAAATTCGTGCCAAACGTAACCGAGCAATAGATTGTAAAGCTTGATCATGACCATAATCAATAATTGAAACCAATCTATTGGTAGCCTTTGTTAAATCATTTTGATTAACAGCTAATTTAGCTAACTGTAAAGCCGCAAGAGAGGCATAAGGAGTATTTGCATAATTTCTCAATAACCCATCTGCTAAATTATTGAGTATAGAAATTTTTTCACCCTTGGCCATTGAAGCTACCAAACGTTCATACTGCATAGATGCTATAAACAAATTATTTTCTTTTGTTTGATGCCAATAATTCCAACCCCAGCTAATAAAAACAGCAAAAATAATACCTATTACAATCCCAAGCCCATATTCTCGGCACCACTTTTTTACGGCCTTAGCTTGTTCTATAGCGATTAATTCATTCATGTGTTATAAACGATCCTGTAGGCTTTTTTTTATATCAATTTGGAAAATGGTTTCTTGTGGGCTTTTTTTTCTTAGATTTTTAATACCGAGAATATTAGACTTTACTTCATCGTTCCCTAAAGTTAAAGCGAAACGGGCTCCACTTTTATCCGCACGTTTAAATTGAGATTTAATTCCATCCCCACTAACATCAAGTATCAAACTAATAGCGGGTAATTCTGTATGTAAATATTCAGTCAGAGTTAAAGCTTTTTGAATAGCAATATCACCTATAGCAATAAAATAAATATCCGGAACAGAAGTGGCTGTGGTGGAATTTGAATTAGCTAATAAATTAATTAAGCGCTCTAAGCCTATCGCAAAACCCACTGCCGGTGTAGCATGCCCACCTAAATGTTCTACCAGTTTATCGTAACGGCCCCCCGCGCATACCGTATTTTGTGAAGCTTGCTGTTCATTTGTCAAAATCCATTCGAAAACTGTTTTATTGTAATAATCCAAACCTCTGACCAAGCGGGGATTTATAGTAAAACTAATACCCATATTAGTAAGAATTTTCTGTAAAATACTAAAATCTCTATGAGACTCTGAATCAAGAAAATCAAGTAACTGCGGTGCTTTTTCAATAAGCTCCTGCATCTCAGGATTTTTACTATCTAAAATACGTAATGGGTTGGTTTTTAAGCGGCGCTGAGAATCCTCATCTAAATATTTTAAATATTGGGTAAAATAATTAACTAAATTTTCTTTATGTGCTTTGCGTGCAACTGAAGAGCCAAGTGAATTAATTTGCAAACACAATTGATTCTTTAAACCTAATTCGTCCCAAAAACGTGCTGTCATCAAAATTAATTCGGCGTCGATATAAGAATTACTGACTCCAAACACTTCCATTCCAAATTGATGAAACTGTCTATAACGACCTTTTTGAGGTCGCTCACGGCGAAACATGGGACCTAAATACCACCAACGTTGAATTTGATTATAGAGCAGACCTTTTTCTATACCTGCTCTAACACAACCAGCAGTCCCTTCAGGTCTTAGGGATAAACTTTCTCCATTACAATCAATAAAAGTATACATCTCCTTTTCAACAATATCGGTTACATCGCCAATACATCTTTTAAATAATTCGGTTTTTTCAAGAATAGGGAAACGAACTTCTTGGTATCCATATTGTTTAGCAAGGTTACGCAAACTAGTTTCAACTTTCTGCCAAGTAAAAATTTCCAATGGCATTATATCGTTCATGCCCCGAATTGCTTGTATTTTTTCTGTCATAATCAATAATAAAGTTGTTTACTTTTATGTTTAGTGTTTAGTTTAGATGTATGTAGTAATGCCTTATAGGCGTCTGAATTTGGAAATCTTGTTTGCAACATTAAAGTGTAGCTACCCGCAGCTGTTTCATTCCCTAAATTTCTAGCTAAAACAGCACCCAACCATAAAGCATTTGCGGTAGGTTCTTTAACAAGTTGTATATAATGTTCTAAATATTGCTGTGCTTGTTGGTAAGCTTTAGATCGAGAACTTATTCTCCCTAACTCCAACCAAGATATCGCTCTTTTAGGATCTTGAGTAATTGCTTGGGTAAAATACCCCATGGCTTTTTGAGTATCGGGTATTTGCATAGCGCATAACCCTGCATTTTCATAAACTTGAGCGGCATTAAGATAGTTAGGATCCTGTAAAGCCAATAAAAAATGCTGATCTGCTTCTGCATAATGACCACGACGGCACAAAAAAGTTCCATAATTATTCTGTGCAGCACCTGACTTAGGATTAAGTGTTATTGCTCGTCGATAGTAAGCATCTGCAGAAGACCAATTTCCTGTACTTTCTAGAAAATAGCCCATAGCACCTTTTGCCTGTAAGGATCCTGGCGATTGTTGCTCTGCAAGCAGTAATTTTTGGTGTGCACGTTGTACATCGCCATTTTCTAAATAAGCTAAGCCTAGCTGTACATTGACATCGGAAGCTTGTGAGCCTGATAGTTGGGTTTTAGATTTTGGAAGAATACTACAAGCTGTAAGGATTATTATAAAAAAAATGACGAAAAATTGCTTTAATATTGATATCATTAAGTCTCCCATTATTTTAAAACTCCATCAAATTCATGCAGATGATTCAAGTAAAATAGGAATCACTTTTTGACGCTCTTTACTGCGGTAACTTCTATCCTGAACGTGTCCAACCAATTGACCGCAAGCTGCATCAATATCTTCTCCTCTGGTTTTTCGTGTTATGGCATTGAGCCCAGCTCTCATTAAAATATTTTTAAAATTTTCAATGGCTGAGAAAGAGGAACGACGATAAATTGTATTAGGAAAAGGGTTAAAAGGGATTAAATTCACCTTAACAGGGATCCCTTCTAAAATTTTTATTAGCTGTTGCGCATGTTCTGATTGATCATTAATATTTTCCAACATAACATATTCCATGGTAATACGCCTTCTATTATCTCCTTTAAAATAATTTCGACATGCGTTTAGCAACTCAACAAGAGGATATTTTTTATTAATTGGAACGAGGCGAGCTCTCAGTTCATCATTAGGTGCATGTAAAGATATCGCAAGGGCTACTTCACTTACTTCGGATAAGCGTCGCAATGCAGGAGCTATGCCTGAAGTGCTTAAAGTAACACGACGTTTAGAAAAACCATAGGCAAAGTCATCCATCATCAGATTCATTGCTTTGACAACATTATCAAAATTTAATAAAGGCTCTCCCATGCCCATCATAACAATATTGCTGACGGTATGGTCATGACGTAAAGACCCATCTGATAGACTTCGTACTGCTAACCAAACTTGGCCAATGATTTCTGCTACAGTTAAATTACGGCTAAATCCTTGTTGAGCAGTTGAACAAAAACTACAATTTAATGCACAACCCACTTGCGATGAAACGCACAATGTACCTCTCTTAATCTCAGGGATAAAAACTGTTTCGATGCAATTACCATCATTAAGTCGCAATAACCATTTTCTAGTGCCATCATCCGACAATTGTTCAAATACAATTTCAGGCAAGTCTATTCGTGCTATTGATTTGAGCTTTGTACGCAATGATTTACTTAAATTACTCATCATATCAATATCTTTGATACCTATTTGATGAATCCATTTAAGAACCTGCTGTGCTCGATAAGGCTTTTCTCCCAATTCCTGAAAAAAAAGTTGCAATCCTTGTTCATCAAAATCGAGTAAATTCTTCAGAAGCGTTTCCATTATTTAGAGCCTTAACCAAAACATTGATCTGGTGTGAAAAAAAATGCAATTTCTTGTTTAGCTGTATCGATACTATCCGATCCATGGACTGCATTTTGGCTTACACTTTCTGCAAAATCTGCGCGAATTGTACCTGGAAGCGCTTGTTGAGGGTCAGTAGCTCCCATCAATTCACGATTTTTTAATACTGCATTAATTCCCTCTAATACCTGTATCATTACTGGACCAGAACACATAAACTCTACCAATTCTTTAAAAAAAGGCCTTTCTTTGTGGATTTCATAAAATTTTTCAGCTTGATACTTCTTTAATCCCTCCATCCTGGCTGCAATAACTTTTAAACCTGAATTTTCAAACCTTTTAGTAATTTCTCCTATACAATTTTTTCTAACCGCATCAGGCTTGATAATAGAAAGGGTTTTCTGGATTGTCATAAATGCCTCTTACTTTGTTCTAACAAATTATTTATTTTAAAAAATATTCGCCTAAATTGGTTTTAAAACTGGACCCGCCTTGCATAGCAACCTTTGATAAGGATATGGAGATGGCGACACAGACAAAAATTCAATTGTAAGCGTCTATTATACAGACTTAATAGCCAGGCACTATAGGTGTTTAATTAGGTCCTACCTCTTTTAATCCCTTAAGAATCTTACTAAATAGCATTTTTTTAAAAAGCTGGTTTTTCAGTACAAAAAGCTTACAAGATTTTCAAATCTCATCTTTTTAGTTAAGTTATTTAGCTTGAAGCAAATTCAGCATCCTATCTGGAAAGTCCGTTAATATACCATCAATCTTTAGAGCGAGTAGCCTTTCCATTTCTTCGATTTCGTTAACTGTCCAAACATTTACTCTTATATTTTTTTATGGTAGCCTTTACAAAATGTGCAGTTACCATCTCATAGGGAACTTCCAAGGCAGTCGAAGATAATAAAAAGGGTCGGGTTAAAAATATTTTACTCAATTTGGAAAATCGATCCAGCTCGGATTGCGTAGCTGCAGTTGCAATGTTATAATAAAGTCTGCGCACTACTTTCATAGTACGTGAATTAAAGGCAGATATTAACACCTGTTTGTTTTTTTATGTTGATTTATAAGTTCTCTATAAAGCAGCCACAATTGGTGGGTTATTTTGCTTTATCTCTAATTTAATAACTTGCTTTTAAAATGCTGAAAATATTTCATTCAAACTCGGGATTTTTATTCCTTGCCCTCGAAAAGGAAAAGTACGACCTTCATCATTAGTCCAATGATACCCAGCATCTAATTTTTTCAATTCAGCCAATGTGAGATCTTGCACTAATCCCTTGTCATTCGTTGTACGATCAACTGTCTCGTCATGAATAGCAACTAAAACGCCATCTTTACTCATATGGATATCAATCTCACTTAAATCTGCTCCTATTTTTTCAGCCTCCTGTAATGCAAATAAAGTATTTTCAGGCCACAACCCCCCCCTCCACGGTGAGCGATAATAAGTGGTTTCGCATTAACCTGATAAAGTGGATACATATCCCATAATACTTACAAAGTATAAATATATCTTTGTTTGATAAAAAAATATGATGAAATATTTTTCATTTATAACATGTAAAACCTTAAAATACAACTCAAAGCTTACTTCTTGTATCTTTGGTCTAATGAGGTCTTTTTTCCATGAGGGAATATCATTACTCTCTTAATATCCACTGAGTCTACACGATCTACCTTTTTCGACTACATAAGTAACATTGATATTTCTCCAATAGACTATTTTGCTGTAGGTATAGAAAGCTATGCCAAAAAAACTCACTTCTCTTATTTCTAGATTAGAATGGCAAATTTATTACGATAAAACTCAAATAGTCAAAAATGATCCTTTAATTCAAGCTAGAAAATTATCTCAAAGAAATATTATACCGTTTTCAGAAATAGATTATGTGGATTCGCACGGAAAAGAAATTATGAGACAAAGAGCATTACATGGCATGAAAAATGGTTTAGTGTTTACACATAAACAGCGCCATTTACATTTAAACTATATGATTGTATTAGCAACTGGGATTTCTAAATTTAATCATTATAAATTTCTGACAAAATATTATAATCAACTTACTAGACTTAAAAATGATCTCTCTAAGATTATTGAAAGAGAAAGCATTTTTTACATTTGAATTTTTGATTTCATAGCTTATTAAGATCTTACGCTTACCCAATTAGATAATACATTCCTGTTATGCTATTCTAAGGTCTAAGGCATCTAGTCAAAACCACATATAATATAAAAATCTAATTTTTCATTATTCATCTTTTCTTCGAATCCAGATAACTGGCGCAGCCGATTCGATATCCGCATCAAAAATGATTGGTTCTGCTGTTTTTCCAAGTGGATTTAAACAAGCAAGATTAAAACGACCTAAAGAATCTTTAAAAAGTCGTCGGAAATATTGACCACCATCCTTCAGATAAACAATACAATCTTTGTTAACGATCGAATCAAACTCATTGCAGGGCCTAAGTCGTCCCCCCCCACATAATCTCCGGCCCTATATTGAGGACTCATTTCATCATTAGAAACTATCATTACTACTGCATTAGCGTATCGATCTCGAAATTCTTTCGCGTCGCGCATCATAGCAATTTCATCATCTGCATCGATAGGTAAATTAACAATTTCATTAGGTACTGCAAAATAATGACCTAATGAAAGTCTAACTGTGGGATCTAACCCTTTACCATCAGCTATCCAAAGATTCATCAACTATTAAACCTTCATTTTTATAGACCGCAACACAACGTTTAATACCATTTTTAGAAATCTTAATCGTACTATTTTCCCACGATTTCAAAGTAATTTCTGGCAATTTATATTTTTTTCTATGTACGCTCGTGTCAATCTCAAAATTGTGCGTAAATATTTAAGCCTTGTGCCGGGAGTATCTAAATTACGCTGAAGTAATGCCTTGGACATAATAGTCAGTCTCCTTGAAGAGATATTTATTAAACTAAAAAAAATTATTTTAACTCAAGTAGTTAACTAAAAATAGATAATAATTGCTAGGCTACTTTGGACTAAATATGGTTTTTTATTTTCCACCCACTAGACTTGGGATGACCTATAAGGTACCTTCTACGCAATTTTATTTAGTTCTATTTAATTTATATTATGAAAATGATTCAAGAAGGATTAACATTTGACGATATACTATTACTCCCCAATCATTCGGCGGTTTTACCTAAAGATGTATCACTTGAAACTCAATTAACTTCTAAAATTAACTTGAAAATCCCTTTGATTTCAGCCGCTATGGATACGGTCACAGAAGCAAAGCTCGCGATAGCGCTGGCTCAAGAAGGGGGTTTAGGCATTATTCATAAAAATCTGTCCATAGAAGCCCAAACCCAACAAATTAAAAAAGTAAAAAATTTTGAAAATGGAATGGTAAGAAATCCCATTACTGTTATTCCTGAAACTACTTTACGAGAATTACTTAAGCTAATGGTAACTTATTCAATTTCAGGAATACCGGTTATTGAAAATGACCAGCTAGTCGGTATAGTGACACACAGGGATATTCGGTTTGAAGAATGTTTAGATCAGCCTGCTTCTCGAGTAATGACCCCAAAAGAAAAACTCATTACGGCTAAAGAACAAGCTACTTCTGAAGAAATAATAGATTTACTACATCGCCACCGCTTAGAAAAAATCTTAATTGTCGATGATCAATTTAGATGTCGAGGCCTAATGACGGCAAAAGACTTGCGAAAAGCTAAAGAAAAACCTTTTGCAAATAAAGATCAACGAGGTCAATTATGCGTAGGTGCAGCAGTAGGGATTGGTAATAATGCTAAGGAACGGGCATTATCTTTGATTGAAGTGGGTGTAGATATACTCTGTGTCGATACCGCACATGGTCATGCACAAAGTGTTATAGATATGATTAAATGGTTAAAAACCAAATATCCTGATATTTCTCTTATAGCCGGGAATATCGCTACTGCTGAAGCCGCAGAAGCCTTAGCGTCCGCAGGTGCGGATGCGATAAAAGTGGGAGTAGGACCTGGTTCAATTTGTACAACTCGAATTGTGACGGGCGTAGGTGTTCCCCAAATTACAGCCATTATGAATGTTTCTGCAGCTCTAAAAGGGAAACCCGTAACTATCATCGCAGACGGCGGAATTCGCTATTCTGGAGATCTATGCAAAGCATTAGCAGCGGGTGCGCACGCCGTCATGATAGGTAGCTTATTTGCAGGGACTGAAGAAGCTCCGGGAGAAATCGAACTCTATCAGAGTCAACCTTACAAAGCATACCGTGGGATGGGCTCTTTAGGAGCCATGCAACAAGGATCATCTGATCGCTATTTTCAAGATACTTTAGAATCAAACAAACTAGTTCCTGAAGGTATCGAAGGAAGAATACCTTATAAAGGTCCTTTACAAACGGTGATTCACCATTTACTAGGTGGAGTAAGAGCTGGCATGGGTTATACAGGTAGTGTTAACCTTGACGATCTCCATAAAAAGGCTCAATTTATAAAACTTACCGCCGCAGGTATCAGAGAAAGCCATGTCCATAATATAGCAATTACTAAAGAAGCTCCTAATTATTACCGTGAAGATTGACTTTCGCTAAATCAATTCTAAAAGTAATTCTTAGCTATTCATATGAAAATTAAACCTCAAATAAAAACGGAGTGTAATTAATATGACTATCCCTCAAGAGCGTATACTGATTCTCGATTTTGGCTCACAATACACGCCGTTAATTGATCGACGAATCCGCGAATTACACATTTATTGCGAAATATACCCTTATGATATCGCCGAATCAGAAATTTTAGCCTTTGCCCCAAAAGGAATCATTCTATCTGGTGGCCCTGAAACAGTGACTTTAGAAACAACCCCCCGCGCTTCCAAAATAGTATTTAGCTTAGGTTGTCCAGTTTTAGGTATTTGTTATGGTATGCAAACCATGGCAGAGCAACTTGGGGGTAAAGTCGTTTCCTGTGCAAACCGAGAATTCGGATATGCTCCTGCGTTAGTAACAGCAGAAACTGAATTATTAAGTCATATTCAAGATAATCCAAAAAAAGAAAAAGAGGTATTACTGGACGTCTGGATGAGTCACGGTGATCATGTTGAACAACTACCTCCAGGTTTTGTTGTTATATTAAATACCCCGAACACTCCTATTGCTGGCATGGCAGATACGACCCGTCATTTCTATGGTTTACAATTTCATCCAGAAGTAACTCATACGCGTCAGGGGGAAAAAATATTGGCTCGTTTTGTGGAAAAAATTTGTCACTGTCAACCAAGTTGGACAGCTCCTAAAATTTTAGAGCATGAAATTGCTGAAATAAAAGAAAAGGTAGGTAAGGAAAAGGCTTTGCTAGCGCTTTCCGGTGGTGTCGATTCTACTGTTTTAGCTGCTTTATTACATAAAGCAATTGGTAAACAATTACTCTGTGTCTTTGTTAATACAGGTTTACTGCGTATTTCTGATAAAGACTCTGCAATACAAACCTTAGCTGATGATATGCATATCTCAGTTGTAAAAATAGATGCGTCCGAACGTTTTATAAAAGCCTTAAAAGGAATTACCGATCCTGAAGAAAAACGTAAAATCATAGGAAATTTATTTGTTGAAATATTTGAAAATGAAGCCAATAAATATCCTGACATAACTTGGTTAGCACAAGGAACTATCTATTCTGATGTCATAGAATCTGCTGGTACTAGTACTCAAAAGGCACATGCTATTAAATCACATCATAATGTCGGAGGACTTCCAGATACACTTAAACTTAAATTATTGGAACCATTACGTGAATTATTTAAGGATGAAGTATGTGAACTAGGCCTTGAATTAGGACTACCCTATGAGCTAATTTATAAACATCCTTTCCCTGGTCCTGGTTTGGCCATTCGTATTATAGGTGAAGTGACTCACGAAAGAATAGAATTATTACGCAAAGCTGATTTTATTTTAATTGAAGAACTTCGTAGACAAAATTATTATCATAAAATTAATCAAGCTTTTTGTGTATTTTTACCCTTAAATTCTGTTGGGGTTATAGGAGATGCTCGTCAATATGCTCCAATTATCGCGATCCGTGCAATAGAAACCATCGATTTTATGACTGCCCGCTGGGTAAATCTCCCTTCCCAATTACTTGAGACAATATCAAATCGAATTTGTAATGAAGTACATGGAATCTCTAGAGTAGTTTTTGATATTTCAGGTAAACCTCCTGCGACAATAGAATGGGAATAAAATATTCCCATTTATAATCAAATGATTGAAATTTGACCTGATTACAACAAAAACTTATTAGCTAAAGGTATATTTTTGACTTTAACTCATCTGTTCAATAGACTTTATTAACTCATACTTCATAGAAGTAGCAATTTAACGTATGTTGCAACTTGTTAAAAATTGGATTGATCGATACATTCTCGACCCAGAATTGGCAATTTTGTGGCTATTCTTGCTATTTATTATCATCGTTTTCGCTTCTTTAGGTAAGATTTTAGCTCCGGTATTTGCTAGTGTTGTTATGGCCTATTTGTTACAATGGCCAATTAGCTCCTTAGAAAAACTTCATTTACCTAGAATAGCTGCTGTTTTAGGTGTTTATATTAGTTTTTTAGGTTTAGTTATCCTCGCAATTATAGGTTTGTTACCCTTATTATTTCGCCAATTAAGCAATTTAATTAGCGAACTACCTGCCATGGCTGCAAAAGGGCAACAATTACTCCTTTATCTACCTACCCGTTATCCTGGCTATGCATCCGTTAGTCAGATTCAAGAATGGATTGCCCAATTTAAAGTAGAATTAACTCATGCTGGGCAAGAAATATTGTCAGCAGCCTTAGGCTACATTCCCAATGTTATTGCCTTCGCGATTTATTTTGTACTTGTTCCTTTATTAGTTTATTTTTTCTTACTTGATGAAAAAAAGATAATTAACTGGCTGTCTCAATATTTACCTGAAAAATGTCGATTAATTTCTCAAGTCTGGGCTGAAGTTCTTACCCAAACGGGTAATTATGTCAGAGGAAAAGCTCTAGAGATGCTGGTAGTTTGGATAGTTACTTACCTTTCATTCGCGATACTTGGTCTAGAGTACGCTATATTACTGAGTGTATTAGTTGGGATTTCGGTAATTATCCCTTACATTGGGGCAGTCATGGTAACTATTCCTGTTCTTATTATAGGATTTTTAGAATGGGGGTGGACAGCGCATTTTGCCTATCTTGTTGTAGTTTACACTTTAATTATCACGTTGGACGCTAATGTGTTAGTGCCCTTTTTATTTTCTGAGGCAGTTGACTTACATCCAGTCACTATTATTATTGCTGTACTTATATTTGGAGGTTTATTAGGTTTTTGGGGAGTATTTTTTGCTATACCTTTGGCTAGTGTGGTAAAAGCAATTTTAAACGCTATATCTTACAAAAGGGTACATACCCATAAAAGCAAATTATGTTGATAATTTAACTTAATTGACCCACTGCTTGTAAAACTTCATCTACATGACCCGGCACTTTGACCTTTCTCCATTCTTGCCGCAAAATACCTAATTTATCGATCAAAAAGGTACTTTGCTCTATGCCAAAAGTTTTTTTGCCGTACATAATTTTTTCTTTTAAAACATCATATAATTGACAAACTACTTCATCAACATCAGATAATAATTCAAAAAAAATTGTTGTTCTGATTTAAATTTCTCGTGAAGTTTCAAGTTGTCACGCGAAACCCCAAGAATTATTGTGTTTAAAGAAACAAATTTTTTATAATTTTCTGTAAAATCCTTTCCTTCCTGAGTACATCCAGAGGTGCAATCTTTAGGATAAAAATATAAAATAATACTTTTATCTATTAAATTTTTTAAATTAACTATTTTTCCGCTCGTTGCGGGCAAACTAAAATCAGGAGCAGGTTTGTTTATAGCTAGCATAAGGAATACGATAAAAAAATAAGGCTAATTTTTCTGGGGTTCCATAGCAACATCAAAATTATTTTCATCACAAAAGACAATAAAATGCTCTCGGAAATCAGCTACCAAATGATGCGCTGGAAAGCCAAACGACAAAGAGATACCTAACATGGCTGCTTCAGTTATTGGAGCTTTATATGACTCTATATGCAGGTTGTAAAGGGTTACTTCTTGTTCAGATAAAAATTGGGTAATCTTTGCTAAAACATCGGGTAAATCAGGGGCCACAATATAAGATAAATAAGGAAAACTATCGGGTTGAGCACCTCGAAATTGAGTACGTGCAACTAAAACATGACTTTCATATTTTTTTATAAGTGTCTCAAATTTAGCGATGGTATTCCAAGCGCCTCCTATCAACAAGGTCATAGAGACATGTGTTGCCGTGGTATTTACACGTGCATCAATAATATGGCACTCACTCTGAGCAACTGCTCTAAATATTTTATCAGTGAGCTGATTTTCATTAAGGCCTAGGACAACAACAACCAGGTTTTCCATAAATATTAATCATGTTTTTCTAACGAGCCGGTAGTCTATTCTTTTTTAAGGAGGTTGTCACTAGGGATAAGATAGGTCAATAGATAAGGCTATGACTGAAAACATATAAAGGGTTAGGAATAGATTTCGATCCTAAATCTTAACTGATCTGGATAAACCAAAATTTTAAAAAAACTTATAAATCTGGTGGAGGCGGTGGGAATCGAACCCACGTCCGCAAGTCCGCTGCCTTTGGCACTACATGTTTAGTGCAATCTTTAAGTTTAATCGACCTACCTCCGATTGACAGGAAATTGACCGACGATTCTGGTTGGTTTTAATAGCTTTCACCTCAGAAGGGGCTAGGCTACGAGCTTGTCAGTTATGACCACTACCTTCCACATACAAGCCTATGGAGTTCATGGCGCCGGTTGCTGTTTAGGCAACACTAACGTTACAAAATTAACTACCGATTAGGCAGCAATAGCAACGTCTTTAGCGGAGATATAGTCGTCGTTTGCAACTATAAGTTTACAACATGATTAACGAGGCAAAGTTGCGTCCTCGACATGCACCTTAGGGTTTGTTAACCGACGTCGAAGCCAGGTCGCCCCCAAGTGTTTATTATACCTCACTTATAGTGCTCTTTCCGATAGGCTTGTATAAAATTATGTTAAATATCTTAAATGTAGGCAGAATACCTACCTAGAATACCGAGCTAAACGCATTTTTTCACGCTGCCAGTCTTTTTCCTTAATACTCGCTCGTTTATCATGTTCCTGTTTACCCTTCGCCAAACCGATTTCTAGCTTGACCCGGTTTTTTTTCCAATAAAGCTTTAAAGGGATCAGTGTATAGCCTTTACGCATAATGCTCCCAGCAAATTTACTCAGCTCCCGTTCATTCAGCAGCAGTTTACGGGTACGCGTTGGATCGGGAAGACTATGATGCGTAGAGATGGTTGCTAACGGTGTAATATGACAACCTAAAAGCCATGCCTCACCATTTTTTAGTACCACATAACCTTCAGTCAATTGAGCTCTTCCACTTCGAAGGCTTTTGACCTCCCAGCCTTGCAAAACTAAGCCAGCCTCGATAGATTGTTCAATAAAGTAATCATGGCGAGCGCGCCTATTTAATGCAATAGTTGTGTCTTGCAACGCTTTCTTAGAACTCATGAGATATACTCAAACATATTATTATCTATCATAGAGTTTAAGGATAGCAAACATAGTAACGATAGTCGCTTATAACCTTAATTATGCCATTTATTTATCATTCTTTAGAAGTGCCCTATAACGTGTCTGAGATGTATAAACTCGTCAACCATATTGAAAAATATAGTGAATTTCTTCCTTGGTGTACCGAAAGTAAAGTCATTAGTCAGGATGAAGATAACATACAAGCCCAACTTACTTTGACTGGAGGAGGACTATCCAAAAGTTTCACCACGTCAAACCGTTTACAAAAAGACAAATTAATTGAAATTAGTTTAATAAATGGCCCATTTAAACATTTAGAAGGTTTTTGGTCTTTTGAAAAAAGTTCCCGGGGATCTAAAATCAATTTAAATTTTGAATTTGAATTTTCTACCCGTTTGCTCGCACTTGCCTTTTCACCTGTTTTTGAGAAAGTTGCTAATACCCTAGTACAAGCTTTTTCTGACCGTGCCAAACAAGTTTATGGGGATCGTAAATTTGAAACCTGAACTTTTTCATAAAACTAAATAAAATGTCCTTTTTACAAATTGAAGTAGTATTTGCCGGTAACCGACAACAGAAACTCATCCAAATTTCAGTCCCTGTTAATACTAATATCTCAGAAGCTATAAAGTTTTCCGGGATTTTATTAGATTTTCCAAACATCGATCTAAACAAAAATAAAGTTGGGATCTTCGGAAAACTATGTAATTTAGATACAAAAGTGAGTGAAGGAGATAGAATAGAAATTTATCAACCACTTGTAATAGATCCAAAAAAAATTAGACTAAATCGTGCTAAAAAACAAAAAACTTCGTAATATGTTCTGTCGTTATAAAGCCGGCTATTAATTAAGTGCTGATTTTTCGATATTTTGTAAACGTCCTTTTGAAAAAATAAGCGTAACGCGTCGTTGAATAGGTTCACCATGACCTGGTTGTATAAAATAAATATAATCTTGACGATCTGCTTGAAAAGGCTGCTGCAATACACAACTACCCATTAGATAGCGAACTTGCTCCTTAGTCATACCTACTTCCAGCTGGTCTATGGTAGACTGCTGTAATATATTGCCTTGCTGAATATCGGGTCTATAGACAATATTACAGCCAGAAGCCAGTACTGTGAGAAACAAACTTATAAGCAATTTTTTCATAAATAAAAATAAACCTGGTAATCTCAATTTCTACTAAATTTTATAAACTATAAAAAAATTTAATTAATCAAAAATCATCTCATACTAATTACTAATCGTGGAGTTTAGAGATAATCTAATGGATAATCAACAATTACGCCAAGCAGGTTTAAAAGTAACTGCCCCTAGATTGAAAATACTTGAACTACTTGAGCAAGCGAAAACACGACATTTAAGCGCTGAAGATATCTATCAAACCTTATTAAAATCTGGTGAAGACATAGGTTTAGCCACAGTCTATCGGGTATTAACTCAATTTGAAAGCGCGGGTTTGATAAAGCGCCAAAATTTTGAGGATGCTTATTCAGTTTTTGAATTAAATCAAGGTCCCCATCACGATCATTTAGTCTGCATTAAATGTGGAAAAGTAGAAGAATTTGTTGATAAAACTATTGAGCAACGTCAAAAGATTGTTGCAAAACAAGCTAACTACAAAATGACAGACCATACTTTAATTATTTATGGCATTTGTAATAAATGTTTTAAAAAACAAAAAATTAAATTAGAGTAATTTGGAAAAAAATAAGAATCAGACTAATCTACTTCTAAAATTTTTAAAGTATTGGTGCCGCCGGTAGTTTTTAATAAATCTCCATAGGTGATTAAAACTTTCTCTCCTTTTCGTAAAAGGGCATGTTTTTCTAGTTTCTTAATAGCTAATTGACCTATGTTTTCCTTATGCACTTTATCAATATTAAAATAGAAGGGATATACTCCACGATACAATGCCAGTCGGCGTGTTGTTCTCAAGCTATGCGCTAAACCATAAATGGGGATTCCAGAACGAATCCTAGACATCCATAAGGGTGTCGCACCTGATTCAGTTAAAGCAATAATAGCCTTAATGTCATAGTGGTTAGCAGTATACATAGCAGCCATCGCTATGGCTTCATCTAGACGATAAAATTGACATTCCACACGATGACGAGATACGCGTGTCTTCGCTTGTTTTTCCGCACCCAAACAAATGCGTGCCATAGCCATCACTACTAACGCTGGATGATCTCCAGTAGCCGTTTCTGCAGATAACATAACAGCATCTGTTCCATCTAAAACAGCATTTGCGACGTCAAAAACTTCTGCACGGGTGGGAATAGCATTATGGATCATCGATTCCATCATCTGGGTTGCGGTAATTACTGCTTTATCCAAGGATCGTGCTCGTTGGATAATATGTTTTTGCACCGCGGGTAGTTCGGCATCACCAATTTCTACGCCTAAATCACCACGTGCCACCATTACTGCATCTGAAGCACGAATAATTTCATCAATAACAGGTATGGCATCGCTACGTTCTATTTTTGCAATCAACCCCGCATGGCCCTTTGCTCTTTTTACTAAATTCCGAGCTAAATTCATATCGGCAGCACTACGTGGGAAAGAAATTGCAATATAATCAGCATTTAATTTTACAGCTATTTTTAAATCTTTTTTATCCTTGTCAGTTAATGCTACAGCAGAAAGCCCCCCTCCTTTTCGATTAATACCCTTATTATTAGATAATTCCCCACCTACCTCTACTAAGCAAAATATCTTATTTTTTTGTATTTTTTTAACTTTCAATACTAAACGTCCATCATCAAGCAATAACAGATCTCCGCGATGGACATCTCGGGGTAATTCTTTATAGTCGATACCTACTGAAAATTCATCGCCCCCATCTTTATTTAAATCTGCATCCAAAATAAACAATGTATCTTTTTTTAAAAAGATAGAACCTGATTTAAAACGTGCAATGCGAATTTTTGGTCCTTGCAAATCCGCCATAATAGCAATCTCTCGACCCGCTGCTTTTGCACATTCGCGTACATAATTGGCTCGTTTAATATGATCTTCTGCTTTGCCATGTGAAAAATTCAAGCGGGCCACATCTAACCCCGCAGCTATCATCGCTTGTAATACACCTGCTTTATCGGTCGAGGGACCTAGCGTGGCGATAATTTTAGTTCGTTTAAATCTTTCCATTACTTTCTTCCCTTTATCCGTTCTTGTAATACTGATAAAGCGGGCAAAGTTTCCCCTTGTATAAATTCAAGAAAAGCCCCACCACCTGTAGATATATATGAAATTTCATCAGAAATAGCATATTTTTCGATGGCTGCTAAAGTATCCCCACCTCCTGCGACAGAAAAAGCTGAGCTATCGGCAATGGCATGACTCAAAGCCAATGTCCCCTGCTCAAAAGGTGCTAATTCAAAAGCTCCAAGTGGACCATTCCATAAAATACTCGCTGCTCGACGTATATATTCGATATAATGCATAATTGACTCCGGTCCAACATCTAAAATCATTTCATTCTCTTTTACTTCGGTTATCTTTTTAATAGTAGTCATTGCCGTAGCCGTAATTTCTGTAGCTACAATAACATCTATTGGCAGCACAATTTCAACGCTTAGTTGTGTTGCTAAAGCCAAAAGTCTCTTTGCCTCATTGACTAAATCAGCCTCAAATAGGGATCGACCTATGGAACATCCTTGAGCAACTAAAAAGGTGTTGGCAATTCCCCCTCCTAAAATTAAAAAATTAACTTTGTTAAGTAAAGAAGATAGCAGCATTAATTTAGTTGAAACCTTAGATCCACCTACTATAGCTAATAAAGGTCGACTTGGATTTTTCAAAACTTGATTCAAAGCTTTTATCTCTGACATTAGCAATAAACCGGCACAAATCTGAGAGGAAAACTGTGCCACTCCCACAGTTGAAGCCTCACTACGATGCGCTGTAGCAAAGGCGTCCATGACAAAAATATCACCTAATGCTGCAATTTTTTTAGCTAAAGTCGAATCGTTTTTCTTTTCACCTATTTGAAATCTAACATTTTCACATAACGCAATTTCACCAGGAGAAATCTTAAATCCATCTAGCCAGTTAACAATGAATCTAACTGGCCTCCCTAATAGCTCCTGTAATCGTTTTGCAATGGGGGTTAAAGAAAGTTCGGGAACAACATGACCTTCTGTGGGCCTATCAAGATGGGAAAGTAAAATAACTGCCGCATTTTTTTTTAAAGCGTATTGAATGGTTGGCAATGCTGCTAAGATACGTGCATCACTAGTAATGATCCCTTTATCTAAAGGCACATTAAAATCTTCCCGAATGAGAACGCGTTTGTTTTGTAAATCTAAATCTTTAATCCCAATTAAAGGCATAAAATTGCTTTTATAAAATACTAGTCTAACTGAAAACAACAATTAGGAAAAAATACTATATATACCGTCATAAAAAGAAGTTGAACCGCATTATTAGATTTTTAGCTCATAGAGGGTGAAAAGTTATTTATATAACTTTCCGTTTCATCTTCTGGTTTATTATGGCAAGCCTTCCGACATTTGGACAAGGAGTTGCATGATCACGTAAATATTTATAAGCATCATCTATGCTGGCTAGAGTTTCATTTGTTTTTTCTGAGTCTGCAACGGAAATATTTTTAGCATTTATACTTGCATCAACAACGGAATCTATAAGTCGATTTTGAAAATCTTATTTAGATTCATCACCCCCAAATGGCTGCATTTTCAATAATGTATAACTTTCTTTCAGTTTGATCTCATGCTCATTTTGACTTTCTGCAGCTATTTTACGAAGTATACCTAGAAGGGCCATAACTTTATCATTGTTATAATTTTTTTCTTTTGAATGAATTTCAATTTTTCCTGAAGCTTATTTTGATTCCTTTTTTACTGACTTAAATAATCTATCGCAATTGCTTTAATTTCCTTCATTTTAGATTGAACAAAAGAATTATTTTTTTCGATAGAATCAAGCGCATCAAAGGATGAAATTAATTTGTTATTAGTTAGCAGTCTCATTTTTAGGTTCTTTCTGAACGATGAGCAAAATAAGATTGATAATCAGTTTTTTTAATTGATTACGAAGAGTAGGAAATTCAAATTTTAATTCTTTCGATTCTTTCAAATCTCTCAGATTATTTTCAAAAGATTTAGAATCATTTCCCTAATAATCTAAGATTAAACCAGGCTTCAAAGCAGGTTTTAATGTAGTAGCCATAGGACTCTCTTTTGTTTTATGTACCTAATCCCCATGTTAACACTATCATTAACCCTTTCCAAGGGAAGCCCTTCAGCCCTATAATCTTTCTTGGGCCCTATTGCCTCCCATTAAAATTACAGCTATTTTGATGTTCATGGCATCTTTAAATGGTTTAAGTATCCTCATTACCCGCCCTACCCATCAAGCACACAGCTTAATTGAGCAAATTCAGAAATATGGGGGGATAGAGCCGTTCATTTCCCAACGCTAGAAATTATCCCTATAAAAAATATAAAAAAAGTTGAATTAATCTTAAAAAAACTTAATCAATTCGATTTTGTAATCTTTATTAGCCTGAATTCTGCATTCTATATAGAGAAATCTATTCAACGTATTTGCTCTTTTTGACCAAAAAAAGCAAAATCCTCGCTACTGGTTCGGGTACAGCATTAGCTTTAACACAATGTAACTTGCCTTGTCATGGTTACCCAAAAAACGATTTTAGTGGTAAGGGTTTATTAAACCTTGCTATGTTACAAAACCTAAACCAAAAAAAATTTTAATTATCAAAGGCGAAGGAGGTCGTTCCTATTTAGCCCGGGGTTTAAAAGCTCGAGGTGCCCAGGTGGACAGCCTGAACGTTTATAAGCGACAGCTACCAAAAATTGATAAGTTTACCTGTATTCCCGATGAAAAATCGATAGGCGTCATTATTTGTACCAGTCATAACGGACTAAAAAACTTAGTTAGCTTATTATATCCTTACTGGCAAGCAATTTTATTAAAAAAACAATTGTTTGTTATTAGCCCTCGACTCAAAGATAGTGCAAAAAAACTAGGTTTTGTAAAACCGTCCTTAATATCGGATAATGCAACAAATACTGCTATCTTAAAAACTTTGTTTTCCTGGCGGGAGCAATCATTATGGAATCACAACCCACACCCATCTTAGAAGAAACAGAAAAAAAGAAAACAAAAAGTGGCCTTTACGCCCAAAAAGCTGTTTCATAGCTTAGCTAGCAAATAGGATTATGGCTCGTTACTTTGATAGGTTTATTTCTAAGTTTAAGTTTTTTTGGGTTAAGAACAAAGAACAACTAAACTATTATCAAAGCCAACTATCTACTGTGCAAACACTGATTTAACAAAATCTAGCCAACGATAAAAATCGTCAGTAACAAATCTTACAACTACAAAATTTTATCGAACAAAAATTTTCTTCAAACGATAATACTATTTTGCTCGCTAACGTTAACCAACTGATTCAGTTAGCTCAGTATAACCTAGTTTATTTTCATGATGCTGACAATGCTTTGTCTGCATTGACGCTAGCTGATCAACAGTTAAGCACTATAATAAGCTCGGATATTCGGTTGGAGAATCTTCATTAATTATTAACTCAATATTTAACTAATTTAAAAGCTTTACCACATATTGATTTAACAACTATTTTAGCTTAGCTACAGTCTTTAAAACTCCAAATTACTCAGTTACCCTTATTGCCAAATTCTAATTCTTCAAAGCCACCCACTCTTGAAGCGGCTACTAATAATCTTCAGGAAAATAAATGGGCACGTGCCCTGAAAAATAGCCTTGATAGCTTCCGACTGCTGATTATTATTCGTCGTTTAAATAGACCTATAGAACCTTTATTGCCAGAAACAGAGCAACAATATTTGCAACATAACTTACTCTTATTATTGCAGCAAGCCCAATGGGCATTAATACATCGCGAACCCACTATTTATCAATCTAGCTTGCAAGAAATTCAAGAAAATATTAAGGAGCACTTTGCAACTAACTCCATCGACACTCAAACGGTTTTGCAAAGTATTAATCAGTTAAAACAAATCAATTTACAGATTCCTTCTCTCGATTTAAATCCTTTACTTGAGACAATTTCGATTATGAAAAAAACACCTAGCACTGCTAATGCTACTTCTGTTATTTCCGTTAATCCAAAGGGACCCTCTTAATGTACCGATTTTTTATATTTTTTCTAGGGAGTGTCGTCAATTAAGTTATTGTATTCTATAAGGGTTGTTGAGAAAAGAATAAAAATGAAACGACATGAGTTAAGTGAAGAACAATTTAAAAA
>CAYQIE010000080.1:0-13102 GCA_964417505.1 Rickettsiella sp. | reverse complement strand
TATTAACAGGATTATTGGCTTATTATTAAATCTTCTATCACTAGAAATTTAAAGCCCATTTTGTAGCATTAATTATAAATATTCGAGAAACTTCTGGCTGAGTGAAATTGACCCGAGTCAAATTATTATAAAAGAAGATAGTAGCAATTTGTTAAAAAATCATTACACTAAAATAGCCAGTCAAAGTTAAATTGAACCACTGATAGCTTGTAATACTAAAGTAGAGAGCTTGGGGTTAGCGACCAAGATATGTCCAGTTTCAAAGTAGTTTTCACCACCTTTTAGATCAAAAGCAACGCCACCCGCTTGTTTAACCAATAACACGCCCGCAGCCATATCCCAGGGGGCAACTTCAAGCTCTAAAGCGGCATCTAAACGCCCTGCCGCCACATAAGCTAAATCAAGCGCTGCCGATCCGGTTCGGCGTATACCACTTGCTTGGGTCATCATGGTACGTAAGGCTTCTTTATTAATGGAGTCACTCAGCGTGTTGAATCCTCGGCTTGGGATAGTGATTCCTATTAAGGATTCTTGAATATTGGAACGTGAACTGATGCGTAAACGACGGGGAAAACGTTGGGTATTAGCTAAATAAGCGCCTTGACCCAGCGTTGCGGTAAACGTTTCTTGACGTAAAGGATCGTAGATCAAGGCATGTTCAATATGATTTTTTTCATTGTTTTTAATAGCGATAGATATCGCAAAATGCGGAAAATCATGAACATAATTACAAGTTCCATCAAGTGGATCAATAATCCAAGTATATTTATCACCGTGAGTCGGCTTGCTTTCTTCAGCAATGATTCCGTGACTGGGGTAAGCCTCTTGAATAGTGGAAATAATAATCTTTTCAGTTTTTAGGTCGATCTCAGTAACAACACCGCTATTGTCCTGTTTATGATGCATACGTAATCGGTCTAGACGGTTCAAACCTTCTAGAATAGTCTTACCTGCCAGACGGGCAGCGCGATCGGCGATATTTAAAAAAGGGTGCATGGGCCTTGATGGTCGAGTGAAAACTAATAGTATATTTTTATAAAGTATAAGATGATATCATAGCTTATACTTCTAAAATATCTTTAGCTACAACTCACCTTTAAAAGCTAAAGATATAAAATAGAAAAGACCTACGTTGAAAGGTTTATTTATAGAAAAAATCATTTCTTTTTCTCAGATTCGGATCGTACTGGTGAATCCAGCCGATCCTGGCAATATTTGGAGCGACTGCTCGCGCGATGAAAACTATGGGTTTAACCTAACTTTATCTTGTTGAACCTAAGTCTTTTCCTCATGTGAATGCATCGGTGCGTGCGAGTCATGCGATTGATGTCTTGGCGGATACGGTAGTTGTTGATTGTTTATTGGCTGTGTTGCAAGATTGTCATTTAGTTTTTGGAACCAGTACACGTACTCGGGAACTTCATTGGATATTTTTTAATGCCCGTGCAGCAGCAGAAAAAATTGTACTTAATCCAAAACAAAAGGTAGCGGTCGTATTCGGGAGGGAAACGCTGTGGCCTTACTAATTAAAGAATTACAACAATATCATTTTCAAATTAATATTCCATCAAATCCTCAGTATAGTTCGTTAAACTTAGCTGCCGCAGTACAAATTATTTGTTATGAGCTACGAATGGCTTTTTTAACGGAATTTAAACCTGAGGAAAATGCTATTGAATTGGCAAATGCTCAAGAACAAGAATACTTTTATCATCATTTATATGATTTGCTCAATAAAATTGAATTTTTAAAGCCGAGTCGGAGTCAGCAAATTATGGATAGATTACGTCGATTATTCAGCCGATCCGAATTAGATATCAATGAAGTCAAAATTTTACTAGGAATCTTGAGTACGATTGAAAAAAATTAGCTTCTAAGCCATAAATCTAACTAGCTTTCATGAATAATCAATTTAATTGCCAACTGATAAAATTCAGCAAAGACTCGCACGCTCGAGTTTCAAATAACAACAGGGCATGGCAGTGTGTTAACGCCTGCTTTTATGCCGGTTGGGACACGTTCTTTTGTAAATCATATGACACCTCATGACCTTAAGAATACAGGTTCGCAAATTATTCTTGGTGGCAATACCTATCACATATTACTTAATCCTGGGATGGAAATTATCTTAACAAGTGGCGGGATGCATCGTTTAATGACTTGGGAGGCGCCTATGTTAACTGACAGCGGTGGTTTTCAAGTGTTTAGTTTATCTAAAAATGCCAAAATCTGTCGGATTGATGCAGAAGGGGCGCACTTTAAACATCCTATGACAGGGAAAGTTATTCACTTGATGCCGAAAGCTCTATCGAAGCCCAAAGAATTATTGGTGCAGATATCATCATGGCCTTTGATAAATGTACGCCTGAAAATGGCGGTAGAGAAGTTGCGCTCGCCGCAATGGAGCATACACATTGTTGGTTATTAGCTTCGAAAGCAGTGTATTTACATTCAGAAGCCCTTTATGGTCATCAACAAGCCTTATTTAGCATTATTCAAGGAGGGAGTTTTAGGGATCTTCGTGAATTAAGTACGCAATTTATATTAGATGCGCAACTTGATGGCATTGCTATTGGTGGAGAAGTGATTGGTTTTGATATGCAAAGAACCATGGAGGTTATTGATTGGATTCGCCCTTTATTGCCCGATAATAAGGTTCGTTACACCATGGGCGTCGGATTGAATCCACAAGATTTGATTAATGTGGTTGCTAAGGGGGTTGATTTATTCGATTGTGTTGCACCCACGCGCGAAATGCACGACATGGTGCTCTTTATCATGGAAATGTAATTAAAAAAGGTAATTAGTTGGAATTTGTCAGTGAAACAAATCAATCAAGAATTTTGATTAAAAAATCTATTTACGCAAAAGATGATACCCCTATTTTAACAGGGTGTTTATGCTATACTTGTCAGCATTTTACACGGGCTTATTTGCATTTTTTATTTAAACAAGGGTCATCTCTTTATAACCAACTGGCATGCATACATAATATACATATCATGCATAATGTTTGTGAGCAAATTCGGTGCTTAATCTTTGATGAATAAGGACAAAAAATTTTAATACATGATTGCCAACAATAGTAGTTTTTTATCGTTGTCTGCGAAATAACATTGTTACAAAAGCAATGATAGCTAATATGATGAATATAAAAAAGATAATCTTTGCAACACCAGCCGCAACGGCAAAAACACCGGTAAATCCAATAATGGCAGCAATGATAGCAATAGCTAGAAAGATAAATGCCCACACTAACATAATATTTCTCCTTTATCTAAATTGGTTTAGCCTTAAGGTTAGTTGATGAATCCAGTAGTCACAAGTGGCGATATGCATTCTTAGAAAAGTGTCGTCATATTTTGGTCGTTTTGACAATAGGAGTATAAAATATGTCTATAAACGAATCACAAACAATAGATACTATCTTAAAAGAAGTCAAAGTTTATCCCCCGTTAAAAAGATTTTCTTATCAGGCGATGATTAAGTCTATGGCTGAATATGAAGAGATTTATCGTCATTCTATTGAGCACCCTACTCTGAACAATTTTGGGTGAACATTGCGGGTGAATTACACTGGATGGAACCTTGGAAAAAGGTATTAACTTGGAAGGAACCTGATGTAAAGTGGTTTGAGGCGGGCAAAACCAACTTGGCTTATAACTGTCTGGATCGACATCTGGACCAATATGCGGAAAACCGCATTACTTTGGCAAGGTGAGCCGAATGAAAAACGTCAATTTACTTATAAAGAATTGTACCAAGCGGTTTGCCAATTTGCTAATGGTTTAAAAAACTTAGGTGTAAAAAAAGGGGATTGCATTACATTGTATATGCCTTTAGTGCCAGAGCTCATCATTGCCGTTTTAGCGTGCGCACGTTTAGGTTGTATTCATAATGTGGTATTTGGTGGTTACTCAGTCATCGCCTTAGAAATGCGGATTCAAGATTCAAAATCTAAATTTGTGATCGCCGCTGATGGTGGTTATCGACGTGGTAAGATCATCCCACTTAAACAGATTATGGATGAAGCCTTACTCAGCTGTCCGTCAGTTGAAAAGCTTATTATATTGCAACGAACTCATGCAGAGATCCCTTTAAAAAAGGATCGTGATGTCTGGTGGCATGATGTCATTGCAGGACTTAACGAAGATTACCCCGCTGAGCCTATGGATAGCGAAGATGCACTCTTTATTCTTTATACATCAGGTTCTACGGGAGAACCGAAAGGAATTTTTCATTCAACGGCCGATTATATGGTAGGTGCTTATTATACTTCCAAAATAGTCTTTGATTTAAAACCAGAGGATATTTACTGGTGTACTGCTGATATAGGTTGGATCACTGGCCATACCTATGTCGTTTATGGACCATTACTCAATGCGGCGACAGTGCTCATCTATGAAGGAGCTCCAGACTGGCCTAAACCGGATCGTTTTTGGCAACTGATTGAAACTTACCAAGTCAGTATTTTTTATACAGCCCCAACTGCAATAAGATCCTTTATGAAATGGGGAAATGAATGGGTAGCTGACAATGACTTATCCAGTTTAAGATTACTGGCAGTGTGGGTGAACCTCTCAATCCTGAAGCTTGGATGTGGTATTTTGAAAAAATTGGTAATAAGCAATGTCCTATTGTCGATACTTAGTGGCAGACATAAACGGGCTCGATTATGATTGCGCCAATCCCTGGTGCAACGCCGACTAAACCAGGTTCTGTTACTAAACCTTTACCGGGCGTGGAAGTTGATATTGTCGATCTGGCGACCGGTCTAAAGGTAAAAGAAGGACAAGGAGGCGCTTCAGTCATTCGCCGACCTTGGTCGAGTATGTTACTCGGTATTTGGAATGATCGAAAAAGATATATAAAACAATACTGCCGTAAGGTTCCACATGCTTACTTCTCAGGCGATAGTGCGTATTTTGATGCCGAGGATTATATTTGGATTATGGGATGACCGATGATGTGATTAAGGTTTCTGAACATCGTTTAGGATCAGCTGAAATAGAAGCCGCTTTGGATAGTTATCCGTCTGTTGCTGAATACACAGTAGTGCCTATTCCAGATAAAACCACCGGCCAGGCCATTGTGGCTTTTGTGGTGTTAAATGATAGTGAAACGCCTACACCCAACTTAAGGGCAAATATTATTCACCAAGTTAGAATGACGATTGGGGCCTTTGCGTAGCCTAAGCGTTTAATCTTTACGGTAGCCTTACCAAAAACACGTTCGGGAAAAATTATGCGTCGTTTATTAAGACATTGCTGTCAATCGCCAAATCGAACAGGATACATCGACATTAGAAGATTTTTCTGTTCTTAAAGAAATACAAGATCAGCAGAAACAAGAACAACAAAACGGAGAAAACTAATAGCCATTATGCAGAATAAGAACGTTATTATTATTCCAGCACGCTATCAATCGAGTCGTTTTCCAGGAAAACCTTTAGCGCTGATTAAAGGGCATAGTTTAATCTATCGAGTTTGGTCGATTGCCAAGACCATTAAGGGGGTTGATGAAGTTTACATTGCAACGGATCACGTTGATATTCATACCCATGCTTTAGATTTTGGTGCAAAGGTTTTGATGACCGAAAACTGTGATAATGGCGCTGAACGCTGTTTTGCTGCAGTTTCTTTATTACCTGATAAACCGGAGATCATTTTAAATTTACAGGGAGATGCTGTATTAACTCCGCCTTGGGTTATCCAATCCTTAAGCGATACAATGAAAAATAATTCGCAATTAGAAATAACCACATTGGCAACACCAATTAGTAAAGAAAAATATTTTTTAATGCAAAAGGTTAAATCAAAAGGAGAAGTGGGTGGCACAATGGTTGTCTGTGATAAGGATTTTAATGCGATGTATTTTTCTAAAAGGATGATTCCATATTTAAGAGAGACATCGATGGAATCCCTCCCTCTTTATCGACATATCGGACTTTATGCTTACCGATATTCAGCACTTGAAAACTATATTGCTTTATCGTCTACACCCTTAGAACAATTAGAAGGTCTAGAGCAGTTGCGAATATTAGAAAATGGCAAACCGATTCGGGTGATCTTAGTGGATTATAAAGACCATACCCATGCTTCAGTGGATAGTCCAGAAGATGTTATAAGGGTTGAAAAATTAATTGAAGAAGAAGGCGAATTGATAGCATTGTAGTAGAAAATGATATGAAGATTATTTTATCCCGACATGGTAATACCTTTTCAGCCACTGATCCTGTGGTTTGGGTAGGTGCTACACAAGATTTACCGCTAGTTGATTCAGGTATATTACAAGCACAATGCCTGGCCCATGCATTACAAAAAACGGACATACTCCCTAAGACGGTATATTGTGGTCCTTTAAAAAGAACCCGTGATTATGCAACTATTGTGTTAGAACGATTGCATTCATCTAAAAAGCCTATTGTCAATCCTCGTTTAAACGAGATTGATTATGGAAATTGGGCGGGTTTGACTAATACACAAATTCAAGAAATAGATGGAGGTGAAGAATTGTCTGCTTGGGAAAATTTAAGTGTTTGGCCCAAATTTGCTGGATGGAAAGGCTCACCTACACACATGATCAAAGAAATTAGAGAATTTACCAAAGATCTCATTACCAAGTATGATTCAACCGATACTATTTTAATCGTTAGTAGTAATGGTCGATTACGATATTTCTTGAAACTTATTCCTGGTTTATTTGAACAGACTGTACAGGATAAAGTGTTCAAAATTGCGACCGGCAATATTTGTTTGCTCACTTATGAAAACCGAAAATGGCAAATGCAATTTTGGAACCAAAAACCTGAATATTTATTGCAAACGTTTTAAATTCAAATTATCTTGCAACAGTCTAAGAAGGATTTAGATTCTTAAGGTTCCAGTACCGAAGAATTTACTCTAAAGAAAAAAATACGTTTGCCATCATAAGGTTTAGAATACATGGGAAATTTTTGCTCTCCAAAGCCTTCATTTTCTGGCATATTCCGATTGTAACCTAAGGTCATGACCTCATTTTTATCTTTATCTGGATTATCGACAACCAAAACTGTATGGCCGCCTTTGCCACGACCTTTCATCTCGGGATCTTTTTGTGTATCAAAACTACGCATAGCCCAAATATCGCCCACTTGAATATTATTAGGCGCTACTACCTTATAGTTTTTGATAAGTAATTGTTGGCTTATTTCTGATTTTTCCCAATCAGGACCCTTAGGATAGCCTTTTTGTTTAGATTGATAACATTTCCAAAGATCAGCAGTAGACATTTGATCAATTTCCAGAGTTAATTTTCCAATAAAAGAAGAATAGTCTTCAGGGCCATTTAGTTTACCAAGAGATTCTGGAGGTTGATAAGGATAGCGGGGTTCATTGCGGTAACCTCCGAAGGCATAGCCACTATGAATAAACGCTAAGCCTTTAGCAGTTTTAGCATCATTATAAAAAGTAAGTGCATTGAGTAAAATTGACATCGTTAACCTTTATGTCTTCTGGATTTAATTAATCAGGTAAAGGCGTGACATGTACATTAGGCGTTTGATCGATTCAGTATTCTTTATCATTATTATTAATATCAATTTCACTTAAAAGGTTTTTTCCTTTGCAAACCAAATGAATATTAATAAGAGCCGTTTTCAAAAAGCTCGCTTTAGAAGTTCCATAGATAAAAGGACCCGTATTTGCAATAACGGTAATATCCTGCTCATCGGTTTTTATATGATAGTGAGCTAATTCAGAATCAGTTTTGATGCTTGCGATAAAAGAATCGAAATTTAAATCGACAAAACTAATGGCATCTTTAAGAATTTCCAACATTTTATTAGTTTTAAAGACCAGATAGCATCGGTACCAGCTGGATAAGCTTCTAAAGCCTTATTAAGTGAAATAATAAGTTCTTTATCGGTTTTTAATTTACCAAGAACATTTTTTTTAAGTTTGATGATTTCACTAGAGAAATATCATGAAGAATTGGACGCAGTTCCTGCTTGAATTTGAGTAGCTCTTGTTGAGTAGCGTCTCTATATGCCATTCTTATAGAATGGCTTTTTCCGTTAATTTTGTCATTTTAGTTCTCTGTTAGTTTTTTTATTATTCTAATTGATTCTAGTAGGCATCTCAAGTTTATAAAAAATAAATTACTCAACAAAAAAATTAAAATAAGTATTTTTATAGGCTCATTTTTTTAAAGTAAAATGCCACCATTCGGTTTTTATGGGCATAAAACAAAATTTAATCATTGAAGATCGTAATAACATCCAGTTTTTAAATTGTGTTACAGTGATATCACAATTATCGGGACGCTATAATGGATCAAGAAAATCAAACGGAGTGCCCATATCAAGCACTTGATTATTTTTCAGATCGACGAGTGTGAGATCAACGGTGCTTCCGCGCGTATGGCCTGAGTGATATAATTAAGTTTAAAAAGATTTCTTTTATCAATATTTGGGTAAAAAAGACTTTTGGTTGTTTGATCCCCAGGATTCTGACTCCATACGATAAAATCATTGACTGCCATTTGTGGACGATAGCAATCGTATACCAGTAAGTCTAATTCTTGTTTATTTAATTTGGTCTGCACCTTTAATAAAGCATAAGCCACAGCACTGGTTAACAGACAGACGGGTCTTCTATAACCGGCAATCGGCCGACCAACAAAATTATTCTGACCAAAATAGCGTATATCTTGCTTAATATTAGGAATAATCTCAGTGACATAGACAAAATTATTAGGTTTTTCTTCTGCAAAAAACATTCATAACCATAAAAATCAGCAAGAAAAATAAAATGGGACACTTTGTAATAATTCTTTCTATCATAATGACAAACAATCAAGCTTTATGACGTTCCCAATAACGTAATCTTTTACACTGCTTTATAAAGGATTGACATGAATCAGCATTCTTTAACAAGATTATACCAGGATCAGTTTTTAGTTGTAATTTTTTGAACATAGGGACTAATTCAGCTATGAAGCGATAAATTTACATTGATAAAAACTTTCTTGCGGAAAGGTAAATAATTTTAGTTCGTGGTATTTAAGTAGATCTTTGGATCTTGCTAAGATTGCAATGGCATCATAACTGGCAGAAATAGCGGTTTCAAAACTTTGTTGTGGTTTAAATCGTCTCTTGTCTTTAAATTTAGAATTTTAGGAGCAATAATTTCTATTACTCCTACTTGTTTTTTAGCTAATTTTTCTAGATGATAACCCGCTAAGTGAAAATTATTCTTTTCAGTGAGTATGATACCTAATTTTCTACCTTTAAAGGTATTAGGTTGATTTAACAAGAGACTTAAGGAAGGTGCATGTAATTGATTTTTTTTCTTAGCGCAAACGATTGGAGCTGCCTTGGGTAGTGGGCTTAATCCGAGTTGCTGAGCCACTTGTTTGGCAAGTGCGATATATCGATATTGAGTAAATGTGAAATAATTCGTGCTTGTATAATGTGAGTGCTTACTTTACTGAGTTCAAAGGCTAAGGCTGATTGAATATGCTGTTGCTCAATGGGCGTTTGATTTTTATAAAATAAATGGGCTTGATTATAATAATCTGCGAAACTTTCTGGCCGTACACGTAATTTTTCTCCTGATTCCATAGCCACAAAGGTTTTAAATCCTTTTCTTAAGGATTCACGAGGACCTCCTGCTTTATTCCAAGAGTTCGGTTAATAATTGGCTCTTCCCGATAGATTATAAAAGGCAATATGCCCATCTTGTTGGAAGTTATGAAAGGGGCATTTAGGTGCGTTAATGGGAAGTTGAGCGAAGTTTGGACTTCCTAAACGTTTTACTTTTGTATCTAAATAAGAAAAATTACGCCCTTGGAGCAGGGGGTCATTGCTAAAATCAATGCCAGGAATAATATTTTGTGTACAAAAAGCGACTTGCTTTGTCTCTGCAAAAAAATTATCAACACAACGGTTTCAAACTAAACAGCCTACTTTTTTTATTGGAATTAATTCTTCAGGGATTAACTTGGTCGGATCTAAGATGTCAAAATCAAATTTTTTAGCCATGTTTTCATCAAAGAGTTGCATCCCCAATTCCCATTCTGGAAATTGACGTGAATGAATGGCCTCCCATAAATCGCGGCGATGAAAATCAGGGTCAGTACCATTTAGGTTTCACTGCTTCATCCAAGTGATTGACTGTACGCCAAGTTTGGGTAGCCAATGAAATTTAACAAACGTCGATTTTTGTTTAGCGTTAATCAATCGAAAGGCATGTATACCGAACCCTGGCATGAAACGAAATGAAGTGGCAGAGTACGGTCTAACATGACCCACATGATCATATGCGTGCTTTCGGGATTCAGTGATATAAAATCCCAAAAATTATCATGGGCAGTTTGTGCTTGTGGAAAGTCACTGTTGGGTTCGTCTTTGGCTGCATGGATTAGATCAGGAAATTTAATGGCATCTTGGATAAAGAAAACCGGGATGTTATTGCCCACAATGTCCCAATTTCCCACTTTTGTATATATGTAGCTTCACAGCAAAACCAAAACCACGTACATCACGTGCCAGATAGCTGATCCTTTATTTCCTACTACCTTAGAAAAGCGCACAAAAGCCGATATTTTTTCCTTTTCTCGCTGAAATAAATCTGCACAGGTATATTTCGCTAATGATTGGTAATTTTCAAAATAACCATGCGCTACGTAACCTCGGGCATGCACAACACGTTCAAGTATTCTTTCATGGTCAAAATGAAAGATTTTTTCACGAAAATGAAAGTCTTCCAGTAGCGTAGGCCCTTTGGGTCCTATTTTTAAGGAGTTTTGATCATCGGAAACAGTGACGCCTTGAGCGGTGGTTAATGCCGGAATGCCGTTACCGGCTTGTTGGTGAGTCTCAACCCGTTTTTTCTTTTTTTAGCTTTGGAAGTATTAATTCCTCTTACTTTTTGACTCATCATTCTTCCTTGAATAAATATAAAAAAAGTTAGATTAGATTATTATTTTAAGAATCTGATAAAAAATTATCCGAGTATTTTTTAGAAAAAATTTTAAATAAAGATTATTTTATATCTTAGCTTTTTAAAGAGCCGTGTTATTTGCTTAGCAGGAACCTACTTTTAATTTACCATTACAATTATTCAATTTTTTGACTTCCTCAACCGTGTAAAATAAAGAATAATCAGAACCTATGATATCTTTATGTTCTTTATCATAATTTGCGTGTAACTTCCGTTGGTGACTTCAGTGCCATCCGTTTTTTTACAATGTACATAGACGCCACATTTACTTCCTAATTGCTTTAGTTCCAAAAGCGGGTAGCAGCTTTGTTAGGCTGGAGAAGCTTTCCAGGCGACTCGACATTCTTCAGTAGTCACTGCAAAAATGTTTGAACTTAGGCCTAATAAACCTATAGCATACCTAAAAGGGAAGATTTCACAAATACTCCTTAACTATCTCAAAATACGTAATGAAGAGTATAGTAGAAATTAAGTTGAGTTGTCATAAACAGAAGCTGTATTTTCAAAAGAACATAAAATGAACAGAGTTACTCATTCAATATAGTTATTAATTTTTGTTTATTATTAATAAATAAAGCTCTAAATTATTGCATGTTTCATTTTTGAAATTAATAGTTAGTAATATAAAATATTTCTGTTAGACATTTTCATTTTGTTTTATTGTTTTTTTAGTTATTTTTTATAGGGAAATTAATTAAAAATATAACTAATTATCGTAAAAAAATTTAAAAAATATTAAAGTTTTATATTTATTGTTCTATCTTTAAATAAAATTTTTTAATGTATTTATACATAATATTTAAATTAAATATTTATATTAATTATGTCATTTTAAAAAAAGGAGAATAATATGATAAGCGATAAAGAGGTCAAAAAATTAATGGATTCTTCCATTTTACAAGCAAAGGATTATAAGAAATATAATATTAAAGAAAAAGTTGATAATCTTGTTGCACAACCGGGAGTTAGTGCCGAGAATCTACTGGAGGAAATTAATAGGCTACCCGACGTTGGTTATATAAAAGCTATGAAGCAAACGGTGCAATTATTATATGATAACGGTTATTTAAATGTGCACACTTTATTGGCAGTTACTGATAGAAACAATTTTTCTAATACTAGTTCTATTTATAGTAGATTAACGCATTTAAAGGTAGCTAACTTACTTACTCAAGAAAATATAGATTGGATATTAATTCCCAGTGATGCTTCTGGAAAGGAATCATTAGAAATAGAAATACTTGCTAAGCATAACCAATTAACAGAAAAAAATTTACAAGCCTACAAATCAGGAAAAATCAAAGACATATTTAAGTGTCAATTAATCAGGTCACCAGCAAATCCTGAATAATTTTTATTAAATTCTAAAATTAGGGAGGCTATCTATGACTGTGCCAAGCTTCGGCAATATTGTGTCTTAATACCTTTGAAAACTTACCAAAAATATTAGACCACGTTTGGAAATTACTAATAAACCAATTACCTATACAATGGTAGCTAATAATAACACGAGCCCTTTATCTGCTTTGTTAACGATTGCCTTCATGTTACAGATCTTTAAAGGAGCAAATTTTTTTCCGAATTCTTTTAAAAATGCGCCTAATCCAGAAATAAATCCATTAACTAAAATAGAAAACAATTTAAAAGAAGCCTTTAAAAGATACGGAGAGATGGATAAAGAATTGACTGATGAAAAAGCATCTTCGTCCGGCCTACATAAAAGCTGTTTTTTTGGCGGGATAAAGGAGAAGAGAATACGCAATTGGAAACAGTAACCAGTCTAAAACCTTTAAGATAGCGGTAATATGCAGGACTTAGATGTATAAATTTAGTTGTTTTTTGTCATTAAGGTTGTTAGCCGCTCTTGTTCGGTTCCTTCTGCAAAAACAACCCTTAAACGGCCCCTCAAAACTTCCGTGTGGAAAATTTGAGGGCCCGCTTATTTTCTTCTTATTTAGCACAGTCAACAGAGTTTTTTTACATCTTAAATTAGCTAAAGACAAATTACATTACCTAATGCTTTTATACAAAAGTTTCTCGAATATTTATAATTAATGCTACAAAATGGGCTTTAAATTTCTAGTGATAGAAGATTTAATAATAAGCCAATAATCCTGTTA
>CAYQIE010000079.1:0-10229 GCA_964417505.1 Rickettsiella sp. | reverse complement strand
TACCCGATATTGTAAACGGGGAAAGTATTTTTTGGAGGCCGTTAAATTCGCTTCTTCCATTATATTGATGACTTAATTGACGACACTCCCTAGTCAATTACCAGTAAACGACTAGTAATGTATCAGTAATTTAAAGAGATAAATAGAGTCTTAATTAATATTTTATCTAAAGACCTATAAAACTTACTGTACATTTCAGCTGCTTAACTCCTTGTATTTTCGTGTTAATATTCGAATTTAAGGGGCAATTTATGGTATAATTTTTAGCTTTGAACTCCTATCACCTATGTCGATTAAAAATGAGAGTTTGGCAGGAAATAACCCCTCTACAACGGAGTGTGAACCTATTGTTTCACATACGAAAAGCTCTCTTGAGCCAGAATTAGGTCTTAAAGATAATGCTAGCCAACAGGGTGGACTCGGTATACCCAATTATGACTCTTCAAATATAAAGGTTTTAAAAGGTCTGGATGCTGTCCGAAAACGTCCTGGGATGTATATAGGCGATACTGATGATGGAACAGGCCTACATCATATGGTCTTTGAGGTTGTAGACAATTCTATAGATGAGTCTTTAGCGGGCTATTGCTCTCAAATTGATATTACTCTCTACAGCGATGGCTCAGTGACTGTTAAAGATAATGGGCGTGGTATTCCCGTTGATATCCATAGTGAAGAAGGCCGCTCGGCAGCCGAAGTCATCATGACGGTTTTACATGCGGGTGGTAAATTTGATAGCAATTCCTATAAAGTCTCAGGAGGCCTACATGGTGTAGGGGTTTCTGTTGTTAACGCTTTATCAGAAAAATTACAGCTTACTATCCGGCGTAACAATAAAGTCTATGAGCAAACCTATTTACTCGGAGAGCCCACTGCCCCTCTACAAATCACCGGAGAAACTCAAGAAAGAGGAACTGAAATCCGCTTTTATCCTAGCAAGCTTATTTTTCAACATAATAATGAATTCCATTACGATATTCTGTTAAAACGTCTGCGCGAACTATCCTTTTTAAATTCCGGTGTAGGGATTAATCTCATCGATGAAAGAACCAACGAAGAAACACAACTCAAGTATGTAGGAGGGATCAAAGCCTTTGTCGAATATCTTAACCAAAACAAAACTTTAATTCATAAACAGCCTTTTTACTTTACCGCTGAACGCGATGGTATTACTGTGGAAGTGGCTTTACAATGGAATGACAGCTTTCAAGAAAATATTTTATGTTTTACCAACAATATTTCCCAGCGTGATGGAGGAACTCATCTTGCTGGTTTTCGTGGAGCTTTAACTAGAACATTAAATACTTATATCGATCGTGAAGCAAATAGCAAAAAGCTTAAAATCACCACTATAGGTGATGATACACGTGAAGGCTTAACAGCCGTTTTATCCGTTAAGGTTTCTGATCCTAAATTCTCTTCTCAAACCAAAGACAAATTGGTGTCTTCTGAAGTAAAAGGAATTGTTGAAGCGTTAATTTCAGAAAAGCTTGAAGAATTTTTATTAGAAACACCGCAGGATGCAAGAGCCATAATGATGAAAATCATCGATGCCGCGCGGGCACGTGAAGCAGCGCGTAAAGCTCGTGAAATGACTCGACGCAAAACTGCATTAGACATAGCCGATTTACCGGGAAAATTAGCGGATTGTCAAGAAACTGATCCAGCTCTTTGTGAATTGTTTATTGTTGAAGGAGATTCAGCTGGTGGTTCTGCAAAACAAGGTCGGAATCGGCGCTATCAAGCAATTTTACCGCTGACTGGAAAAATCTTAAACGTGGAAAAAGCGCGCTTTGACAAGATGTTATCTTCAGAAGCAGTAGGCACATTAATTACTGCACTAGGGTGTGGTATAGGTAAAGAAGAATATAATCCTGATAAACTACGTTATCATCGTATTATCATCATGACTGATGCAGATGTTGATGGTTCTCATATTCGTACTTTGTTACTGACATTTTTCTATCGACAAATGCCGGAACTGCTACAACGCGGCACTATCTATATTGCTCAACCTCCTTTATATAAAATTAAAAAAGGTAAACAAGAACAGTATTTAAAAGACGATGTAGCACTTCAAGCTTATCTCACACAAACCGCACTCCATGATGCAGCGTTTTATCCACATACTGAAAGCTTTTCTATTCAAGGTATCGGTTTAGAAAAATTAGTTATGGATTACCGAAAAACGCAAATAACGATCCAAAATTTGTCGCGTCGTTACCCAATAGATGCTCTACAAGCACTACTTGATCTTCCTCCTTTATCTTCTGAAGAATTAACTGACTCTTCTAAAATACTGGAATGGACAAAACATTGGCAAACTCAATTACAACAAACTACCAATAGTGAAGCTATTCACTATCAAATAAATATTTATAAAAATACTGAGCGGCATGTGTTTTTGCCTAAAATAGCAATTAGTACACATGGCTTAGAAACAATCTATAAAATCTCTTACGAATTCTTCAACACACCTGAATACCAATGCTTATTTGATATGGCTAAACAACTCCATGGCCTCATTGGATCTGGCGCTTACGTACAGCGTGATACTAAAAAACATACAGTAAAAAATTTTAAAGAAGTTTATGGATGGCTATTAGCTGAAGCACGCCGTGGGCAAGCTATACAACGTTACAAAGGTTTAGGAGAGATGAATCCTGACCAGTTATGGGAAACAACTATGGATCCAAATACTCGACGCTTATTACGCGTCACAGTTGAAGATGTTATCGCAACCGATCAAATCTTTACTACCTTAATGGGCGATCAAGTTGAACCACGTAGAGAGTTTATTCAACAAAATGCATTAGAAGTCGATAATTTAGATATATAACTTAAAAATAAAAGTAAAGTTGATAATCTTCTATCTAGGGGTCCAGAAAAAATGGATAGCTTTAAACCTTGGCAATCTCTAAAAAAAAATTCTATTGTTGATGTTATTGCCCCTGCTAGCCAGGTAACTGATAAAGCTATCATAGAAAAAGTAAAAACTTTATTCTCAAGCTGGCAATTAATCCCTCGAATCTCTCCTGACTTATTTGGACCTGATCTGCTCTGTGCAAATAGTGATGAACAACGATTTCAACAGCTAAAAAATGCTTTATTAAATCCTACTTCCGACGCAATTTGGTGTCTACGTGGAGGGTATGGCAGCACACGCCTGATCCCTTCTCTTTTAAAGTTAACCACACCCAAAAAATGTAAATTATTTATTGGCTTTAGTGATATCACTGTTTTACATTTATTTATGCAGCAAAAATGGCATTGGCAAACATTACATGCCCCGACACTTAACCAATTAACTCACCAGGTAATTCCATCAAAAAACATTATTGAGTTAAAAAAAATAATTTTTGAACAACTATCAGAATTAAAGTTTTTCTTAAGCCCTTACCAAAAATCGAATTCTTTAGATTTAATTCAAGCGCCTATAACGGGTGGAAGTCTTAGCTTAGTTCAAACAAGTCTGGGCACAGAATGGCAAATTGAAACTAAAGAAAAAATTTTATTTTTAGAAGATGTTAATGAAGCTGCTTATCGGATCGACAGAATGCTACAACAACTACAACAATCGGGAACACTCAATCGTATAAAAGCCCTTCTCTTCGGGGATTTCACTTTTGCCATCAAGCCTGAAGAGGAAAAAAAGGTTCAAAGAGTGCTAGAGCGTTTTGCCATGGAGCAAAATTTTCCAGTGTTACGATGTGCTGATATTGGCCATGGAAAACAGAATCGGTGTTTACCTCTTGGAATACCCGCACTATTAGACTTAAATAAAAATCAACTCTCAATTAAAATAACAGGCTGAATTTTATGCTTAATTCTTTCAGTAATGCAGATGTATTCCTGGTCCAATCTTTTTTTTATCTTTATATTTTTATTTTACTGTTACGAGTTATTTTACAATGGGTTAATATCGATAGTTACAATCCTCTGTTTGCATTAGTGGCAAAATTAACCAACCCTCCGCTACGCCCAATTTGTCGTATAATCCCTAGCCTTCATGGCATCGATTTCGCAGCTATAATATTATTATTGGGCTTAGAAATGCTTAAAATTGCATTTCTTTTTTTGATACAAATTAATGCAGCGCCGCATTTACTCGGATTAGTGGTGCTTGCATTTGCTGAGCTGCTTAATCAATTAATTAATATCTTCTTTTATGCAGTTATCGCTTTAACTATTTTAAGCTGGATCAGTCCTTTAGCACATGGCCCACTCATTGAAATCCTAGTACGTATCAGTGAACCTTTAATTAAACCCATCCGTGGCTTCTTGCCAAGTATTTCCAGGCTGGATTTTTCACCACTTGTTTTAATTGTCTGCTTAAAATTATTAACTATGCTTTTAGTACAACCGCTCGCACAAATCGGTGCCAGTTTAGCTTTTGGGCATTAAGGCAATTTACTTTATTATTTACGGCTTTTTTCGTCCGCAACTATTCCTTTTAATTTCTTAAAAGTTAATTTTACCCAGATTAAAATAATGTTCCCATGTCATAAGTATTTTTTAATCTTAGCCTAATACAATTTATCTAGGATTTAATACCCAAAGGAGAAATTAACCAATATTAAAAACATTAGTTGTTATGTCTATCCCTACACCACCTCCTTTTCCAAACTTTTTTAAAAAAAAGCGTCCACCAAGCTTAAACCTTACATCAAAAAACCGTTCATCGACTTCTTTAATTAGTTCTTCAGAAAGGTTTTCGCCATCCACCCCTATATCAACTTGCGCCACACCTGAGATAAAAGCTTTTTTGAGTCACTTAAATATCAAAGAAATTGAAGATATAATCACTTATAATCCTAATAATCTAAAAAATGGACAAAATGGAATTGTTAAGGAAGTTAGCTTAAGCATTAAAAAAAGAAATTCATAAACTTATTAGGAAGCAAGGTAGAGCTGTAGCATAAGAAAATAAGATGACTGAAGCTATACAAAATGTTTCTGTAACTAATTTTCTATTTGAGTTTTTTGCTTTACTCGTCGCGAAAGGATGGGATGGGACAACAAATATCTTATATACTTCTTATCAAGAAACGGGTGATCTGCAAGCTCACGCAGACTATATTTACAATCAATATATTACAAATCCCAGTTCTGTATTAAGTTACCTATTCCAAGGATTTTACCAACTTTTAGACCCTATAAATGCCTTGAGCAACTCTTAATTTAAAGACGAACATAGAAAATCCCATCAAGGTATAATTCATAATGATATAAAACCAAGCAATATTTTTCTTAAAACCAATGGTAGCTTCATTTTGGGTGACTTTGGCTGTGCCTATTTTAAGGATGAAGCAGCTTCTCAAATTAGTACATTTCAATTTTCCTCTCCAGAATTATTTATAAATAAGGATTTTTGTACAAAAAGCATAGACAAGCTAAATACCGATTTATGGTCCTTAGGTGCTTGTTTATGGTATTTATTAACTTACCAACTAACAAGTCCAGTGCTCCCAAATAAACAATCTTGTGATATAGATAAAATACTATTCTATAAAGATTGGGCTGAAAATTATCCTGACCAATGGCAAACGCTTATCAAAAATTCTTTAAATTTAACCAGCAAACAACCGATTAAAGAAATCAAGAATACAATCGATAGCGATCTAAAAAATCTCCAAGTTAATTTTAATCTTGACAATACGGAACAAAAGAAAAAAATATTAAAATAATTTGCCTTACTTATGATAGCTACAGTTTCAGAAAGACCTAATATTAATGAATTAAAATAATTAATGGGTCAATTCGAAGACTATTTTGTTATATATGGTGAGACTGAAGAATTCGCCAATCAGTTACTTGAACGCCAAAATGATCAAAATCCAATCAACCCAAAACTGAACAATAATACATCAGTTTTTTCAAGATAAAAAATGTCGTTTATGTTTTCGTCGATTTATATAAACCTGACGTAGAGAGATAGCCGCTAATAGAATAAAGATTATTAATGTCCATGCTGGGATACTTAAATTTAAAAAATGCCAAGTCCCGCTCCCGCAATTACTTGTTCCTTGAAAAAACAATTCAATAATTTTATGAAAATAAATTGAGGTACTATATTGTGCTATGGTTGCTTGGCAACTGATTAACTGATCCGAAGGAAAATGCTCCAACCATAATTGACGACTTGCTACTACGGCACCTGCTACAGCAAATAAAAAGGTTAAAGTATGTAAGAAACAACGCATTACCGCTTCAAAATTAAACAACGCGCCCATTAAAAATAACAACCCTAACAATGTAATAACAAACCGTTGTATGATGCAAAGCGGACAAGGAACAATCCCAACTTTGTATTGCAAATACACCGCAGTCGCTAACACTAAGACGCAAAGAAAAAAAGTCAATAAATCGATCCAGCGAGTAGCGGATAAATGCATATTTGGATCCTACCGTTAGATTAAGGCTTGCTGTAAACTACTATACATTATTATTGGGGATGGGGATTCTAGTATGCCACAAAATGTAACGCAAAAATTAATTAACTTACATAAAGTTGAAGGTGAAATGCAACCTGGCGCAGAAATTGGCTTAAAAATTGATCAAACTTTATGTCAAGATGCGACAGGAACTATGGTGATGCTGGAATGTGAAGCAATGGGATTAAATCAGACTAAAGCAGAAGTCTCAGTGCAATATATTGATCATAACCTTTTACAAACAGATTTTAAAAATGCCGATGATCATTTATTTTTACTTAGCGCTTGTAAAAAATTTGGTCTTTATTATAGCGGGCCCGGTAATGGGGTTAGTCACCCTGTGCATATGGAACGTTTCGGAAAACCCGGAAAAACCTTATTGGGTTCAGATAGTCATACCTGCGCGGGTGGGTCGATGGGCATGTTAGCCATTGGCGCAGGCGGACTAGAAGTGGCTATGGCAATTGCTGGACATCCATTTCATGTCACCATGCCAAAAATTTGGGGAGTAAAATTGACTAACGCATTACCGGATTGGGTCAGTGCTAAAGATATCATTCTAGAATTATTACGTCGTCATAATGTTGATGGGGGAATTGGAAAAATTATTGAATACTACGGGCCTGGGCTGCAACATTTATTTGCCATGGATCGACATGTCATTGCTAATATGGGCGCAGAGCTCGGAGCGACAACCAGTGTATTTCCTTCTGACGAGATAACACGGGAATTTCTGAAATCGCAACAACGTGAAGCTGATTGGCAAAAAATCGTTGCCGACAATAATGCAGATTATGATGAACATGATGAAATTGATCTTTCCAAGTTAGAACCTTTAATTGCGCTACCTTCCAGTCCAGGAAAGGTAGTGCCTATACAAGAAGTTGTTGGTCGGCCAATTTATCAAACAATGATCGGTTCATCAGCTAACCCTGGTCTGAGAGATTTTGCTGTCGCTGCAGAAATTGTTGCTGGAAAACAAATAGCTCCGGGTGTTTCATTTGATATTAATCCAACCTCGCGTCAAATTTTAGAAAACATGGTTGAATTAGGTATTTTAGAAAAATTAATCCGTGCTGGCGGTCGTATTCATCAAGCAGGATGTAATGGATGTATTGGTATGGGTCAGGCTCCTGCCTCAGGTAAAATAAGTTTACGCACAGTACCTAGAAATTTTCCTGGCCGCTCCGGAACCAAGGAAGACCAAGTCTATCTCTGCAGCCCTGAAATAGCCGCTGCCTCGGCTTTAACTGGAGTTATCACCGATCCGCGCTCTTTAAAAGATAAAGTATATCCACGCTTTACAGAACCCAAAAAGCTTATCATTAATAAAACAATGTTAGTCTCTCCCTCTACGAATCCTACTGAAGTAAAGTTAGCAAAAGGTCCAAATATTCAACCTTTACCTGTGATTTCTCCTTTAGCCGATCATATTGAAGGTCCCGTTTTAATTAAAGTAGGCGATAATATTTCTACCGACACAATTTTACCTGCAGGAGCAAAAGTGCTCCCTTTCCGAAGTAATATTGCTGGAATTAGTCAATTTGTTTTTGATCAAATTGATCCTTCTTATCCCAAACGGGCGTTAGAATGCCAGAAAACGGGATCTTTTATCGTGGGTGGTGATAATTATGGACAGGGTTCTAGTCGTGAACATGCCGCCTTAGCTCCACGCTATTTAGGTGTACAGGCAGTGCTAGTTAAACAATTTGCACGCATTCATCGACAAAATTTAGTCAACTTTGGAATTTTGCCACTGATTTTTACCAATCCAGCCGATTATGGCGCTATTGATCAAGGAGATGTTTTATTAATTAAAAATATCCGTGAAACTATTCAAAAATCTGAAAAGTTGATAGTTCATAATAAAACTAAAAATAAAAATTACACGGTTACTCATCCTTTAAGCGCACGAGAATTAAAAATATTATTAGCCGGAGGGCTCATTAATTGGATTAAACAATAAAAAAAATGTCTTTAATTATGAATTGGTTAAAGCATGATTATTTCTAAAAAATAAGACATTAGATTTAACAATATTCTTTAATGAAAATAATTCTTAAAAAGTGTTTCCGGTGGCCTTTGCTCATACAAAATATGGTAAACGCCCTCACAAAACGGCGCTTTGACCCCATATTTCTTTATCAAAAAGAAAACATTTTTAGCGGTTTCATAGCCTTCAGTTGTTCCAATTAATTTTTTACTTTCTTCCAAGTTTCGCCCTTGACCTAAAGCTAAACCTAAACGGCGATTTCGCGATTGATTATCGGTGCAAGTTAATACAAGATCTCCAAGACCTGATAACCCTAAAAAAGTCTCCTGTTTTGCACCCAAGGTTGTTATCCCCAATTCAATCATTTCTGATAATCCTGAACTTATCACTGCTGCCTTTGCATTAGCGCCATAACCTAAACCTTCGGTTATACCAACTGCAATAGCTAGAACATTTTTTATAGCACCACCAAGCTCTACCCCAATGATATCTTGTGTTATTTCCACGCGAAAATTTTTTGTCTGAAATCGTAACAATAAATCCTGGGCAAAATTATAATTTTCCGACGCAATGCAAACAGCCGTAGGCAAGCCCAGAGCAACTTCTTTAGCAAAACTAGGACCTGATAGCACTGCCATTTCTCTATTTCCTACAACTTCTTTAACTACTTCATTTAATAACTGGTGTTTTTCAGAATCCAAACCTTTACTTGCCCAAATCAAGCGTTGATTGGCCTGCAAATAAGGTTGCATTTTTTTCAAAGTTGTATGGAAAGCAACACTTGGCACAACGATCAATATATCTTCTGTTCCTGAAAGAACTTCTTGATAATCATCTATACAAGTAATATTAGAAGGAAAAACAATACCCGGCAGATAGCGTTCGTTAGTTCTATTTGTATTTATTTCAGAAACTTGTTGCTTTTTGTAAGCCCACAAACGCACCTCTTGATGCTTACGTGCTAAATGAATAGCAAGTGCACTTCCCCAAGCCCCTGCACCGATAATTGAGATAGGTAGATTATGATGTAGTTCTTCAGACATCTGATTTTCCACTATTAAGCTAGTTATGAACTTAGTTTATCATATCTAATTTTCTATATTATCTAAAAATCAGACTGTTAAGAATTATTTAAGCTTTATTGCGGGAATCTTTGGTAATTTAAAATTAAAAGAAACAATCAAAGCTAAATCGCCCTATCAAGCATACCCAACCCGATAAAGCTAAATAAGGACCAAATGCTATTACTTTTTTTTCGTATACACTCTTTCTTTTGAAAATATAAGATTATCCCAATTAAAGAACCTGCCGTAGCTGCAATAAACAAAATATAAGGTAAAGCTTTTAAACCCAACCAAGCACCTAATAGTGCAAAACATTTAAAATCTCCCTCTCCATTGCTTTGATATTTATTAGAACCTGATAGAGTTTTGCCACAGCATATAGAAAAAGATAAGCAAAAAATGCTCCTAAAATAACCTATTCTGGAGAGACAAATAAATGGAATAGACTTGAAATCAAACCACACCATAGTAAAGGATAAATAATGATGTCCGGGAATATCTTATATTCAAAATCAATAAACGCTAAAATTAACAACCCCCAAGTCAAAATTAGCACTGGAACGGTTTGTAAACTTATTCCAAAACGTTCCAATACAATAAGTGAGGTAATTACAGTTAAAAACTCTATCAAAGGGTAAAGAACAAAAGTTTCTCGAATATTTATAATTAATGCTACAAAATGGGCTTTAAATTTCTAGTGATAGAAGATTTAATAATAAGCCAATAATCCTGTTAATA
>CAYQIE010000078.1:0-60934 GCA_964417505.1 Rickettsiella sp. | reverse complement strand
CTTTTGTATACTTAAATTCGGATACCTTCTTTCCTTTTTAGCCTTTTCTCTTCCCCCTCTAGTTTAAATCCTTATATAGCAGAGCGAAACTCTTGGTGATTCATACTTAGTTTTCCTTAAGCTAAGTTTAAGTAAAATCAGAGTTGAGTCTATGCATTTTAATAAGTTAACAAACTATGGATTTTAAAAAGAGGCAATAATGGCTTTACCCGAAGAAATAAACAAAAGCTTAATTGAATATGTTCTAAAAAAGGTCTGTTGCGGCGGCTGTTGGGTGATCAATCTGGCATAAGAGCATTACGAAATCTCTCTCACACGGATCAAAATAATTTTTCTAGACTTTACGGATGTTTTAGTAAAAATAATAGACCCAAGCAAAACCAGGCGTCTTACCAAGTTTACAAAGCTATATTAAGAAGTTTCTTAGAGCATCTGGGTCTTACTACTTCTATTAAACAAACAACGGTTTACCCAAAAAATGTAGAATATTTGGATCTGGTTTTCTTAACAACTAAACAAACATTGACATCAGATAATAATTTGTGGGTGGGTTTTGCTGCATTGGTATGCTTTTAAAAAGCAAACACTGCTAATTACAGAAATAAATTAGCTGATTAAAGCCGCTGTTCAAAGCCTCATAAAGCAAGCAAGGGTAAGCAATGTGTTTTGGTGGCACCAGAATATTTTTATTCTAGACCATAGCGGATGAATCTGAAAAGTATATAAAGGAAGTTAATCATAGAGAGGATTTTCTTAATTACATACCTGACAAATTTCAAAAAGAATACAAAACAAGTAAACGATATTATCCGGGTTCAATTAGACAAATAGAAGAAGGTCAATACAAACAAATAATTTCTTTCTTAAAAGATTTATCCAGTCAATATCCAAATCTTGTTTTGTTTTCCTGGGACAATAGCCTACAGAAAAACCATAGAAAAAAAAGGATCTCGCTAGGCTAAAAAAGCGAATAAAAGCTAATATCCGAAATATCAGTCATAATGATCCATCGCCCATACTTTTGATTAATAATGGTAAGGTGCAGTTTTATTTAGATCCAGAGCGTTCGAATGAACAAAAAAATGAGTTTTTAGCTAAATTTAAATACTATGCTGCAAATACCGCACTCCGTTTCTATCAAGGGCAACAAGTTTTTTCTCAAGATAAGGTATTTAATTGTGCTGAGATTTTGGAAGGTTATACAAAAAAATTATGTGAAATACGCTCTTGGTCGGATTATTATTCTGAAACTATTTCCAACCTAGAAAATACGAAGGTAAGGTAGCAAAAATTAATGAATTGAGCTTTACTTTAGATATTTGTTCTGATCATTAAAAAAATTTTTTAAAAAAGAGCTTAGTGGAAAACCAAGAGCAGCCGATGTTGCATATTTGTGAATCAGCTTATGTCCCAGGGAAGTTAGCGGCGCAGTGCCAAGGAATAGTAGTTATTTTCTACATGCTTCTTCCAAATTAAAATATACTTCACTAATAAAACGCGAGCGGGAATTTTTTTACAAAAAATTACTTCCCGACCAAGAAGAAGAAATCAGCGTCTTACATAAAAAATACAAAGGGAAGTCAACCCTTCGTTTTTTTCAACTTCCTATGCCTGTTTCAGATAAAGAAGCCGTATTACCTTATTCGGAACGAAGAATGTCAATCTAGATCCCGTTGGGTAGAAATAATATGCCTGTAGAATTTTAGTCACCTAAGGTTGTATACTAGCGAAAAAATTGCTCAGCGTAATGAAAAAACCATGTTACAAAATTATTTTCCTATACTAATTTTTATTGCATTTGGCGTATTTATTGGTGTGGCAGCCTTAGCTATCGGACATTTAACCGGCTTGCGACGTCCGGATACCGCGAAGCTATCTTCCTATGAATGTGGCTTCCCAGGTATTGGTGATGCCCGCTTGCCTTTTGATATTCGTTATTACCTTATGGCGATTTTATTCATTATCTTTGATTTGGAAACCGCATTTTTGTTCCCCTGGGCAGTTTCCTCAAGACGTATTGGTTTACCGGGTTTAATAGCGATGGGGATTTTCTTAGGTTTATTATTGATAGGTTTTATCTACGAGTGGAAAAAAGGGGCCTTACAATGGGAATAGAACCATTACTACAACAACAAGGTTTTGTTACGACATCCTTAGATAAGCTTCTTGCCTGGGCGCGTAGTGGCTCTTTATGGCCGATGTCATTTGGTTTGGCCTGTTGTGCCGTAGAAATGATGCATTCGGCGGCGGCTCGTTATGATCTAGATAGGTTAGGTGTGATATTTCGACCGAGCCCCCGACAATCAGATGTCATGATTGTTGCTGGGACCTTATGTAACAAAATGGCGCCTGCTTTACGCAAGGTTTATGATCAAATGGCTGAACCACGCTGGGTGATATCCATGGGATCTTGTGCGAATGGCGGCGGTTATTATCATTATTCCTATTCGGTCGTACGGGGTTGCGATAGAATTGTACCGGTCGATGTTTATGTACCAGGCTGCCCGCCCACTGCAGAAGCTTTAGTGTACGGTGTTATCCAATTACAAAATAAAATAAAAAAAACTCACTTTATTGAGCGTACTTAAATTATGTCAGACGTTGTTCTGCAACTGCAAAAAATAAACCAACGCTTTGATTCGGTTATTCAAGAAATAACCGTTGAGCGTGGCGAAATTACCTTAGAGATTGCTGCGGCGCAATTACATGACGTCGGTATCGCATTACGCGATGAAGTCGATTTTAAATTTGAATTATTAGTCGATGTTTGCGTGGTGGATTATGCGGAGTATGGCGTTAGCGAATGGACGACTGAACGTTCCACGTTAACCGGTTTTGAACGGGGTGTTGATACGACCGGTGATCTACATCCCATCGCTTGGAATAAGCCGCGATTTGCAGTGGTCTATCATTTATTATCCCTCACTCATAACCAGCGTTTACGTTTACGTGTTTTTGCTCAGGGTGAGCCACCGCAAGTACAGTCGGTTATTAAACTATGGTCGGCTGCGGATTGGTATGAACGTGAAGCGTTTGATCTATATGGTGTTTTTTTCGATGGACATCCGGATTTGCGGCGTTTGTTAACCGATTATGGCTTTGTGGGTCATCCTTTTCGTAAAGATTTTCCGTTAACGGGACATGTAGAGGTGCGTTACGATGCCGACGAGGGGCGAGTGATTTATCAACCCGTCACGGTGACACCCCGTACTTTAGTGCCAAAAACCATTCTCAAAACCACGAATGAAGCTATCCTAACCTGTTTTCATAAAAAACCTGAGTGAATGTTACATGTCAGAAATTCGTAATTACACTTTAAACTTTGGTCCGCAGCATCCAGCCGCGCATGGTGTGTTGCGTTTGATCTTGGAATTAGATGGTGAGGTGATCCAATCAGCAGACGCACATATTGGTTTATTGCATCGTGCCACCGAAAAATTAGCGGAATCTAAACCCTATAATCAAAGTATTGGTTATATGGATCGGTTGGATTATGTCTCGATGATGTGTAATGAACATGCCTATGTATTAGCCATAGAAAAATTATTAGGTGTGATTCCACCGAAACGTGCTCAATATATTCGCGTCATGTTTGATGAAATTACGCGTATCTTAAATCATTTATTATGGTTAGGTGCACATGCTTTGGATATCGGAGCAATGACGGTTTTTTTATATTGCTTTCGTGAGCGTGAAGATTTACTTGATTGCTATGAAGCGGTGTCAGGTTCGCGTATGCACGCCACTTATTATAGACCGGGGGGTGTCTATCGTGATTTACCCAATAAAATGCCCCAGTACAAAGCTTCACAATGGCATAATGAAAAAGAAATTCGTGAAATGAATGATAATCGGCAAGGAAGCTTATTAGACTTTATAGAAAGTTTTATTACTCGATTCCCTAAATTGATTGACGAATATGAAACCTTGTTGACTGATAATCGGATTTGGAAACAGCGTACGGTCGACATTGGTGTATTATCACCGGAACGCGCATTACAATTGGGGTGTACCGGACCTATTTTACGCGCTTCAGGTGTGGCTTGGGATCTTCGAAAAAAACAACCCTACGAAGTCTATGGTGAATTAGATTTTTCGATACCGATAGGCAGTAAAGGTGATTGTTATGATCGCTATCTAGTTCGAATCGAAGAGATGCGACAATCTAATGCGTTAGTAAAACAGTGTGTGAATTGGTTACGCGCAAACCCCGGCCCTGTCACGCTAAGTGAACATAAAGTGGTGCCCCCGACACGCTTACAGATGAAAGAGGATATGGAATCACTGATCCATCACTTTAAATTATTTAGTGAAGGTTATTGCGTACCGCCGGGTGAAGCGTATGCGTCGATAGAGCATCCTAAAGGAGAATTTGGAATTTATATGGTATCGGATGGTGCAAATAAACCCTATCGGGTTAAAATACGCGCAGCAGGGTTTCCACATTTGGCGGCTTTAAATGAATTAGTTTCCGGACACATGATTGCTGATTTAGTCGCTATCCTGTCTAGCCTTGATATCGTATTTGGTGAAATCGATCGATGAAGAAACTGACGAAAAACAAAAGCGCTGTATTACCCGAGGATTTAAAAATCGCCATTGACCAATGGGCTAAAAAATATCCGCTTGAACGCAGGCAATCGGCGGTATTACCCGCGTTAACCTTAGTTCAGGATTATAATGGCGGCTATTTATCACAAGAATTAATCGATGCCGTGGCTGATTTTTTAGAGATGTCACGCATGACAGCTTATGAAGTAGCCACATTCTATACACTTTATGAACTGAAACCGATAGGTCGACATAAAATTGGGGTGTGTACGAATGTTTCTTGCATGTTGAGTGGTTGTGAAAAAATCATTGCGCATTTGCAAGATCGTTTGCAAATTAAGCTAGGTGAAACGACCCCTGATAAAAAATTTACATTACGTGAAGTTGAGTGCTTAGGTGCCTGTGCAAACGCCCCGGTTGTCCATATCGGACAACGTTATTATGAAGATTTAACACCCGAAAAAATTGATCAGATCTTAGATAACTTAGATGGCGAATGATATTTGTTTCCGTACTTTACATTTTGATGAGCCATGGAGCCTAGAAAATTATCGGCGCGTGGGTGGTTATCAAGTTTGGGAAAGGATCCTAAAAGAAAAAACACCACCGGAACAACTCATTGCTGAATTGAAACTCTCCGCTTTACGCGGACGCGGTGGAGCAGGGTTTCCGACCGGATTAAAATGGAGCTTTATTACGCGCGGTGCTCCCGGTCAGAAGTACATACTCTGTAATTCGGATGAAGGAGAACCTGGAACGTGTAAAGATCGAGATATTTTACGTTTTAACCCACACCAATTAATTGAGGGAATGGCCATTGCTGGATATGTGATGGGTGCGACGGTGGGTTATAATTATATCCGTGGTGAATACTATGAACCTTTTCTGCGTTGTGAAGCAGCCATTGTCGAAGCGAATGCCGCAGGTTTATTAGGCATTAATATCTTAGATTCCGGATTTGATTTTCAACTCTATAACCATTTAGGTGCGGGCGCTTATATTTGTGGTGAAGAAAGCGCTTTAATGGAATCCTTAGAAGGAAAGAAAGGTTTTCCGCGCTTTAAACCCCCTTTCCCAGCGAATTATGGTTTATATGGTCGTCCCACGACGATTAACAACACTGAAACCTTAGCTTCTGTTCCGGTGATACTACAAAAAGGTGGACAATGGTTTTTAGAATTAGGAAAACCTAACAATGGAGGTTGTAAAGTATTTAGTGTGACGGGACATGTTAATAAACCCGGTAACTATGAAGTGCCTTTAGGTATTTCGTTTAAAGAATTATTAGCACTTGCCGGTGGTATGAAAGCCGGCAGGCACTTAAAAGCGGTTATTCCAGGGGGTTCGTCCATGCCCGTGTTAACGGCGGAAGCTATGTGGAATATTACGATGGACTACGATTCAATTGCTAAAGCGGGTTCAATGTTAGGTTCTGGTGGCGTCATCGTCATGGACGAAACCACTTGCATGGTGAAGGTTTTAACACGTATTGCGCATTTTTATAAAGAAGAATCGTGTGGTCAATGTACTCCCTGTCGTGAAGGAACGGGCTGGATGTGGCGAGTATTACATCGTATTGGACACGGTCTAGGGCGGATGAGTGATCTCGAGTTATTGGAAAGTGTGGCAGGGAAGATTATGGGGCATACTATTTGTGCCTTAGGGGATGCAGCGGCGATGCCCGTCCAAAGTTTTATTAAACATTTTCGTTATGAGTTTGTTGAACATATTGAGCATCAACGGTGTCCAGTGGGTGATTCGCATGATTAGATTTCTTTCGAAACTGTTTAATTTGCTTGATTTCATTATTGAACACCTGGCTTCGGTCCTCATTTACTCGAGCAAACTCCGGTCCTCGCCAGTCGTTCGTCGCGAACTCAAGCAAATTTCTGTGTTTCGTAAAAAATCTAATAATTGTCGAGAAAAAATATGATAGACATAGAAATAGACGGTCGTACACTACACGTCGAACAAAATACGACGATTATCGAAGCGGCTGATAAAGCGGGTATCTATATCCCACGTTTTTGTTACCATAAAAAACTTTCTATTGTTGCTAATTGTCGGATGTGTTTGGTCGAGGTTGAAAAATCTGGTAAACCGTTACCGGCTTGCGCGACATCTGTCACTGCCGGTATGAAGGTTTATACGACCTCAGTAAAAACCAAAGAAGCTCAGCGTTCGGTGATGGAATTTTTATTGATCAACCATCCTTTAGATTGTCCTATTTGCGATCAAGGTGGTGAATGTGAATTACAAGATCTTTCTTTAGGTTATGGTTCCTCGTTGTCGCGTTTTACTGAAGGTAAACGTTCTGTCAAAGACGATAATTTGGGATCCTTAATTGCCACCGAGATGACACGTTGCATCCAATGTACGCGTTGTGTGCGATTTGGTCAGGAAATTGCTGGAATTAAAGAATTAGGTGCATTGAATCGCGGCGAAGATTTGCAAATCAGTACCTATATCGAACATAGCTTAGAATCGGAATTATCGGGAAATATTATTGATCTTTGTCCAGTGGGTGCATTGACGTCGAAACCGTTTCGCTTTACCGCGCGTGCTTGGGAATTACATCAATCGGCTTCGATAGCGCCGCATGATTGTTTGGGTTCGAATATTTATTTACATACACGTCGCGAACAAGTGATGCGAGCGGTGCCGCAAGAAAATGAAACGATCAATGAAACCTGGTTATCGGATCGGGACCGTTATAGTTATTTGGGTATTCACAGTAAAGAGCGTTTGACAAAGCCACATATTAAAGAAAATGGCCAATGGTTTATTGTTGATTGGGAAACTGTACTCGAGAAAGTAGTCAGCGAATTTAAAAAGATTTTACAACAAAAAGATGCGCAAGCGATCGGTGGTTTAGCTTCACCCTCGAGTACCACAGAAGAGTTTTATTTCTTTCAAAAATTATTGCGAAGTTTGGGTACACAACATATCGATCATCGTTTACATCAAACCGATACGTCCGATCAAATGCAAGCACCGTTATGTCCTCCGGGTCTAAGCTTACCGGTTTTAGAAAAAGCTGATTTTATCTGGTTGGTGGGTTCTAATATTCGACGTGAACAACCGATAGCGGCCCATCGTTTACGCAAAGCCAACTTAGCCGGGACTAAAATTGCCAGTCTGCATTGTGTGGATGTGCGCGTTCCTTTTGCATTACATGAAAATCGCTGTGTGAGTCCGGAAGCCATCGTACCGACGTTGTTAGCAGTTGCTAAAGCGTTAGCGGATGAACCATCGTTGGCTGTATTTTCCGGCATTACCCACAGTGATTTACCGAATGATTTAGTTAAGCAATTAAAATCTTCTGAAAATACGATCATTATTTTGGGCGCATTAGCCCATAATCATCCACAAGCGAGTTTAATTAGAGCATTAACCCATTTTATTGCCCGTCAAACAGGTGCTCGTTGCCTGTATTTGACTGAAGGAGCCAATAGTGCAGGTGCATGGTTAGCGGGTGCGGTGCCACAGCGTTTGCCGGGGGGGGTTGCCGTCAGTGAACCCGGTTTATCTGCCGCGGAGATGGTTGATGCTGATTTGTGTGCCTTTATTTTACTTAATATCGAGCCCACTTTAGACTGCGCTAATCCACAAGCGTTCAGTCAATCTTTAAAGCAAGCCGATTTTGTATTGGCTTTATCACCTTTTAAAGCAAAATCTCTTTTAGAACATGCCCATGTTATTTTACCGATGGCTAGCTTTGCTGAAATTCAAGGGAGCTTTATCAATATGGCGGGTTGTTGGCAAAGCTTTTCAGCGGCGATACCACCCTTAGGGTTAGCGCGTTCTGGATGGGAAATCTTACAGACCTTAGGTCATCGTTTAGAGCTTGCTGATTTTAATCGATCGGATCATGCGTTTATTCGTGAAGAATTAGAGCCGATATTGCTACAAGACACAAACAAAGACGCTCAACCATTGGATTTTTGTCAAGACGCGAAAAAGAGTAACCCACGTGTATTCGAAATACCTGACAACAAAGACAAAGATTCACGTGCGAACCGTATAACCAGAATTAGTGAATGGCCTATTTATGGTGTTGATAGTTTGGTGCGCCGATCATTGGCGTTACAAGCTTCTGCTAGCCATGATCCCATTCAGATAGCTATGAATGTGAATCTAGCCAGACAATTGAATTTTACTGAAGGTCAATTAATTCGCATTGAACAGGGAGCAGGGCAGTCTGTGTTAGCTTTGTCGATACAAGAGGGTATTCCTGATCATTGTGTTTACATCCCCGCCGGCTGCGAAGAAACCGCTAGCTTAGGCGAATCATTTGGAGTAGTAAATCTCTATGCTGAATGATTTACTCTTATTAATTTGGATTCTGATTAAGATTGTTGTCATTACTATTCCTTTGCTGCTAACGGTTGCCTATTTAACGTTTATCGAACGTAAAGGGATTGGTTATATGCAAAACCGCATTGGACCGAATCGAGTGGGGCCTTTGGGTTTTTTACAACCGATTGCCGATGTCATTAAGTTACTCACTAAAGAAATTATTGTGCCAACGGCAGCAAATCGTTATCTCTTTATTTTAGCGCCGATTATTACCATTGCTCCGGCCTTAGCGGCTTGGGCGGTTATTCCGTTTAGTGAAGGTTTAGCGTTAACCCAAATTAATGCCGGTGTGTTGTATTTGTTTGCAATTACTTCTTTAGGCGTGTACGGGATTTTAATCGCGGGCTGGGCGACAAATTCTAAATATGCTTTATTAGGTTCATTACGCGCTGCTGCACAAACGATTTCTTATGAAATTGCCATGGGTTTTGCGTTTGTCGGTGTGTTGTTAGCGGCGGGAAGTATGAATCTGAATGATATTGTGTTGCGTCAACAAGGCGGTATTTTACATTGGTTTTGGTTACCCTTATTGCCATTGTTTGTCTGCTATTGGATTTCAGGAATTGCTGAGACCAACCGTGCTCCGTTTGATCTCGCTGAAGGTGAATCGGAGATCGTGGCGGGTTTTCATGTTGAATATTCGGGTGTGACCTTTGCTTTATTCTTTCTCGCCGAATATATGAATATGATTTTGATTTCAGCGATTGCGAGCTTATTGTTTTTAGGCGGCTGGTTATCGCCTTTTCAAGGTTTTACGGCGTTAAATGCGGCATTGATTTGGGTTCCTGGTTTCATTTGGTTTTTTATAAAAATGCTTATTTTTTTAAGCCTCTTTATTTGGTCGCGAGCGACCTTTCCTCGCTATCGCTATGACCAATTGATGCGTTTGGGTTGGAAGGTGTTAATTCCAGTTACTTTGCTTTGGATATCAGTCGTCGCATTAGCTGTACAATTTCAATGGGGTCCTTGGTTTAACAAATGAATTTATTAAGAAAAATACTACAACTCATAAAAACCTTTACGCTTTGGGAACTTTTTAAAGGACTGGGTGTGACCGGTTGTTATTTTTTTAAGAAAAAGGTCACGATACAATTTCCTGAAGAAGAAACACCTCGTTCAGTACGATTTCGTGGTTTACATGCATTACGTCGTTACCCGAACGGTGAGGAACGCTGTATAGCCTGTAAATTATGTGAAGCGGTTTGTCCAGCATTGGCGATTACCATCGAAGCAGAGCCACGTGAGGATGGTTCACGGCGTACCACCTTATATGAGATTGATTTATTCAAATGTATTTATTGTGGATTTTGCGAAGAATCCTGTCCAGTTGATGCGATTGTTGAAACCAATATTCCGCATTATCATTTTGAACAGCGTGGCGAACAAATTATGACCAAACAAAAATTGCTGGCGATTGGTGATCGCTATGAAAAACAGATCGCTAAAGAGCGAGTAGACGATGCCCCTTATCGGTAAATTTTCTTTAGCATTTGCATTTTTAAGACAAAGTTAAAGATTGATATCTAAAAGATTCCATACTTTTTTCTACTTATGTTAATGAGTTAATAATTTTTATTTCTAGGATTATATGTATAAAAGAAAGCTTTCCAACACTTTTGAAACAGAAATTAGTAATAAAAGGGTTAAAAGATTAGTAGCATGGGCAAAACAATTTTCAATAAAAAATTGGTATGGCTCAAAAAAGCTGACTAAAGATGGATTTTTTAGCGCTTTTGGACCTCGTAATGGGGTTTTATTTGTAGGGGGTGATAATACAGACCAGATAGCTGAAACAGAAAATGTATTAATAAATTAAAATTAATATTTAATTGAAGGCATTAATTATGACAATTGTTTACTCAGTGTTGCTGATTATATTCCCTATTTTACCGTTAAGTATGCTGAATATTTGATTCAAGGCGATGTGACAAAGGAACGAGCAGTGCAATTAGCGGATGAATATTCCTTTGTTTATGTTATGGATGCATCCCGAGAAAGAAATTTGACTTCTTTTCCTGCTTCTCCCTGTAATACTAAGAATCCTAAATTTTTCAAAGGTGCTCCATTTTATCCGGGAATTGAGCATCAGTATTTTTTTATCATTCCTTCTTCTGTTAAACCACAATCCATTATAGATGCCTTCGCTATCCGTGCCTTAGTCCATTCACTTGCTATTAGTGAAGAAACATTAATTATTAATCCTAATTATGATGGTAATTTACAAGAGATGAGAAATAAATTAAAAATTAATGACATAAAAGAATTTAAAGACTGTCAAGTAACGGCCTTAGATTATGAAAGTGCAGTTAAAGCTTATTCGACTGCAATTTAGTTGGGTTAAACGAAGAGTCTAGTCAATGGATTGCTAGTCAGGAGCAAAAAGCAAGAAGGGCTATAACATTAGGAAGTTGCTATGCTTGGAGTGGTCATTTAGAATGACTCGCATTTAGAGTGTGAGCTCACTGAGTTACGTTTTATAATAGTATTGACTCGGTACCTTTCCCATTGGGGCTAGGATGCGCTAAAAGTGTCACTTTGAGTCTGAATGAAAAAACCTACCTAAGTAGGTAGCTAGTCTAGAAAAACAAGGGTTAAGCTTACGAGGTTAGTCAGCCGAACCAACGAGTTTCTGAATAATTATAATGTAAAATTATAGGGTAATAATGCTGCTACAACAATTTGCTTTTTTCGGTTTTGCTGCATTGCTGGTTGCGGCAACAGGGATGACGATCACTTCGCGTAATCCGGTACGTTGCGCGCTTTTTTTGGTATTAGCTTTTTTTGCGGCGGCTGCTTTATGGATCTTATTAGAAGCCGAATTTTTAGGTTTAATCTTGGTGTTGGTGTATGTCGGCGCGGTCATGACATTATTTTTATTTGTCATTATGACATTGAATATTGATAGTGTTGAAAAACAATATGGCTTTGTGCGCTACTGGTTTCTTGCAGTCATCGCTGTCATAGTTTTATTCGCATTACTTATTTATGCGGTCTATCCACTTTCTAGCTCAGAAAAACTTGTGCCATTATCTGCTCACGCCAGCAATACTCAAGCCTTAGGCGATATATTGTATACACAGTATGCTTATCCGTTTGAAATTACCGGTATTTTATTATTGGTGGGTATCATTGCCACGATTGCCTTGAGTTTTCGTGAAAAACGTTTGAACAAAGCGATTCCAGCTGAAATACAATTAAAGGTTAAGCCTTCAGATCGTTTACGAATTATAAAAATGCCCACTGAGAGAAAAAAATGATTCCATTAAACTATTACTTAATACTTGCTGCTATAGTATTTAGCTTGGGTTTATTAGGCATTATAATCAATCGGAAAAATATTATCGTTTTATTGATGTGTGTCGAACTTCTACTATTAGCAGTGAATATGAATTTTATTGCTTTTTCACATTTTTTTGCTGATTTATCCGGTCAAGTGTTCGTCTTTTTCATATTGGCGGTGGCAGCTGTTGAAGCAGCGATTGGTTTAGCAATATTGATTGTTTTATTCCATACCCGGCATAGCATCCAAGTCGATGCCTTAAATCGTTTAAAGGGGTAAGTGGGTAATGAATCATTATCAGTTAATCAACCTTGCATTAATCTTATGTCCCTTAGCGGGTGCATTAATGGCTGGCTTAGGCGGTCGCCGTGTGAGCGATAGCTTAGTGCACACCGTCACCATTTTGGGCGTGGCGATCTCTTTTATTTTATCGATTTATTTTGCTTATCATCTCCTTTTTCTACAGGGTGGCACTTATGATGCAAATCTCTATTTGTGGAATTTGACTGGAAAATTCCGCTTTAATATCGGTTTTTTAATTGATCCATTGACGGTGGTGATGTTTCTCATCGTGACATTCATCTCATTGATTGTGTATATTTATAGCGTCACTTATATGGCAGGCGATCCGGGTTATAAGCGGTTTTTTAGTTACATGTCGGCATTTACCTTTGCCATGTTGATGTTAGTGAGCGCGAATAACTTTCTGCAATTATTTTTTGGTTGGGAAGCCGTGGGTTTAGTTTCCTACTTGTTAATTGGATTTTGGTTTAAACGTGAAGCGGCCAATGGGGGAAGTTTAAAGGCGTTTTTGGTTAATCGTATCGGTGATTTCGGTTTCTTTTTAGGTATTGCCTTATTATTTAATTATTTTGGCAGCTTAGATTATTACCAGGTTTTTCATGCGGCGCCCGCACTCAAAAACATGACGATTAGTCTCTTTCCTCGCACCTCTTATTCACTGATCGCTATTATTTGTTTTCTATTATTTGTGGGCGCAATGGGAAAATCGGCACAGGTTCCTTTACATGTGTGGTTACCTGAATCGATGGAAGGTCCTACACCCATTTCAGCATTAATTCATGCCGCCACCATGGTGACAGCCGGTGTTTATTTAGTCGCACGGCTTTCTCCTTTATATGAATTGGCGCCGAGTGTATTAAATCTTATTTTAATCTTAGGGGCTACGACGGCTTTATTTATGGGCTTCGTGGCGATAGTACAGAACGATATTAAACGTATCATCGCTTATTCTACGCTTTCACAGTTGGGTTATATGATGGTCGGCTTAGGTGCTTCAGCGTATGCGGCTGGTATTTTTCATTTAGTGACGCATGCTTTTTTCAAAGCATTATTATTTTTAGCCGCCGGTTCAGTTATCTTAACGATGCATCATGAACAAGATATTCGTAAGATGGGTGGTTTAGCGAAGGTCATGCCGATAACGTACCTTAGTTTTTTAGTCGGTGCATTGGCATTAGCGGCATTACCGCCTTTTTCAGGTTTTTATTCAAAAGATGCCATTATTGATGCTGTTCACGCATCGACCTTACCCGCGGCATCTTACGCCTATTATTGTGTGTTAATCGGTGCGATGGTGACGGCTTTTTACATCTTTCGCGCGTTTTTCTTGGTATTTCATGGGAAAAGTCGTATGCCGATTAAGTATTATCAGAAAACGACCTCGATTGTTAAGTTTAGTTTAATTGTCTTAGCTATTCCTGCGACGATTGCAGGTTTTTTATTAGTTCAGCGTTTTCTAAGTGTTCCTGGTTTATTAGCCAATAGCCTTAGCGTATTGCCCAATCATAAACTTATGGCCACTGAACATCTGTTAAGCAGGGCGACTATTTTTTCTGGTTTGGGGATTGTCTTGGCATGGTTTTGTTATCAGCAATTTCCCAGCATTCCCCATTGGACGGAGAAACATTTTACCTTTCTATATCGGGTTTTAGTGAATAAATATGGTTTTGATACTTTTAATCAAACTGTATTTGCGAAGGGTAGTCGACGTTTGGCGAAGTTATTTTTTAATGTAGATGCGAATGTACTCGACAAAAAATTGATAGATGGCTCAGGAAGAAGGATAAATTGGCTTTCGAATGTATTGCGTCGTTTGCAGTCTGGTTATATTTATCAGTATGCATTTATTATGGTGCTTGGAATCATTATTTTTTTATTGGCTTATTCCATATAAACTTATTGTAGTATAAGAATGTTGTTAACCTTATTAGTCTCTCAATTCATTTCGTTCATACACCAGCATTTATTAAGTTTACTTATTTGGTTGCCTGTGCTAGGCGGAGTGTTAGCGATTGCCGTTAATGGGGATCGTTACCCACAGCGTGCGCGCGTTATCGCTTTAGTCACTTCACTGCTCACTTTGCTGTTATGTATGTCCCTGTATTTAGGTTTCAATCCTTCTTTAAGCAGTATGCAGTTTCAAGAAAATACCCCTTGGATTAGCGCCTATAATATTAATTATGCCTTAGGTATCGATGGTATTTCTTTACCACTCATTATACTAACGGTATTTACCACCTTATTGGTTATCTTGGCCGCTTGGCGCAGTATAAGTTTACGTGTAGCACAATACATGGCCGCATTTTTACTGATGCAAGGCATGATGATTGGAACCTTTGCGGCAACTGACTCGATTCTATTTTATGTGTTCTGGGAAGCCATACTGATTCCGATGTATTTGAGTATTGGTGTGTGGGGTAGTGATAATCGTTCTTATGCGTCGATAAAATTTTTCTTATATACCTTTTTTGGTTCAGCATTGATGCTGATTGCCTTATTGTATCTAGGTGTGCACAACTCAGAACATGACTTTTTGATTGCCCATTTTTATCCCATACCACTGACGATGCCCGTACAAGTGTGGATCTTTATTGCTTTTTTAATTGCGTTTGCCGTCAAGATTCCGATGTGGCCTTTACATACGTGGTTACCCGACGCGCATACTGAAGCACCCGCCGGTGGCTCAGTGGTCTTGGCGGCATTAATGCTAAAGTTAGGAGGATATGGTTTTCTGCGCTTTACATTACCTATCGTCCCGGATGCTAGCCGTTTATTAGATGGTTTTATGATAGTGCTGGCTTTGATTGCCATCGTTTATATTGGTTTAGTGGCATTGGCACAAGTGGATATGAAGCGCTTGATTGCTTATTCCTCGATTGCACATATGGGTTTTGTAGTGCTCGGCTGTTTTATGTTATTTGCCATCATGAAACACAGTCATAATATGTTAATGGCGTATATGAGTTTAGAAGGGGCGATGGTGCAAATGATTTCCCATGCCTTTAGTTCCGGCGCAATGTTTTTAGCCGTGGGGATGTTGGCCTATCGTTTTCGAAGTCGTTTAATTAAGGATTATGGTGGTCTTGCGACGAGCATGCCGCTATTAGCATCCTTTTTCATGTTGTTTGCGATGTCGAATGTCGGTTTGCCAGGTACTTCAGGTTTTGTCGGTGAATTTATGATTATCCTGAGTGCGATGCAAGCGAGTTTTTGGATTACGGCGATTGCGACCACGACGATGATATTAAGCGCAGCTTATACGCTGTATATGTATAAACGTGTCTTCTTTGGTGAGATAACTAATCCCTTAGTGGCTAACAGTAGTGATATTCATGGCTTTGAAAAATTGGTGGTTGTTTTATTAACCTTCACTATTATTTTTATCGGTATTTATCCGGCGCCTTTATTGACGATTATGCATACTTCGATAGATTCAATTTTACATTTGAGTTTGCAAACTAAATTATGATGATATTACAACAATTACTTCAATATCCAGCACTTCCTGAAATCGCTTTATTGTTGATGATCTATGTCATTTTGTTACTTGATTTATTTGTAAAACAGAAATCCAGTTGGCTTACCTACACTGCGACGCAACTCAGCCTGTTGATTACACTCGGCTTAGTTCTTCATCTGCAGCGAATACCTGCGCAATTATTGTTTCATCAACATTTTGCTTGGGATTTAGTGGCCTACTTTATTAAGTTGTGTATTTTGATCTTCAGCCTTTTTGCTTTTGTTTATGCGCGTGATTCAATTAAAAATCTGCATATCCATTCGGGTGAGTATTATTTGTTAGGCTTATTTTCAATACTTGGAATGTTAGTGTTGACGTCAGCGAATAGTTTATTAACCCTTTATCTTGGGCTCGAGCTATTATCCTTTCCGTTGTATGCGATGGTGGCTTTACAACGTCAGTTGAGTCAGGGTGCTGAAGCCGCGATGAAGTATTTTATTTTAGGGGCACTGGCTTCAGGTTTATTCTTGTATGGACTTTCGTTATTATATGGCGCGACTAATTCTTTAATGCTACCGACGATCCATCAGGCTTTAGTCCTCGGTGGACAATCTAGCGTGCTACTCAGCACAGGACTTATTTTTATATTGGCAGGTATTGCCTTTAAAATAGGGGCCGCTCCTTTCCAGCTCTGGGTTCCGGATGTCTATCAAGGTGCACCCACGCCAGTGACCTTATTTATAAGTGCCGCTCCCAAAATAGCGGGTCTCGCTTTAGCCATTCGCCTATTAGTGGACACAACACCGAGCTTAATTAATTATTGGCAACCTTTATTAGCCGTTATCGCGATTTTATCTTTTAGCTTGGGAAATCTAGTCGCTATCGTACAAAGCAATTTAAAAAGGATGTTGGCCTATTCGGCCATTGCCCATATGGGGTATGGCTTATTGGGCTTAGTCGCGGGTACGGCGATGGGTTATGCGATGAGCCTTTTTTATATGTTGGCGTATGGCTTGATGGCCTTAGCGGCATTTGGCTTATTAGTGGTTATGAGTAAATCAGGCCAAGTGGAACACATTAGTGATCTAAAAGGATTGAATGCCCGTAATCCTTGGTTGGCGCTGATGATGTTGCTGGCCATGTTTTCTATGGCTGGAATTCCCCCCACGATAGGCTTTTTTGCTAAATTAGGTATCCTAGAGTCCCTAATTTCAGTGCATTTGCTATGGATCGCCACATTAGCAATTATTTTTGCTATTATTGGGGCTTATTATTACATTAATGTCATAAAAGTGATGTATTTTGAGGAGCCCGAACCCACTATACCGGGTTTGAGTGTAGCACCAGATGCCTACCTTGCATTGAGTATTAATGCTATACTACTCCTCGTTCTAGGTTTATTTCCCAGTCAAATAATATGGCTGGCTAAGGCGGTTTTTTTTACTATTAACTATCCTGTTTATTGGGGCTAAAAAACGAAATGAGAAAAATCTTTATTATTTTAATCCTTTCACTAGGGTTATCAGGTTGTCTTGCAGGTGCGTTTGTGGCGGGTAGTGCAACGACAGGTGGTTTGGTGACGGATCCACGTTCTATTAATACAATTAAATCCGATGAAGAAATTAACTTTAGGATCAATAGAAAATTGACTAATGATCCTGTTCTCAATGCTGAGACCCATATTGCTGCGGTCAGTTACAATCAGGTTATTTTATTAACCGGTCAAGCTTACGATGCGGAATTAAAGGCTAAGGCAGAGCAATATGTAAAGAGTATTCCGCAAGTACGACGCGTATTTAATGAAATTGTTCTAGGTATCCCAACCACGGTTTATCGACGGGCTCAGGATGTCGGTATTACTTCGGCGGTTAAGACCAAGATGTTTGCTAATAGAGAGTTAAAATCCAATAACTTTAAGATAGTGACTGAAGATGGTGTGGTGTATATATTAGGGATAGCAAAGCCTCACCAAGCAGATTTAGCCGTATCGATAGCACGAGATACTTCAGGGGTGAAAAAAGTGGTTAAATTAATTGAATACAAAGAAATGTAGAATTAAAATTAAATTTATAAAAAGGTTTTTTGATGGTACTTGCAGCCATTGGATTTTTTGAAAGTGAGTCGAATAGTGAGCAACCGTCATGTAGGTTGAATACATGACGATTGCGAATTGAACGACAACACAGATAAAAAATTTAAGTACTAAGAGTAATAGCATAAAATACAAGAGGTTACTGTGAAAATGTTATATGGCGTATTAAATTTATCATTCTGTGGCTACGTTGCTGCCTTATTGATTTTAACGCACATCACTATTGTGGGCGTAACGGTGTATTTACACCGTTCTCAGGCGCACCGTTCGCTGGAGCTGCACCCAGCCATCAGTCATTTTTTTCGCTTTTGGATTTGGTTAACCACCGGGATGGAAACCAAAAAATGGGTATCTATTCATCGTAAACATCACGCGAAGTGTGAGACGGATGAAGATCCGCATAGTCCGCAAACTCGAGGGATTAAAAAGGTCTTTTTTGAAGGTGCTGAATTGTATCGTGCCGAAGCAAAAAATCAGGATACGATGGATCGCTATGGTCAAGGGACGCCCGATGACTGGCTAGAACGACATGTTTATACTAAACATAGCGCAGCGGGTGTTGCGCTGATGTTTGTGATTGACATCATTTTATTTGGTATTCCTGGGATTACGATTTGGGCTTTACAGATGGCTTGGATACCTTTTTTTGCTGCGGGCGTGGTGAATGGTATCGGTCATTATTGGGGTTATCGTAACTTTGAATGTCCTGATGCGGCGCGCAACATCATTCCTTTAGGTGCCTTTATCGGCGGTGAAGAGTTACATAATAATCATCATACCTTTCCAACCTCTGCTAAGTTTTCGGTGAAATGGTGGGAGTTTGATTTGGGTTGGGTGTACATACGCTTATTACAGTTTTTAGGTTTATCTAAGGTTAAACGGGTATCACCAAAACTGGCCAATATTCCTGGTAAATCATGGGTGGACTCAGACACCTTAACGGCACTCATTACCAATCGTTTTCAAGTGTTAGCGCGCTATAGTCGCGAGGTACTTCTATCGGTGCTACATGAAGAAAAGTTAAAAGCTAATACCAGTAGTAAAGCGTTATTAAAGCGCGCTAAGATTGCATTAATTCGTACTGAATCTTTATTAAATGAAGAAGGTAAACAGCAGATTGCTGCCGTGATGGATAATCATCATGTCTTAGCACTCGTGTATCAGTATCGTCTTAAACTTCAGGCGATTTGGGATCGTACGGCTGCGACGCAGCGCGAATTATTAGAAGCCTTACAGGATTGGTGTAAACAAGCTGAAGCAACGGGCGTGTGTGCATTGCGTAAATTTGCAATTAGCCTAGCTGGGGTTTCTACACAAAAAAGATTAGGTTAATACGGTAAATAAGTATAAAAATAACAACAAGGGTAGTATTTATGAGTCATCCTTTATTTTTTGATACCTTACAGTATGTAAAAAAACTGAAAGAAGCAGGCGTTGCAGAAAATGTAGCGGAGATTCAAGCCAAAGCATTTAAAGAAGTCATGGAAAATAATTTAGCCACTAAGCAAGACATAAAGATTTACGTCAAGATATGCTGGTTATCAAGAAGGATTTAACACACGACATAAAAGGGTTATCAAGAAGTATAGACCTGGTAAAAAAACGTGGTTATGATTAAAAAGGATCTAACCATAAGAATGAGTAGTATGCTGGTTGTTGTCGCTGTGAGTATTTTGAGTGTGTTGATTACACTTTTACATCGAATTCATTAAAGTATCTGTTCTTTAGCATTTCTTATGTTTGAAACCGCGCCTATCATTCAAAAAATCAAAGAGCTTGAAAACCGTAGTATGGAATTACGGAGGTATCTTTGACTATCCTACTAAACTTGAAAAACTTCAAGAATTAGATCACGAATTACAAGATCCCACTATTTGGAATCACCCTAAAAAAACCCAACAACTCGGCAAAGAACGTGTGCAATTACAGCAGATAGTCGATACCTTTCAGCAATTAGAAAAAGGGCTTAATGATATTAAGGATCTGTATGAGTTAGCTTTAACTGAAAATGCCCAGGATCTATTAGCGACATTACCGCAAGAATTACAAGTATTGGAAACCCGTTTAGAACAGCTGGAGTTCCGAAGGATGTTTCCGCGCGAGTTAGACAAAAACTCGGCCTATTTAGAAATCCAGGCGGGCTCGGGTGGCACTGAAGCGCAAGATTGGGCAGAAATGTTATTGCGAATGTATTTGCGATGGGGTGAACAAAACCATTTTAAAGTTGATTTGCTTGAAGTTTCGGCTGGAGAGGTTGCAGGAATAAAAAGTGCGACGATTAAATTTGAAGGTGAATATGCTTACGGTTGGTTACGTACCGAAACGGGTGTGCACCGTTTAGTTCGCTTATCGCCTTTCGATGCCAATAAACGTCGCCATACTTCTTTTACGGCGGTATTTGTATCCCCAGAGATCGATGAATCGATCGATATACAAATCAATCCCGCCGATTTACGGATTGATACTTACCGGGCGAGTGGTGCAGGCGGACAACACGTTAATCGTACTGATTCTGCAGTGCGTATCACTCATATGCCGAGTGGTGTCGTTGTACAATCACAAAGTGATCGATCTCAACACAAAAATCGAGATCAAGCGATGAAGCAATTACGCGCAAAATTATACGAGCTGGAATTACGCAAGCGCGCTGAAGAAAAGCAAAGTCAGGAATCTTTGAAACGCGATATTGGTTGGGGTAGCCAAATACGTTCTTATGTATTAGATGATGCACGGATTAAGGATCTGCGTACTGGCGTTGAAACTGGCAATATTCAGGCTGTATTAAATGGCCAACTTAATCCCTTTTTAATAGCGAGTTTAAAGGCAGGCTTATAATATTCTCCGCATTTTAATCTTATTTTGTTGTTGTGCGACTGGAAATGTGCTTTTTCTTTGCTGTCATTTGCTAAACTAGAATGCTTAAAAATCTGTAAGTTTGAAAACATTTATCATGAGCCATAAAAAACTAAAGACAATGAATGATACCGAAGATTTATTTTCGCAACGTTTGGCTAAACTTAATGATTTACGACATCATAAAGAAGCCTACCCCAATCATTTTCGTCGAGATAGCTTAACCGCTGATTTATATCGTCAGTATGAGCAAAGTGACACTGAGCTATTACAGCAAAAAAACCAAACCGTACAGCTTGCTGGCCGAATAATGTTAAAACGCGATATGGGAAAGAGTTTATTTCTCGATCTACAAGATATGTCGGGAAAAATGCAGATCTATGTTAAACAAGATACGCTCGGATTAGAAGACTTTGAAGCGATTAAACGTTTGGATCTGGGTGATATTGTGGGTATCGAAGGTATTCTGTTTCGTACTAAAACCAATCAGCTCTCCGTGAAAGCAAAAAGGATTGACTTATTAAGTAAATCTCTACGTCCCTTACCGGATAAATTTCATGGGCTTTCAGAATCAGATAAGGAACAACGTTATCGTCAACGTTATTTAGATTTGATTACCAATGAAAAAACCCAAAAAACCTTTCAAATTCGCTCCCAATTGATCAGCGGAATTCGTCAGTTTTTAAATCGACGCGGGTTTGTTGAAGTAGAAACCCCAATGATGCATGTATTACCCGGTGGTGCTTTAGCACGACCTTTTATTACTCATCATAATGCCCTAAATATGGAATTATTTCTGCGCGTGGCCCCCGAATTACATTTAAAAAGCTTAGTGGTCGGTGGAATGGAAAAGGTTTATGAAATTAATCGTAATTTTCGGAATGAGGGCCTTTCGACTCGACATAATCCTGAGTTTACGATGTTGGAATTTTATCAAGCCTATGTCGATTATCATGATTTAATGGATTTAACCGAACAATTAATTCGCGAATTAGCAGCCACTATTTTAACGACTAAACAATTGACTTATCAAGGAGAGAGCTATGATTTGTCAAAACCGTTTAAACGTTTAAGCGTGGTCAATGCCATACTTGAACATAATCCAAAATGGCAGCTAAAAGATATTACTGAGTTATCATCATTACAAAAAATTGCCTTGGAATTAAAGATTCCAGTTAGTCAGTCTATTGGAAAGTTGCAGTTTGCTGTGTTTGAAGAAACAGTCGAGCAAAAATTAAAGCAACCCACATTTATTACCGAGTATCCTATCGATGTATCCCCTTTAGCGAGACGGAATAATGAAAATCCGCAATTAGCCGATCGTTTTGAGCTTTACATTAGCGGACGAGAATTAGCGAATGGATTTTCTGAGTTAAATGATCCAGAAGATCAAGCGGCACGTTTCAAACAGCAAAGTTTGGCAAAATCTGCAGGTGATTTAGAAGCGATGCCTTATGATGAAGATTACATTCAAGCATTGGAATACGGTTTACCGCCCACCGCAGGAGAGGGGATTGGGATTGATCGATTAACGATGTTATTTACTGATTCAGCTTCAATCCGGGACGTTATTTTGTTCCCTTTAATGCGTCCGGAAACTAAAAGTGAATGATATGAAATTGGTCCTCTATTCTAGATGGCCTCATCCTACCGATAAATTATAGCGCTTAGCTTAAAAAAACTATTTGATCTTATCTTCTTCAAACAGTTCATGTTTGCGAGTGATAGGGTCATATTTTTTAAATTTTAATTTATTAGGTGCCGCTTTCTTATTTTTATTGGTCGTATAGTAATAAGCGCTGGCCGTTGATTTTAATTTAATTTTATCACGCATGATATATCTTTTTCCCGTTTAAACCTTCTCACCACGTTGACGCAACGTAGCTAAAACCTTATCAATACCTTGTTTTTGGATAACGCGCAAACCATTGGTGGTTATTCTTAATTTAACAAAGCGGTTTTCAGTAGCCACCCAGAGGCGACGAACATGTAAATTAATATGAAAATGACGTTTAGTTTTTCGGTTAGAGTGAGATACATTATATCCCACCATGGGCTTTTTACCCGTTACCTGACATACCCTAGCCATATATAGTCCCCAAATGTAGCAGTATAGCTTTGAAAATATGCTCTTTGCTCTCAATTTTTTGTTTTAACTGCCTATCTTGGCGCTAAGACAAAAATCTGATTGCTATGAGTAGGATGTCCACTTTTATATCAAAAATGTTGCAGACTGTCAAAATTTACCGCGTATTTTAAGCGGTAAATTTGTCGTTTATCCTACTTATAATAACCTTTGCTGGGCAAAGGAGGTCATAGAGCCTTCTCCTATAATGATATGGCCTAAGAGACGTACATCTATGGCCGCCAAAATGGATTTAATTTCTTGCGTAATCCTTTTGTCGGCTTCACTGGGTTTGGTAATACCTGAAGGATGATTGTGGGCCAAAATAACAGCTGCAGCGTTATATTGGTAGACCTGGCAGACGAGTTCGCGAGGGTAAACGACTGCTTCGTTAATACTTCCATGAAAAAGCTCTTTAAAATGAATAAAGCGGTGGGCATTATCCAAAAATAAACAGCTGAAGACTTCATATGGATAGGCTCTTAGTTTATGCGTTAAATAGTGATAAACATCGTGTGGATTTTCAAACGTATCTCGTTGCTCAAGATTTTCTTGTAAACGACGTGTGCCAATTCTTTTGCGGCTTGAATATGAACATATTTTGCTAGGCCTAAACCGAGCGTCATTGAGAACTGTTCCAGGCTTGCTGCAACGATGTAGCGTAAACCTCCAAATTGTAAGAGTAGCTCACGACTGATATCTAAGGCTGTTTTTCCGCGGACACCCGTACGGACAAATAACGCTAACAATTCTGCATCAGATAAAAAGGCAGCTCCTTGCGAGATGAGCTTTTCTCGTGGACGTTCCTTGACAGGCCAATTAGTAATGGACATAGTTACTTTTCCCTAAGTTAATTATTGTTTTTTTACATACTCTTCACACTTGAATTTTTTTCTGCGTTGCCGCTCAATTCGCAATCCCCATGTATCTTGATATTCTGCGGTATTCGCTATCGGAGTCACTTCCAAAAAATTCTTTGCTGCGAGTAATACGTTTTACATTTGAATTCTGGCTGTTTTTTTGTATCAGGAGTATTGATTAGTATATTAAATAGGAATGAGTTTAAATAGTGGCTGGATGCTTAAGTTGAATGATTATGTTCTAGAGCTATAATGTGTTGCCATTCATGGGGTGTGAGTGGCATAACCGATAATCGATTTCCCTTTTGTAATAAACGCATCTCTTTTAGGGAAGTTTGGCTTTTTAATTCTTCTAAAGAAATAAATGATTTAAAAATTCTTAATAATTGTACATCGACACTCACCCAACGCGGTTGAGTGAGGGTGCTTTTAGGATCATAATGATGATCCTGCACATCCAAAGCTGTTTTATCTGGATAAGCGGTGCTAGCTATTTTGATGATGCCAACGATACCCGGTTTGTGACAACTCGAATGGTAGAAAAAAGCCAAATCTCCTTTTTTCATTGCTTGCAGGAAATTTCTAGCTTGATAATTTCTTACACCATCCCAAGGTTCTATTTGCTGTGGACGCTTGGCTAGATCCTGTATACTGAAACAAGTGGGTTCAGATTTCATTAGCCAATAATTCACTTTTTCTTCCTCAGTTTTAATTGATTAATAACATGTTAATAGGTTTATCTTGTCTGCTTATGATGGGATAGCTTTTATAGGGATTAATTTTTGTTCCAGAAAATTTAATAAATCATCAACAGGTAGCATTTGTTCATTCTTTTCAGTACGTGCTTTATAAGCTATGACGTGTTCTTGTAAGGTTTTATTACTGATCACTAAACGATGCGGAATACCAATCAGATCATTATCAGCAAATAATAAACCGGATCGTTCCATGCGATCATCTAATAAAACCTGAATGCCTGCCTTGCTAAGTTGTTGGTAAAGCGCATCGGCGGCTTGTTGAACGGCCTCAGATCGATGGTAGGCAATCGGTACGATGACGATTTGAAACGGCGCCATGGCATCTGGCCAAATAATACCTAAGTCATCATGATTTTGTTCAATGGCTGCACCGACAATACGCGATACGCCAATACCATAGCAACCCATTTCCATAGGTAGTGAATTGCCATCTTCGCTGGTAATGTTGGCATTCATCACTCGAGAGTATTTATTTCCTAATTGGAAGATGTGGCCGACTTCAATACCTCGTTCCATTTTTAAATGACCTTTACCATCAAGACTGGGATCACCGACTTGTACTTGACGTAAATCCGCTAAGCGAGGAAGTGGACAATCCCTTTCCCAATTAACATTAACGTAATGAAATCCTTCTTCATTTGCACCACAGACAAAATCGGCTAATACAGCAGCCGATCGATCAACAATTAAAGGGATGGATAAACCGATAGGACCTAAATATCCGACTGGAACACCGGTTAAAGCTAAGATATCCTTTTCTTCTGCAAAGCTTAAAGGCTGAGCAATTTCGGGAATTTTAGCGAGTTTAAACGGATTTAATTCGTGATCGCCTCGAAGGATAAGACCGATTAAAAGATGTTTTGTTCCTTTTACCATTAATAACTTCACACACCGTTGGGTGTGTGTGTTTAAAAACTCACAAACGGCTGCAATGGTTTTTGTTCCAGGAGTTTTTTCTTTTTTGAGTGGCTTAGTAGGAGCAGGGCGTTCATTAATGACTAAACTTTCAGCAAGTTCGGTGTTGGCAGCATAATCACTACTATCACTATAAAAAATTCGATCCTCACCAGTTTGTGCTAATACTTGAAACTCTTGGGATTGACTACCACCAATGTTACCGGTGTCTGCGAGGACTACACGAAATTTTAATCCTAGGCGAGTGAAAATTCGGCAGTAGCTATCATGCATGATCTGATAAGTTTCTGCCAATGAAGCTTTGTCGCGGTGAAACGAATAAGCATCTTTCATAATAAATTCGCGAGCACGCATGACACCAAAACGTGGACGAATTTCATCACGAAATTTAGTTTGTATTTGATAAAAAATGAGAGGGAGTTGTTTATAACTACGAACTTCGTTACGTACTAAAGAAGTAATGACCTCTTCATGAGTTGGCCCAAAACAAAACCAACGCTGGTGTCTATCGGTAATTCGAAGTAATTCCGGCCCATAAGCATCCCAACGCGCTGATTCTTGCCAAAGCTCCGCAGGTTGTAGATTAGGCATCAGCACTTCTTGGCCATAGATACGATTCATCTCTTCACGCACGATGGCTTCAATCTTGCGTAACACGCGCAAACCCAAAGGCAGCCAGGAATAAATTCCTGAAGCCACTTTACGGATCATGCCCGCGCGTAACATCAACTGATGGCTTTTAATCTCGGCATCAGCGGGTGCTTCTTTAAGTGTGGGTAAATAGAGGTGACTGCTGCGCATGAGATAACCTTATAATCATTGGAGTTTAAAGCTTACACTAGATTGAAGTTTCTGCAAAACTAGACTATCAGCGTTAAAGACTACACTGGCTAAAGTGTAAACACTGCTTTAAAATGCGCTTAAGTCACGACAGCGCATAAAGAATAATCGAATATTTTTTTACTTGTCTGTGTTTATTTGAGTATTTATCTGAAAGAATGAAAAACATTTGAGGTATCTATGCCTATTTATGAATATCAATGTAAGGTTTGCGGCTATACCTTTGATACGTTACAGAGCTTTAGCGAACAGCCCTTGACAGAGTGTCCGGTTTGTAAAGAACCCGCTTTAAAAAAATTGATTTCACAGGCAACCTTTCACTTAAAGGGCAGTGGCTGGTATGTAACGGACTTTAAAAATCCGCAGCCTAAAGCTAAAGCGGATAATTCCGATAAAACAAAAACCGAAGACACGAATCAATCTGCCAATAAAGACAGTACAAATAAAGGCAAAGACACGAATCAGTCTACGGAAACTAAAAGTAAAGACACCACCCTTAATAAAACCAGTAAAACCGAAAAATCGGATAAATAGTCCTCTTAAATTAAAAAATATTATGCAAAGAACACATTATACTCAGCAAGTCGATCAATCCTTAGTCAATGAGACTCTACAGGTCTGTGGTTGGGTACATCATCGCCGTGATCATGGCGGTATTATTTTTATCGATCTACGTGACCGCGATGGCCTTTTGCAAGTGGTCTTTAATTCGACGCTGCCTGAATTGTTTAAACAGGCTGAAAGCTTGCGTAATGAATATGTGGTGCAAATTACTGGAAAGGTCTGTTTACGTCCGAAAGGTACAGAAAATCCACAATTAAAATCTGGGATGGTTGAATTACAGGCGAGGCAACTCATACTATTAAATACTTCGGCCCCGTTACCGATATCTATCGATGCTTATACACCGGTGAGTGAAGAAGTCGCACTACGCTATCGCTATCTTGATTTACGGCGGCCGGAAGTCCAAGAACGGTTTCGTCTGCGAACGCGGGTTGTGCAATTGATACGACATTTTTTTGAAAGTAAAGGTTTTTTAGATATAGAAACCCCGGTGTTAACCAAAGCAACGCCCGAAGGAGCGCGTGATTATTTGGTACCGAGTCGTGTCCATTTGGGTGAATTTTATACCTTGCCGCAGTCCCCGCAACTATTTAAACAATTACTGATGATGTCAGGATTTGATCGCTACTATCAAATCGTTCGTTGTTTTCGGGATGAAGATCTGCGTGCTGATCGGCAACCTGAATTTACACAACTGGATATGGAGATGTCATTTTGTAATGAAGAAGATATACAATCCCTCAATGAAGCATTGATTCGTCATTTATTTAAAGAATTATTGGATGTCGATTTACCCAATCCTTTTCCACGCATCAGCTATGCAACGGCGATGCAACGTTATGGTAGCGATAAACCTGATTTGCGTATTCCGTTTGAATTGATTGATATCGCAGATTTAGTTAAAGAGATTGAATTCAAAGTATTTTCAGGACCGGCCAATGATCCGCAAGGACGAGTCACTGCATTACGTCTTCCTAAAGGTGGCGATTTGAGTCGTAAAGCCATTGAAGATTATACCCAATATGTAAGTATTTTTGGTGCTAAAGGGTTAGCTTATATTAAAGTCATCGATCGCGAATTGGAAGGAGGAGACGGTTTGCAGTCGCCTATCTTAAAATATATTCCTGAGGAAACCGTTGCTGCCATATTACAACGGGTGTCAGCAGAGAACGGTGATATAATTTTCTTTGGTGCCGGCCCTGCAAAAATGGTCAGTGAATCCTTGGGAGCTTTAGGGGTTAAATTGGGTCATGATCTCAACTGTGTTAAATCAGAATGGTCGCCATTGTGGGTAGTAGACTTTCCATTGTTTGAATATGATGCACAGGAAAAACGTTGGCAAGCCTTGCACCATCCTTTTACTGCACCTAAGGTTAATGATGTGGCTGAATTACAAGCCCATCCTGAAACATGTTTATCGAGAGCTTACGATATGGTGTTAAATGGTTGTGAAATCGGTGGTGGATCGATACGTATTCATGACACTCATTTACAAGCGGCGGTATTCGATTTGCTAAATATCAGCGAAGCCGAACAAAAAGAAAAATTTGGTTTCTTGCTGGAAGCACTTAAATTTGGTTGCCCACCCCATGGTGGTATGGCGTTTGGTTTAGATCGCTTAGTGATGCTGATGATCGGCGCAAAATCCATACGTGATGTTATTGCCTTTCCGAAAACACAAACAGCGAGTTGTCCATTGACCCACGCACCGAGTCCGGTTTCCGAGCAGCAATTAAAAGAGCTCTCGTTACAGATTCGAAAAAAGTAAAAAAATAAAATAGAGATTATAATGTAGTTTAACTAGGTTTTTACCAGGATAGCATTATTCGTATTTTTTTAGTATCAGCACACTATCTGGATAATTATTGAGCATGTCAGATTATAATGATGTCAATTTTAGCAAAGCAATGAGCGGCGATTACCATATTCCTATTAAAGCCATCTTTTTAGAAACTTGGTATCGGGTAAAGGGATTAAAAGCTAGTTTTTGGTTAGGTTTTCTTTACTTCATTCTGGTGATGGCGGCAGCTTGTCTGGTATTAGGGTTAGTATTAGCCTTATATGACGTGTTCATATTGCCGTTAGCAAATCCCCATAATTCAGCGACCTTATATAATTTAAAATTAGTGCTTAAATTTTTTGTTGTTGCTATTGTTGAAATGTTACGTTTTTTATTTACCGCTTCGTTAGCATATATGGCTTTAATCCATTTACGCAATCAAACGACGCATGCAAATATGGCCTTTTCTTTTCGTCATGAACTGCGGCCACTCTTAATTATCGCATTATTACTTTATTTATTTATTAGCATTATCCTTTCTAGCAGTAATCTCTTTTTACATAGCGAATTATTGAAACAACAAATTGCTTATTTAGGGACAGGCTTAGGGACTATTTTTTTACTGCTTCTTTTTGTGATGGGTTTCTTTTTATATTTTTATCTTTCCGTTCTAGTCTATATGACGGTTTTGCTAATCTTAGATAAAAAAATAGCTTGGAAAGAAAGTTTAAGTTTGGTTTTTCAATCCGTTAACCAACATCCTTTTAAAAATGTGAGTTTGATTATTGTAACTGGTTTAGTATTTGGTCTTTTAGCCTTGATGACCTTAGGTATTGGTTTAATTTGGTTGTTACCGATGACATCCTTAGTGACCGCTATTCAATATAATAAAATTTTTTGTGAAGGTAATTTATAATCCACTCGAACTTGAAGGGGATGAACTATTTAAACAAAAGCGAGTTTAATAATTAAAAGAGAATGTTATGGCAGGACATAGTAAATGGGCAAATATTCAGCATCGAAAAAATAAACAAGATGCCAAGCGTGGTAAGTTATTTACCAAATTAATCCGTGAAATCACCGTCGCTGCGCGTATGGGGGGTGGAGATTTAAATACTAATCCCCGTTTACGTTCGGCGGTTGATAAAGCCTTATCCGCCAACATGATGAGAGACACCATTGATCGAGCGATTAAGCGCGGTGCGGGTGGTTTAGACGGTGCGCAAATGGAAGAAATTTGTTATGAAGGTTATGGACCTAAAGGTATTGCGGTTTTAGTCGATACCTTAACTGATAACCGTAATCGTACGGTTGCTGAAGTGCGCCACGCCTTTAGCAAATCCGGAGGTAATTTAGGCACGACCGGATCAGTGGTTTATTTGTTTAATAAAAAAGGAGTGATTACCTTTCCGCCCGATTCTGAAGAAGGGCGTATTTTGGAGATTGCCTTAGAAACGGGTGCAGAAGATGCCATCACTTATCCGGATAAAAGTATTGACATTTTGGTTGCGGAAAACCAGTTAGCAAGTCTATGTAAACTTTATCAAGAAAAAGGATTAAATTTTGCAAATAGCGAAGTCACCTGGTTGGCGAGCACTAAAATTGAGCTGAATCCTGAAGATCAAGAAAGGTTGGATCATTTGATTGAACTGTTAGAAGATTTAGATGATGTGCAAAATGTATATACTAATCAAGCTTGATGCTTAATTTAGAAACCTATCACTTAGCTAAAGATGTCATTATTTTAGGCATCGATCCGGGTTCGTGCATCACCGGTTATGGCATTATTCAATTGCAAGGCTCGCAATTGAACTATCTTGATAGTGGTTGTATCAAACTGAAGAATACTGCTTTTTCTGAACGACTGGAAAAAATATTTACGGATTTACAAAGTGTCGTTGCAGAATATAAGCCGGATGAAGTGGCTATAGAACAAGTCTTTATGCATATGAATCCCAATGCTGCACTCAAATTAGGTCAAGCCCGAGGCGCTGCATTAACCGCAGCAGCTGTATTTAAATTAATGGTGAGCGAATATTCTGCGCGGCAAGTTAAACAATCGGTGGTGGGTTATGGTGCTGCGAAAAAACAACAGGTACAACATATGGTACGCTTGTTATTAAACCTGGATCACTCACCCCAAGCCGATGCAGCTGATGCATTAGCGATTGCGATTTGCCATGCCCAAATACGGCAGTCGCGTGGGCTAGAATTGAAACAAGGATTTCGACGAGGAAGAAGACGATGATTAATCGATTACGTGGCATCTTGATCGAAAAACAGCCTCCTTATTTATTAATTGAAGTGGTTGATGCGTTTACTTATGAAGTACAAGCGTCTATGCATACCTTTTATCAGCTTCCGGAATGTGGGGAAAAGGTTTTTTTATACACACAATTTATTGTTCGTGAAGATGGGCATTTTTTGTATGGCTTTAGCACGGCTGATGAGCGCGCATTATTTACCCAACTCTTAAAAGTAAATGGTGTGGGGCCGAAGGTCGCTTTAGCTATCCTATCAAAAATACAGACAACCGAATTTATTCGTTGTGTTGAACAGCAAAATGTGAGTGCTTTGCAAGCTGTCCCTGGTATAGGAAAAAAGACTGCAGAACGTTTGATTATTGAAATGCGTGATCGTTTAAAAAGTTTATCTCATAACCAATCAATGGAGTCTGATAAAAATATTATTCGGTCATTACAACATGTCCAACAGGACGCGATTTCTGCGTTAGTGGCTTTAGGCTATAAAACCCAAGAGGCCAGTCGAGCGGTATTACAGATCAAAGATGCTAGCTTGTCTTTAGAATCGTTAATCCGACAAGCCTTGAATAATGTGGGTTAGAATTATTGATTATGCCTTGATTTTTTTTAAATTTTAAAGCACTTAATCATTTTTGAGTTTTTCGAGATAGTATAAAGCTATACTCATCATCTGTCTTTGAGTTTACCGACAATGAAAGCGATATATAATGAAAACAGACTATAACGATATGTAGTATTTGAGAGAAAAACCAATGATTGAAGCTAGCGAACCCATCAACTTGAAATATCTTCGCAAAATAATTTCTGTGGTTACTATGTGCTGGCTAGGCGTATCATCAACGACAATAATTTTTCAGTGATACTCGATAAATTTAATCAATTTTATCAAGTGGACTGGTATTTTGATGAACTTGTTGAGGTTGTGGGCAAGATGCATCCAGAACAAGCCGATATCATGCTGGGGTTAGTGATTCAACATCATTATCCCTCTTCATCAACAGAAAGAACAAGCTTGTCTGAAAATGGGCCGGCGTTGATCTGTGAAGCGTTTGGCTATGAGTCTGTTATCTTTTTAGCAGATTGTGAAGATTATGCTGGTTCAGTCGAGACGACTCTTCAAGAACCAACAACGACCAACAAAATATTAATTTCTTTTGATCCTCCTAAAAATGAGGCGACTATCGGTCACTACAATTTGATAGAACCTCATGATGAAACCTTTGCGATGGATATGAGTCGAAGAGATCCTACATACCAGGGTATCTATACTATTAACAACCAAGGTGGTAAGAAATTTATTGACAACATAAAAGAGTCTGTAGCAGAAATTAAGCCAAACTGGACAAATGAACTAAAAAACCAACAAATTCAATACGACAAAAGCTTGGCTTGGGAACTTGCCATCGCAGATGTTCGAGCGAAAAATTTACGCTTCTTTAAAAATCAGCCTATAGTAACGAATGAAGAAAGATCTCAAATCACTGAACTACAACGTAAAGAGATTGAATATTATAATAGTTTACTGTCACGATAATACGCTGTACTTTTTACCAACAATTAATTAATACGCTCATAATTTCTAATTAATTCAAGGTCAAACGGGATGTTGATTGATGCTCGTGGGTTTCATCCTGGTTACTTTCAGTAGAGCCATAGAACTGGACAGAATAATCTTTGCGGGTACTGGGTCCCGCTTGCGATATTATCGGATTTTGAATGGTGATTTGCGCAGGCGCTTCTTTATTTTTTAAAATACCATCCACTCCTTGAATTTTTCTGAGCTCATTTTCAACGCTATAGAGGCATTCTTGCAAGTTTTTAGCAGCTTCTCGATTATTAAAGCTTAAGTCCATCAATATCCAGAAAAAAATACCTACCGGTATGGTGGCCAAAGGCGGAGATACAATCGATAGCAGTGAGATCGCAATTAATGTAAAGCCGACGATGCCATTGGTATAATCAGGAATGAAATTCAAAAACTTCTTTAGGCGCGGATGACGCTCACTGCTTTGGATGTATGTTTTTAGGCTCTTAACTAAGCGTTGCGTGGATGCCATTGAAAAGCTCTTTTTTTCTTCATTTGTTGAACCAAAGCTATCTAATTCTTTAATAAGTTTTAAGCAATCCTCGACTAATTGATTACGGCAGCCTTTTAACTTCTTAAATACTGGCTCGATCTAATGTATTTTCAGTGGTCCATGCTAATTGTTCGTAAGCTAGTTGCTCTTTAAGTAACGCAGCGGTCGTATTAGAAAATTCTAGGTTCATTTAATTTCCTTTTATTTTTTATAAAAATATTAAAGTAACGTATTTTTTCATGTCGATCAATGCTCAATTAAATAATTCATGTAAAGAAATAATAAGGAGTATCGACTCATCTTTTTTAAGCTTATGGGGCTTGCTAAAAACGTCGTACTTGGCTAATAATAGATTAATTGCCATAAAAAAACCTTTAAATTATTTTCATCAGCTTAATCTCTATCATTTGTTATGCCAATCTCTGATCGTTTAGTTGCTGCAAAAAAACATACTGAAGATGATGCATTACTTCCACGCATTAGACCTTTTACGTTAGCTGATTACTTAGGACAAGCCTCTGTGTGTGAACAAATGTCGTTATTTATCCATGCGGCACGTCGACGGAATGAAGCCTTAGATCACGTATTGATCGTTGGTCCGCCGGGATTAGGGAAAACGACACTGGCTCATATCATTGCGCATGAAATGGGCACTGCACTTAAGCAAACCTCAGGGCCGATTTTAGAAAGGGCTGGGGATTTAGCGGCTTTGTTAACCCATCTTGAAGCCAAAGAAGTGTTATTTATTGACGAGATCCATCGCTTAAGTCCTGTGATTGAAGAAATATTGTATCCGGCCTTAGAAGATTATCAATTAGATATCATGATAGGCGAGGGGCCCGCTGCGCGTTCGATTAAATTAGATTTACCACCTTTTACACTCATTGGTGCGACTACGCGCGCAGGGTTGGTAACCTCTCCATTGCGTGATCGATTTGGAATTGTACAACGCTTAGAATTTTATAGTGTTCAGGATCTTTGTCGTATTGTGATGCGATCGGCAGGGATTTTAGGTGTGACCATTGATCCACAAGGTGCCCTTGAAATTGCTAAGCGTGCGCGCGGTACGCCGCGGATTGCAAATCGTTTGCTACGCAGGGTTCGTGATTTTGCTGAAGTCAAGGCCAATGGCACGATCGACCAATGTTTGGCTGCACAAGCTTTAGATCTATTAGAAGTGGATAAAGAAGGCTTTGATCAACAAGATCGAAAATTATTATTGACCCTCATTGACAAATTTGAGGGTGGACCCGTAGGTTTAGATAGTTTAGCGGCCGCTATCAGTGAAGAACGTGACACGATAGAAGAGGTGATTGAGCCGTATTTAATTCAGCAAGCCTTTATTATGCGTACTCCTCGCGGTCGGATTGCTACCAAAAAAACCTATCTTCATTTTGGATTGACAATGCCAGGTCATCTCAATGGACAAAAACAACTCAGTTATGATTTTTCTGATAAAATAAACGAATAGATTGTTCTCATTTAGAAAGTCAAATTTTACATTTAAAATGAAAGAGAGTCGCTAATGCCAACCATCGATCCTTCATTGTGGAGTTATTTTTCTGCTGCTAGCGGCATCGTTAAATTGGTGATGTTAATTCTGCTGGTGGCATCGATTGTTTCTTGGTCAATGATTTTACAACGTGGCTTTATGTTGAGACGTTCACGTAAATTGTTGGCGCAATTTGAAGATAAATTTTGGTCAGGTATTGATCTGAGTAAATTGTATGCGGATTTAAATCGTGAACAGGATCAACACAGCGGTTTAGCCAGTATTTTTCATGCCGGATTTCGTGAGTTTCTGCGCTTACATCAGCAAGTGGGAAATGTCCCCACTATTATTATGGAAGGTGTACAACGTTCGATGCGTATTGCTTATTCTGAACAGCATCAGCAACTTGAGAAACATATCGATTTTTTAGCGACTTTAGGGTCAACCAGCCCCTATGTGGGTTTGTTTGGTACGGTGTGGGGGATCATGATCTCTTTTCAAGCCTTGTCAGCTTCACAACAGACCGCCACGATTGCTATGGTTGCGCCGGGGATTTCTGAAGCCTTAGTCGCAACAGCAATGGGTTTATTTGTCGCTATCCCTGCAGTGATTTTTTACAATCGTTATTCGCAGCAGCTCCAACATTTATTACATAATTATCACCGCTTTCAAGAAGAGTTTTCAAATATTTTGTATCGTCAGGTTCATGGTAGTGTCAATCATGTTGCATAATCCTTATCAATTTTCACAGAAAAAACCTAAAGGACCGATGTCTGAGATCAATGTCGTTCCTTATATCGATGTGATGTTAGTGTTGTTGGTGATTTTTATGGTCACAACGCCGTTATTGTCGCAAGGTATTAAAGTGAACTTGCCACAGGCCCAAGCGCAAACCACTGCTCCTGCACAAGAACCTATTATTGTCTCGGTTGATGAAAAAGGACTTTATTATTTGAATACCGCGACGCATCCTGAAAAGCCTCTTGATGCGCAGCAATTAAGCTTAGTGGTGAGTGAACAGTTACACAGTGCCGGACAAAAAAAACTGCCACGCCCAGTCTTTGTTAAAGGGGATAAAAAGGTTGATTACGGTGCGGTCGTAACTGCAATGGTTTTATTGCAACAAGCGGGCGCCATCAATATTGGTTTATTAACTGAATCGCCAGCAAAAGTCGTTTAAAATCTTAATGCGAAGCGTATATGTTGAACCGGTTAATAAAGAAAACTTTCGATACTCGCTAATCATTGCGATTTTGCTGCATATTGTATTATTTTTCGCTTTATTTTTAACATTACGCCATAGCTCAAAATTATTATTTCAAGCGCCGCCTCCTTTACAAGTGATCCATGCAACGGCGGTACCAATGGATAGCCTGTTAAAAAAGCCTACATCTACGCTGGATAAAATAAAGCCTTTACCGACGGCTGTCACAAAGGTTCTATCGAAACCGATTTTACTTGAAAAAAGTCCAGTGTTATTACCCTTTAAGGAAAAAAAACAAGCTAAAACTGAGCAAAATAAGATTATTCCGCTAAAAATACCCCACAAATCGTTATCCTTGACCAAAAAGGTCGTTGCCAAAACAAATTCGACGAAGCTGAAAGTGAGTAAAACAAAAAAAACAATAGATAAACCGAAACAGCTAAAACCTTCTAAAGCATCGTTAAAGTTAGTTGAAAAAAATGTTCAGCAATTACTAGATCAAGAAATGAAATCGCTGGCGAAACAACGAATGAGTGCAGCGCGCAATGCAGCGACCACGGATAAATACCGCCATCTGATTTTACAAGCGATTGCCCAACAGTGGATCATTCCTCCTGAAATGAATAAACATCTGGAAACTAAATTAGTGGTGCATTTAGCTCCAGGAGGGATGGTTTTAGAAGTGATTATTGTCAAGAGTAGTGGGAATGCGGTACTTGATCGTTCGGCACAAACGGCGGTGTATAAAGCATCACCTTTACCAGTACCCAAAAATAATAGTTTGTTTCATACCTTTCGCCAAATTAATCTGACGGTTCGACCCAAAGGTGTTATTACGCAATAATTAGTTAAGAAGATGATTTGTTATCAATAAAAAGAATGGATGATTCTTATTAATCTAATCTTAAGAATCGAAAGTTATACTCGATCATTCTTAAACTTAGCTTAAGGATCGATCATGCTAAAAAAAAATAAAAGAATCTAAAATTAACTTTTTATTTAAATATATTAAAGGTTCGAAAGGTCAAAAAGAGTAGGATATCAGCACCCAATATGTTGAATGATTTGCAAACAAAAGTACTCAGAGAAGTTAACAAATTACCAATTATTGAATAACTATCAAAAAAAAATTATGAACAACAACATTTGTTGGTACTCATGAAAGCCATAAAAAAATTTTCTGAGAAAGAAAAAACTTTTGAGAACATTGATATTTTAAAGGGAATGATTGCTATGTATAAAGAAAAAAACATAGACTAGGATTGGTTTCAACCTAAACCAAAAGAAGAATCTTCAGAATTAGAAGAATTATTAGCTAAGCGAAAAGCAATTTCTGAAGGAACTGATATTAATATAGATACAGTAATTTCCAGAGAAGATTTCTTCGATGAAATTAGAAGCATATTATTTTCTGAGAGGAGGGTTAAAGTGTTACCAACGATTTTAGAAGAGGTTGAAAGAGAACGTAATTCAGTATTTTTTATACCTACTAAGAAAAATCGAGCGATTGAGATGTCTGATAGCCATGCTAGTGCAGAATCCCAAGAGTTATTAGAGTTTATTGAAGCAGAAAAGCAGATAGCGTAGAAGAAAGATTACAACAGTTTGAAAAAAATGTAAAATCCTCCGTAATTAAATCAGCTACTAGCGCTTATTTTAAAAATTCAAGCCCACTCGATCATAGACCCACCATTGTCGGAGAAATTCTTAAAGCAACCCAATAGATGTAACTTAATAAAGTAACAAGCCTACTGTAGTTAAATTAGTAGGCTTGTTAGGTCACAGTACATTTTGTGTTAATGAATCCGTAATCTTTTTTACAGGGTACTCATTCCATCCAGGGAGAGCACTACAAGAATGTTAAGACTATCACGGCTTTTTGAGCGTAGAGGAGGGGCTGTAGCAAATTTATCGTAAGTATTTCTTCTTGGACGCTTTGCAGCTTCTGGAATTAATTCAGTTATGTAATGTCCAGTTTTTTTGTGGTTCTTCCTCCTGAGTTAAGAGAATTAATTTATCGAATATTAATTGTTTTTCTTGAGTATCTACAATCTTGGGTAAATAATTTTCAAGCGGATTCCATACCGCAAAATAAGCTTGATCACTAAGTAGAAACCGATTAGTTTCCTTAGAAAGCTCAATGCGATTGTTTGAAGTAATCAAGTTATTGGCGCCTAAAACTCTTAAAACCCTTACCATATTTCCAGCTTCTAAAGGTTTTTCGAGTAACCAATCTAAATTTTCTTGGGTTAAATATCTATATCCTAATATTTTGACTGCATTAACCATATTACTTAACTCATCATCAAGCTTATTTTCCGTTACTACTTTGAAATATTTAGCGATCTTGTCGAAATTATCTTGAATTAATAATCCCCTGGTATCTAATTGGGGGAATAACAAGGAAAGTTGCGAATATTGATTTCCTTTCAGTTCGGATAATTGATTAAGATTAGCATCATTTAAGAAATTGTTGTGATGGAGCTGATTCAAAGTCTCTAGAATGCCACTATAGTCTATATTACTTAAATAATCTAATAATGCTACATAAACTTTATAAGATTCTTATGTAGATTTAGATTTATTTCTAATAAAACATTGATAAATTTTTAAAAGATTAGCTTGATCATTTTCACTGAGCTTGCGTAGTGCATGTATCGCTCCCTGATCAAAACGAAATAATCGTCGCCATTTGCCTTTTTTAGTATCGTAGGCCTTAAGGGCTGCTTGTATTTCAGAGGGTAAAGACATAATAATAACTCCTTGTTATTGGTGGTTTAGTATGCAAGGCTGTACACTAAAAGTGGGAAACTTGTAGTGTATCAGTACTTAATCAGGTATGTCTTTTTTTTTTAAAAAATAAAAAAGTTTTTTTAATTTATTAAATTCTTTTAAATTTAAAATGTATTTTTACAGCGTTCGTAAAATATCGCAGCCGAGTTTGATTCTTGCGCCACCTAAAAATTTATTAGTGAGTATGATAATACCTATTTTTTGTTTAGGAAGATAAGCCATATAACTTGGCATTCCATAGCCGGAACCGGTTTTATCGATAAGAATGGGTTTGTTTACTAAGAAGTTATTAGCTAATAATCTTTTTATTATAGAACGTTGGGAATTCGTCTTTATCGAAACTAACGCCAATAGCGTTGTTTAACACGGATAGGCGGTGTGCTTGTCAAGCTAATTGTTCACAAGATAAGTTATCCTTGAAGCAATAGCTTGTTTGATGAACCAATAGGGTTGCTTTACGCAAATCTTTATCATGCAGTGTACCGACATTGATCTGCCCAGACAAATAATGAGCGAGAGCAACAATGTTGGATTTTAATGAAGCAGCCGCAAACCAGGTTTCAAGGTTTTTATGATAAGCAACGCGGTTATTTTGCGGATCATGACCGATAGCGAGATATTTTTCTTGGGTTGCGGATACTTTTGTAAATAGGTTGAATGCATTTGCAAGGAGGCAAAAATTTTAGTTGATAATAGCGTTTGATAATTCTGATGGTAAAGGTTTTGTAGCACATAGCCGACTAAGCTGATGCCGGCGTTTGAATAGCTATATTCGCTACCCGGTGTTCTAGAAGGTTGATAGTGTTGTAAGTCTTGTATCAGTTCGGCGTAGTTATTGGGTCGCGGTTTAAAGTCAAACGGAAGCCCAGAAGTGTGGGTGAGTAATTCATATAAGGTAATCGATTTTAGGTGAGGATTTTGTCTTAATTCAGGAAAATATGGGTAATCGGAGTATTCAGATTTAATCTTTTTTCGATCATCGCTCGCGCCGCGAGTGCGGCAGTAAAGGTTTTAGTAAAGGAGCCGATGGTGTAAAGCGTTTGGTTGCTGGTGGGTATCTTTTTTACCGGATCGGCCCAACCTAAGTGATAAAAATGGATTTTATTCTAATCGATAACCGCAATCGACATGCCTGGAACTTAATTTTTTTAAGAAAATCCTGTGCCAACGCATTTATTTTGACATCGTTATAGGCCTGAGCTGGAATTTTTAGATAGAGGCTAAATAAAAGTAATCCATAATTAGTATTTTTTCATAAATCAAAAAATCTTCTGAATAAGTACAGTCTATTGTTGTTAGTGTCATTTTGAATGATTTACAAAATGCAGAAGCTTGATTTTATCAAGCTTATCGATTACTTAAAATAAATAAGTGAGGAAGGTATTGGCATGGACAAAATTTTTTTCACTGTTAATATATTATGCTCAAAAAAATAGAAAGGAATGATAAAGCTTTTTAAAAATCCTAAGGTGGGAATATAAGGCGGGCGAGCCTACACAGGGAGGTGTGTTTGCCTAGCAAGTAACGGGCTTATCCTATTTCACACTTAAGTTTGGGATTATACAAAAATGTCGAATAATCGTTTTATTAATAGATTGTTACAAAACCCCTATTATCCTTGGCTAGTCTGGGGTTTAGTTGCCAGTGCTTTTTTTATTGAGTATTTTTCCAGAGTTGCGTCAGTAGTGATGGTCGATTCGTTGATGCACGATTTTAAAGTGCAGACCTTAGCGTTAGGAAGTTTATCCGCTTTTTTCTATTATACCTATGTCGGTATGCAAATCCCGGTGGGTATTTTAGTTGATCGCTTTAGTTTGCGTTGGTTATTAACCAGCATGATCTTTCTTTGTGGGGTGTCTTGCTTAATCTTTGCTACCACTACGCATCTAGAAATTGCTGAATTTGCGCGCTTAATGATGGGTTTTGGTGCTGCTTTTGCATTTGTGAGTGCGTTAAAGGTAGCAAACGGTGGTGGTTTTTCCGGCACAAAAATTTGGTTTATTAGCGGGTTTAACATAAGCAGTGGGAACGTTAGGCGCTGCAGTCGGGCAAATGCCAATGGCTTATCTCGTAGAAAACCTGGGTTGGCGTAGTGCTTTAACCTTCATTGCTGGCTTATGATTTTATTGTCAGTCATGGTTGCTTTGTTAGTGCGGGATCCAAGCTTGCCCACGACCCAGATAAAAGCTAAAAAGACTTTAAATGATTCACCTTGGTCAGGTTTGTTACGGGTATGATGGCGCAATCCACAAAGTTGGTGGAATGCTTTATTATCTGGATTGCTTTTTGCGCCGACGGCTGCTTTGGCAGAATTATGGGGCGTTAAATTTTTTCGTCAGACTTACGATTTAAGCAATGAAATGGCTGCCATGGGGGTCGGTTTAATCTTTATTGGTTGGACAATAGGGGGACCGTTAATCGGTTGGATTTCAGATAAAATTCAACGGCGCAAGATTATACTTATTTTATCGGCAAGTTTGAGTTTATTATTTGCTAGTCTAGTGATACTCGTTCCTGGTTTACCCTTAGGTGTTTTATTTTGTTTGCTATTTTTATATGGATTTGCTAATACCGGCGTTGCGACATCTTACGCAGTAGCTTCTGAAATTAATCCGCAAGCGGTTGCCGGAACCTCAGTAGCATTCGCCAATATGGCTTCGGTGATTGTAGGTGCAGGATTTCAACCCTTGATTGGTCGGATGTTGCAAAAAAAATTGGGATGGTACGATGCTTCAAGGTGTCTCCTTATATTCTAATAGCGATTTTCGCATGGCCTTATTGATCTTACTAGCAAGTTTGCTATTAGCATTGTTCGTTGCTTGTGGTATTAAAAAAACCTATTGTCGCCGTATTAATGAGTTAAACTAAATTTTGAAAAAATTATTGCTGTCAGTCAAGGTGACTTACTGATAGCAATAAAGGTTCAAAGAGATTAGGCTACGCCTAACTTGATTTGAGACGCATTCACCGTATCATCGTTAGGTGCAGGAGCAACTGGCCTAAATAAGCTACTATTTTGCAAGTTTTGTGTCATTGCGTAGGTTTTATTATGGATATAATTTAGAACATTATCGAGATTTATCTCGCTTGCTTTACTCCAAAGATGGGCATTCGTGGCATGGGGGGGCATAACGGTGATTAAAACGAATGACCCAAGCCATAGTGGCTTCATTATATTCACCACTGGTTTCTATGGGATAACCATATTCTCTTAATTTGTTTTGTAGAGTGGTAATTTCAGATTCCGCACTTACAGGAAAAACGCATATCTCAGCTTTTTGTTGAGTGTCGTGGGAATAAATAAATCAAAACCTTGTTTAGCTAATTCTTCAACTAATTCTTCCCAAAAAATTTTACCCGGTACTTCATGACGGGGAAATATTTTCCCATGCCCTTCGGGTACATCGTCTTTTACATAATAAGCAGCCTCACTTAAACTTAAAAGGTTCATTTTGAGATCGATTTCGAGATTTCTTTTTTGAAAATCGTTTAAAAAATCTTTAATTTTAGTTTTTTATTCTTCTTAATAAGCTTCGCTGCCAGAATTGACAAACATTAGATTCACAGCAAATTTATTTAAAGAAACTTTATTTCTAAATTGACTTCGAACATTGGTAAAGGTTTGTTCATTCTCATTCGCAAACTGAATTTGGAAACCTTCTTTATCGATAAGATAATGGATACTTGCACCTTTGTCATAAAGGGCAGCGTAAATATCCTTTTTATCGGTTATAACTGAATTGGTTAGAATTAAAAATGTCAGTTTTTCATCTCTAACGTTAATTGTTTTATTATTATTCGTTCCGCTAATTCCATTATTAGGCATAAATTTTCTCCTATTTTTTATTAATCAATAACATAAATTGTTCTTTGGTTGTAACATAAAATCATTATTTCATAGGATTATTTAATTATTTTTTTAATAATTTATTTACCTAGTTGAATGGTTTTTTTGTGAAAATTCGCTTTCATCGTTAGCTGGATGGGTCGGTTCAAATAAGTTTATCCATTTAAATATTTTTGTTTTTTGTTCTTCACTAAATCGTTGCTTTTGCATAATCTGTGCACTTTGTTCCATATTCTTGACTGATCGCCATCCAATCAGCAACCATTTCAAGCAAATCCATATGGCTCATATTTTTTAATAATGCTTTAAGCTCCTCTTTGTCATCTTCTTGTGTACCATCCTCTTGATAATAATGAAATTCGGAATGATGGGAATTATGCTGATAATGATGTTGTATGGCTTGTGTTACAATTTTTTCAATTCCTTCGGGATATTCATATTTTTTTTAATAGGTTTTTTCCTGATCAAATTTCCAATTAAGATAGATATAAGCCATTTTTTCAGGTTCCGAATATTTACTTAAATCATGTTGTTCTGCACGCTGTATTAATTTATTTGGAAAATTGTTAAATTGATGTTTAGATAAATCTAACGTTTCCATTAAGGTGTTTTGGTGCGCTAGTAATGTTTTTATATTATTTAATACATATTTTCTATGTTTTTCCATTCTGTCATAGGAGAATTCAGCCATTGAAACTATCAACGTTTCATTATAATTTATGCTATTTAAATAAGTTTCCTTGTTTGGATGAGTTTGGCTATAGAAAGAAGGGATGAAAAACAAAGTTTGGGGCATAAATATTCTTTTTATTGTATCTAATTATTTAAGTAACAAAGAACCCTTTAACCTTGAGCTTAGCTTTATTTTAACAAATAAAATTAACAAATTAAAATACTTTTAGGTAATATATGCTTGATAATTTTTTTAAAATTAATATGAATTTTTATTCATTATAATGCTAAAATTATTTATTTATATTTTTATTAAAAGTCATGTATAAACTGACTCATAGAGATATCCTTTAGAATATATTAAGCATTGATTATTTTCGGATAATAAATTTGAATGGATCTTTTTTTCTATTCACTACGGCAAAATCAGTCAGCTTGTGCGCGCGTACAGAAGTTTTACTCAATATCTCCCAAACAATATAATGACGAACGATTTCTGCATCTGCAATTAGCGATCGATGACATCGCCAGGGTACGGCTTCAGCACACATGATGGCGACATGTTTACTTTTCTTTATTAGCTTATTTAGCGCTTTCAAACCTTCGAAAAATTCAGCGGTTTGCATATAGTCTGCATACCCACGAAAACGGGTATTACGCCATCCAATATTGATGGAATTTCTGCTCGTTCGACGTAAGCTGCCTAATTTCGATAGATGAGTGTAAGCAATTTTATGTTTTCGAAGGGATTTTTTGAATTCCTTTTCATTAAACCAGGGGACATGACTAGACTTTGGAAGGGTACGCACATCAACGATGTGCGTAATTTGATAGGCCTGTAATATATCAATAAATCCCTGAAGCGTCCGTGTCGAATGTTCGATCGTATAAAGCTTAGGTATAGACGATATGATATCCTTAATTTATCTTATCTAACGCGCGCCGAACAAAGTCGTATGAGCAACAAAGTTCTGTTAATGATATCGCTGTAGTATCCTTATTTATTCCTTTTGTTTAATGTAATTTTTTTAATCTTCTTAAGAGCAGAGTCTTTATGCATAGCCATATGATCGGTTTTGTCGCTTTTTATCAAATATTGAGGCTCATCTTTTGAGGCATGAACAAAGTATGTTTTGAATTTAATTTCAGAAGTCACTTTTTTCTTGATGGTTCCTCTGACTCTACCTAACTCCGAGTTCCATGAAACATGATCGCCTACTTTAAATTGCTTTTTCATTGATAAAAACCTCCAAAAATGTTTCAAAGTGATTGTTTCTAGTCATCTCTTTTTTTAAACTTCTGTAGCGGTCAGTGAAAATAAATAAATCCAACCTAAAGATAGCTTTTTTTTGTAATTTGTTGTAATCCAGTTTATTTTTACGATGGGGTGATAATGCCCATTTTATCGAGTCATGTAACTAAAAATACTCTGCTGACCATCGTTGGATTCCTTTGATATAAAAATTTCACAATCTCATTATTAATTTTATCTTCTAAATTATCCAATAAGGTTTTATAAGAAATAATTCTGGAGGATATTTTAACCAGAGTTCCCAGTCACTCATCGCGTTGAAAACATTGAAATTAAAGCGGGGAAACACTCTGGCGCTACGAAAAAAATACGGCTAAAAAAACACAAAAAGATTTGGAAACGCGCTGGACTCTGACGCTAAGTAAAAAGTATGATGGTTATAAAACTCACATCACTATTAATGTCCAATATAAACTCATTCGTGCTTATAAAGTCACTGCAGCAAACTTAGGAGGGCAACTTTACAGGTATGCTGCAGCCTCACAATGACCGAGAAGTGTAGTCTGATAGACTTTTTTTTCAGAAAATCTGGAGGACTCTTTAAAAACGAATAGCTATCGAAGTATTATTAATTGAACCAAAAAATTTCCTTCATTTTCATTCATTTTTTTGGTCGAAAAATAGTCGATATTAAAAAATACGTAAAGGGGTGGAACCTTTAACTTTATACAAAATTTTATGAAAGATAAATTTATTCGCTCAAATAGGATGAGTCCGATGCGCTAAATGATGAGCTTGCTCGATATTTTATTCATATTTTCATCACATTGAGAAGTTTATGATGTTAAAAAATACCTCAGCGGTTTATGGCGCTATTGCTAAATTTATTCATTGGTTAATGGCAGCGCTAATTATCGAGACGTTTATCATTGCCTTTACGATGTCAACATTCCGGTATCCCGTTTGAGTCAAGCGTTATTTAACCTGCATAAAGCTACCGGTTTGTTGATATTCGGGTTGTTGATGCTCAGATTGACCTGGCGTTTTATCAATAAGACGCCGAAATTACCGCCTTCAATTCCGTTATGGTAGCGCCAGTTGGCCAAGTTTAATATTACCGCATTGTATCTATTGATGTTTGTGATGCCGGTCACCGGGTTTTTGATGTCAACACTCGGCAATCACACGATTAGTTTTTATGGTATTTTTACTATACCGGCTTTGGCGAATATTCAGCTATTGTCCAAATTTTTTGCTAAAGCACATTATTCGCCTATTTATTGATCGCTTCATTTACTTTGCATGTCATTGGTGCGTTTTATCATCCGGTTTTGCAAAGAATGTGGATATTACCTAAAAACAGAATGAAAATAATGGAGAATAACAAATGAATGTGTTGGGTTTTAAAAAGCGCTGTTGGACGGTTAAAGCATTGTCAAAAAGATGGATTTTCCTCTTATTCAATATCCTGTCTCTTAGTAGCTTAATGCTAAGTCAGAATGCCTCAGCAGCACTGAATCTTGAATTAACTCAAGGGGTTGCGAATCAACTACCGATTGCGATCATTCCTTTGACAAGTAGCGAAACATTTACGCCAGAAAACGATATAACCCATGTCATTCAATCTGATTTAAGTCATAGTGGTCAATTTAAGATCACTTGCGTAAGAAAAATACCGCCGTCAGATAAAGTGGTGTTGACATATTGGCGAACTCATCATATCGATGATGTTATTTTCGGAAAAATAACAGCGCTAGGCCAGGGAAAATATCGTGTTTATGTTAATTTAGTACAGGTTGCGCAAGGACGTAAGCAGATTTTAGCGCAACGCGTGTTTACGGTGAATCACCCCCAATTACGGGCGCTTGCTCATCACGTGAGTGATCTCATTTATGAAAAATTAACCGGTGTGAAAGGGGTTTTTTCGACACGTATCGCTTATGTATTAGTGAAACGCAAGAATAATCACCGTATTTATAGTTTACAAGTGGCGGATATGGATGGACATAATGCTAAGCCTTTATTAACCTCGACACAACCTATCATGTCGCCCGCCTGGTCGCATGATGGTAAACGTATTGCCTATGTTTCTTTTGAAAAGATCATGCCGCGCATCTATATTCAAACCATTGCCAATGGTCAACGCCGCTGTGTCAGTGATTATCCAGGGATTAATGGTGCGCCCGCCTGGTCTCCAGATGATAAAACCTTGGCATTAGCTTTATCTAAAGATTTTGCTACGCCGAAAATTTATTTAATGGATTTAGCCAATAAAAATTTACGTCAAGTTAGTTTTGGTTTTTCTATCGATACTGAACCCACTTGGTCAGCCTATGGTCGATCGTTATTGTTTACTTCGGACCGTGGAGGCGGGCCACAAATTTATCAAATGAATTTACAATCTAAACGCTTACAACGCATGACCTTTAAGGGTAGTTATAATGCGCGTGCTTCGTTTTCGCCGGACGGAAAAATGATAGTGGTACTCAATCGTGAACAAGGAATGTATAATATAGCCGTGCAAGATTTAGACGACGATACTTTATTAAACGTTACGCATTCAGGTTTTGATGCATCTCCTAGTTTTGCACCGAATGGACAAATGGTTTTATATGAATCAAAACCCGGTAGACAGGGGATGTTAGGCATGGCTTCTATCGATGGGAGAATTAATTGTCGCTTACCGACACCTGAAGGTGATGTACAAGATCCCGTTTGGTCGCCTTTTTTATCGAGTTAACTTTTGAGAGGTAAGTTTATGTTAATAAAAAAACTGTTAAAATTAAGTGTTCTGACTGCGGCATGTTTTAGTTTAGGTGCTTGTTCTACAGCAGATAAAAATGAATTAGGCGAAACGTCAGTAATGCCCAGCCATGTGGACAGTGCGTTGACGCAAGGTGCAGGAGATGTGGGTAGCTTTTATGGTGATGAAAGCACACATCCCCTGCAGGTCGGAAATCAAGAATATTATTTTGACTTTGATAAAAGTTTTGTCCGCGATGAAGATAAACCTTCATTGCAAATACAAGCTCATTATCTCATTAGTCATCCACAAGCTAAAATATTAATAACAGGGAACACCGATGAAAGAGGCAGTCGTGAATATAATATTGCTTTAGGTCGACGTCGCGCCCTAAGTGTACAACAATTTTTAATTGCGAATGGTGTCAGTGCAAGACAGATTCTAACGGTCAGTTACGGTGCAGAAAAACCAGTCGCCTTTGGTCATAGCGAAGCGGATTATGCCAAGAATCGTCGCGCTGATTTACAGTATCAAACTCCGGTTATCACCGATAAGATGTAAGTAGGATAAGAATTGACTATGTTGTCAAATTTATCCTTGGATAATTTATTTACATTGCAAAGTCGCGATGGCTTATTAAATCAAAGGATAAATGCGCGCTTAGTTAAGCTGATGAAGATAGGCTTATGCTGCCTGGGTTTATTACTCAATTCATTCGCATTTGCATTGGCACCGGTGGTGGATGCCTATGACGATGATGAGGCGCCGGCGGTGGCGACTCATTCTGCGAGTCCATCGGTTCCTGCCAATGAATCGAGTAATGCTTTAGGTAGCCGCTCAGTTTCTAGCGCCGCCTCGAATCCGCCTCCGCCGAGTGCGCCAGCCGTTCCCAGTAATTCAGCTTCTTTTTCCTTGGAACAGCGCGTCACGATTTTAGAACGACAAATTACTAATCTTAATCCTCTGTTGGTGCAAATGGATGATTTGCAACAACAATTACAAACCCTACAAGGCAAGATTGAATCCCAACAACATGCGATTAAAGTATTAGAAGAACAGATACGTAACCAATATTTAGCGTTAGAAAAACGCTTAGCGCCTAGAGCTCGTCGGAGCGCATTTTCTACAGAAAACCCTGCTCATGTTACCAATCCGTCGGTAACGACAACATTAAGTCCACGTCCTATCGTCGATATGAGTAGTGCTAAAAAACAGACTTCAAATGATAGAAAATCGATATTACCGAATTCTGCACCTACACCCGCGGCCGAGCGTGCCTATCAGGCTGCTTTTCAGCTATTGAAAACCAAGCAATACAACGAGGCCATCGAAGCCTTTGAAACATTCAATAAAAAATTTCCAAATGATCTGAATGTTGCCAATGCCGATTATTTTTTAGGTCAGTTGTATTTATTACAAGGACAAGCCGATGCAGCGATTAACTTTTTTAAACGTTTTATTAGTCGCTATAGTCAGGATGCACGTGTTCCCGATGCAATGTTACAGTGTGGTTTAGCCTATTTTGCTAAAGGCGATAAAGCCATGGCGATGGAATTGTTTGAAAAGATAATCCAACAATATCCAGATTCTAAAGCCGCACAGATCGCTCAAGCCCGGTTACAACAATTTAAAGCGATTATTTCAGCTGCAAGTATCCCATAGAAAAATAAAGTGTAAAGTTATTTCTTGCAAAGCTTGCGTTATTTTGCGAGCTACCTATACTCACGCCATGGATTTTTGACAAGGTGTCATAAAATGCAGCAACCGGAGTGTATTCACGTTACATGCCGATTGCGAATTGAGCAGTAACACAACCAAAGTTCAATGAAGAGTATGACACGATGAGAATTGTATTAGGCATCTCCTATCATGGCAGTGCCTACCATGGTTGGCAGTCACAAGCCGGATTAGTTTGCATCCAAACCTTATTACAGCAAGCGATTAGCCAAGTGGCGGATCATCCGATAGCGTTAAGCTGTGCTGGGCGAACCGATAAAGGTGTCCATGCCATCGCTCAGGTCGTGCATTTTGATACGACTGCACAGCGTTCTCAACAAGCTTGGTTGTTGGGTTGTAATAGTCACTTACCCGCTGATATTCGAATTAATTGGGTGCAAGAAATGGATAGCACGTTTCATGCGCGATCTTCAGCACTCGCACGTCGTTATCATTATATTATTTATAATCATCGATTAAAAAATGCGTTATGGAATCAATATACCAGTCACTGTTACTCTCCTTTAAATGAAAATGCAATGCAATCGGCGGCGCAGCATCTCATTGGTGAGCATAATTTTAGTTCATTTCGAGCCGCGAGTTGTCAGGCGAGGAGCGCATGGCGGGAAGTGCAACATATTAAAATAAAACGCCAGGGATGCTACGTCATCATTGATATTCAAGCCAATGCTTTTTTACATCACATGGTGCGGAATATCAGTGCAGTATTAATGACGATAGGTGCTGAGAGAAAACCCATTGACTGGGCTAAAGAGGTTTTATTGGCACACGATCGTAAAGCAGCCGATGTGACAGCCACTGCGAGTGGTCTCTATCTAACGCATGTGTTTTATCCAGAAAAATTTGCATTGCCTCCAGCAGAAAATGATTTTTTTAAAATACCGTCCATACTTCAAGAGCTGGAATCTAAAAATTAATAAAATACTTGGTTTTACTGAAGCTCTATTGCATAATCCCTTGCAATTTTAGTCTTATACTCACAGCCATTGAATCTTTAGCAAGCGGCGGTGGGAATGAGTAACCGGAATGTACTCGAGCACATCAGGTTGCGAATTGAACGGCAACGCCGACCATGTCGAGTGTGAAGAGTATTTAGCAGAAAGTGAGGATACCTGTGTAATGAACGGCAATGTTCTTGAACTCAAAGGAGTCACTAAACGCTTCGATGGAGAAGATGTATTAGAAGATATTAACTTCGAGGTGAGACATGGTGAATTTTTGACCTTGCTCGGCCCAAGTGGTTGCGGAAAGACAACCTTATTGCGATTAATTTCCGGCTTTGAGCAGCCCGATGCGGGAGTCATTTGTATTAATGATACCGATGTCAAAGGCTTATCACCCCAAGCGCGTCATGTTAATACAGTCTTTCAAAGCTATGCCTTATTTCCACATTTAAATGTGTTTGACAATATTGCGTTTGGATTGCGTTGCAAAGGAGGTTTATTGAAAGCGGAGATTAAACAGCAGGTTAATGATGCCTTAAGTATGGTGAAGTTATCTCACTTAAGTGAACGTAAACCTTCGCAGCTAAGCGGCGGTCAACAGCAGCGGGTGGCAATTGCTCGAGCGGTAGTCAATAAGCCCAGTATATTACTATTGGATGAACCGTTAAGTTCTCTAGACTATCGATTACGCAAAACCATGCAGCTCGAACTCAAACAATTGCAAACGCAATTAGGTATCACGTTTATTTTTGTCACGCATGATCAAGAAGAAGCCTTGTCGATGTCGGATCGGGTGGTGGTGATGCATGAAGGACGCATCGAACAAATCGGCACACCACGCGAAGTCTATGAAGAGCCGCATAGTTTACGCGTTGCGCGTTTTATCGGTGAAGTCAATATTTTTGAAACGCAAATTATTTCGGCTGATAACGATGTATTTCATGTCAACATCGAAGGCAAAGAGTTTACCTTAAAAAATCGACATCATTTTTCCAAGAATCAAAAGGTTTATACTTTAGTGAGACCCGAGGATCTGGAGGTTTGGTCGCCAGCTGAAGTGACCAATACCTCGCAAATGTTTCCGGGTGTTGTGGAGCAAGTTATTTATAAAGGTTCAACTGTCGATCTCATGGTGCGCTTACAAAGTCAAAATTTATTGGCTGCGACACAATTCTTTAATGAAGATGATGAAAAATTAGACTTTCATAGTGGTGAATCGGTTTGGGTACATTGGATACCGGGATGGGAGGTCATTTTGCCTGATGAAAATTGATCGTCTCTTTAAAGGTAGTACTATCAGTCTCGTTTGGTTGTGGTTGTCACTCTTTGCTTTACTACCCACAGTATTGGTATTGATAACCAGTTTTCTTAAAAATGATCCCGTGCATCTTTTTCGCTGGCAATTTTCGTTGCAAAACTATCAAGATTTATTAAATCCTATTTATTTCAAGGTATTTTTGTATTCCTTTTGCATAGCGGGTTTATGTAGTTTAATTTGTTTATTGCTCAGTTATCCATTTGCTTATCTCTTAGCCCAACTTGATTCTAAATATAAGAGTTTATTATTGTTTTTGGTGATCATTCCTTTTTGGACCAGTTCATTAATTCGAACGTATGCGATTATATCCATATTGAAAGCTAAAGGGTTATTAAATACGGTTTTGTTAGCTTTAGGGATTATTCATCAACCCTTAACGATTTTATACTCCAGTACGGCGGTGATTATTGGTTTAGTGTATAGTTTGCTTCCTTTCATGATTTTGCCTTTGTATGCCAATTTTGAAAAATTAGACACACAATTTATTGATGCGGCGCGTGATTTAGGGGCGAATACCATGACGACATTCACTCGGGTTATTTTACCGTTAACCTTACCAGGCATTATGGGAGGAATCATTTTGGTATTTTTGCCCGCGATGAGTATGTTTTATATTCCTGACATTTTAGGTGGCGCTAAGTCACTGTTAGTGGGAAATCTTATTCAAAACGAATTTTTATCCGCAAACAATTGGCCATTAGGTTCCACGGTGAGTATGGTACTCACGTTAGCCATGGGTGTGTTGTTACTATTGTATCGACGTGCCAATAAAATAGGACAATATCACGATGAACCGATTGGCGAAATTTAGTTATTTGGCAGCTATCTACTGCTTTTTTTACTTTCCTATTGTTTTGTTGATTATGTATTCATTTAATAACTCAACCTATTCATTGCTTTGGCATGGATTTACGTTAGCTTGGTATAAGCAACTGGGCGATGATACTGATCTGGCGGTGGTTGCATTGCATTCATTGGAAGTGGGTGTGTTAGCGGCAAGTTTTGCGACCTTGATTGGCACTATTGCAGCGACTTGTCTGTATCGGTATCGTTTTTTTGGTAAGCATTTATTGTATGGTTTGTTGTTTGTTTTGATCGTTTTCCCCGATATTGTGATGGGAATTTCATTACTGATCCTGTTCTTTTTACTGAATATGCGTTTAGGTTTTTGGTCGTTATTGTTATCGCATATCGCCTTTTGTATTCCTTTTGTTGCGGTCACGGTTTATAGTCGACTCACGGGTTTAGATGAAAATATTTTTGAGGCCGCGCGAGATTTAGGTGCGAATGATTTTATGAGCTTTCGTCGAATCATTATTCCGATGTTATGGCCAGCGATATTAGCCGGCTGGCTGCTAAGTTTTACTTTATCGTTAGATGATGTGATTATTAGTTTTTTTGTTACCGGCCCCGATTTTCAAATTTTACCTTTATATATCTACTCCTTAGTGCGCATTGGCTTAAAGCCGGAATTAAACGCATTATGCTCGGTGATGTTTGCGATTACATTATTTATCGTAGTTGCCTTTCAACTTGTACTACCCAAAAAGGTTAATCAATAATCATGCGTCTCGTTTGTTATTTTTTCATCCTTTGTTTAAGCGGGCTGGTGGGTCCAGTCTATGCCGAAGAAAAGATTGTTAATATTTATAATTGGTCAAACTATATTTCTAATGACGTATTGAAACAATTTACGCAAGAAACAGGAATCAAGGTCAATTATACGACCTACGATAGCAATGAAACCTTGTATGCAAAACTTAAAGCCAATCCACATACCGGTTATGATGTTATCGTACCCTCAACTTATTTTGTCGATCGCATGCGTCAACAAGGTATGTTGCAAGCCTTAGATAAATCCCGTTTACCGAATTTTAAAAACCTCAATCCAACGTTACTTAATAAATCGTATGATCCAGGGAATCATTACAGTATTCCGTATTTTTGGAGCTCAACCGGAATTGTGGTTAATAGCAAATACCATGCTGCACAACAGTTGCAAGCTTGGTCAACACTTTGGAGTCCTATTTATCGAAATCAATTGCTGTTATTGGATGATGTCCATGAAGTCTTTTCTATAGCGCTCATGGTGTTAGGTTTTTCACCGAATGATACGAATCCTGAACATATTCGTTTAGCTTATTTTAAATTAAAGCTATTAATGCCCAATGTGCGTTTATTTAATAATGATGGCGTGAAATCACTTTTTATTGATGAAGACTTAAGTGTGGGTATGGCTTGGAATGGTGATATCTATCAAGCTGCCAAAGAAAATCCTGCTTTACGTTTTATTTACCCTAAAGAAGGTTTTGTGATTTCTATTGATAGTATGGCCATTCCGATAGGGGCATCACATCCGAATAATGCTTATATTTTTATCAATTTTATACTCAGACCGGATATTGCTAAAAAGATTAGTTTAGCCACCGGTTTTGCAACACCTAATCTTACTGCTTACAAAATGATGCCAAAAACGACTTTACTTAATTCAATGATTTATCCCGATAAACGCACCTTACAGTGGGGTAGGGTTCAGAATGATGTGGGTGCAGCGGAAAGTGTTTATCAACATTATTGGGAATTATTGAAGATTGGTGGTTAATTTAGATCTATTAGGGATGTTAGCAGTATACTGTAATACTAGTTGTGACACGCGCATGTCTCTGTATTGAAAAAAATTTAATTGGCAGAGCGAGAGGTTATAAGAAGCTATGAGTTGGTTAAAAAAGGTTATCAAAGGTATTCGGACCGTCGTTCGAAATACCACACGAGTTCCGGAAAATAGTTGGACGAAATGTGAGTCCTGTGGTGCCGTATTATATCGTGCAGAATTTGAACGTAACCTAATGGTTTGCCCGACATGCAATCATCATCACCGCGTTAAAGCCCGTAAACGGTTAGCACAAATTTTAGATCCTGAAAGCACTCAAGAAATTGGCAGCCAAATAGAAGCGGTTGATAGGCTTAAGTTTAAAGATCAGTTTAAATATAAGGATCGTTTACATTCAGCGATGAAAAAAACCGGTGAAAAAGAAGCCTTGTTGGTCATGCAAGGAAAACTTCATGACCGAGCCGTGGTTTGTGCAGCCTTTGAATTCGATTTTATGGGCGGATCGATGGGTGCAGCGGTAGGTGAGCGTTTTGTACAAGGGGTACTCAGGGCAATCGATGAGGATATTCCTTTTATCTGTATTTCAGCGAGTGGTGGAGCACGGATGCAAGAAGGTTTGTTTTCACTCATGCAAATGGCAAAAACCAGTGCTGTCCTGGGTAAACTCAAACAAAAAGGACTTCCCTTTATTTCGGTGTTAACTGACCCAACGATGGGCGGTGTATCGGCAAGTTTTGCTAATCTAGGCGATATTATTATTGCAGAGCCAAAGGCATTAATTGGTTTTGCGGGGCCGCGTGTTATTGAACAAACAGTCCGTCAAGTTTTACCCGAAGGATTTCAACGCAGCGAATTTTTGTTAGCACATGGTGCCATCGACATGATTATCGATAGGAGAGAGTTAAAAGGTAAACTTGCTTCGCTCTTAAATAAACTGATGGCAGCGAATCAAGGCCGTTATACACTAACCGCGATTGCCAATGACGATATCTAATGAATTAAATTTGTGCGCACAAACAGTATCTGATTGGTTAACTTATATTGAGACTTGTCATCCGAGTAACATCGATTTAGGTCTTGAGCGTATTTCACACGTTGCACAGCGTTTATCGGTAGTCAACTTCAATTGTCTGGTCGTGGCTGTTGCGGGAACCAATGGCAAAGGTTCCAATGTGGCTTTGCTGGCAGCTATTTTAACAGCAGCGGGCTATCGAGTCGGTACTTATACATCACCGCATCTGATTCGTTATCAGGAGCGTATCCAAATTGCCGGCCAATGCATTGGTGAACAGGAATTATGTCAGGCATTTCAGCAGATTGAAAAAATCCGTTCTGATATTCCGTTGACTTATTTTGAATTTGGAACCTTAGCGGCTTTATGGACCTTCAAACAAGCCGCCTTAGACGCGATTATTTTAGAGATCGGTTTAGGTGGCCGTCTCGATGCGGTTAATTGCGTAGACGCCGATCTGGCTATTATCAGCATGATCGATCTCGATCACATGGATTGGTTGGGCGATACCCGTGAAAAAATCGGCTTTGAAAAATCTGGAATTATGCGTCCGAATCGACCCTGTGTATGTGGAGATTTTGCACCACCCCAATCTATCCTTAACACCGCGCGATCTTTGGCCTGTCCCTTATATCAACAAGGCGTAGACTTTGATTACAAACTGCAATCACAATTACAATCCTGGTCATGGAATAGTCAACAGCTCTCGTTGAGCGAATTACCGCTACCCAACATTGATTTACAGAATGCTGCAACTGTTTTGCAAGCTATCGAATTGCTGGGTGATCACTTCATGATTACGCCGCTGGCGATACTGGAAGGTTTAAAGCGCGTTTTCATACCCGGTCGATTTCATGTCATTGAAAAAAATGCGCGACAAATTATTATTGATGTTGCACATAATCCTGCGGGAGGCGAGTGTTTATCTAAACGTTTGGCGAATACCCCTTGTTTAGGTAATACCCATGCCGTTGTCGGGATGTTAGCCGATAAAGATATTCTCAATACCTTGCGTCCTTTAAAACATCATGTTGATCACTGGTATGTCTGTGATTTGACTGAAGGACGTGGTGCAAGAGCCACACTATTAAAACAATCCTTATTCGATCTTGAAGTCAAACAAACCATTTTAGAATTTTCTTTACCGAGTTTAGCTTTTCAACACGCTTATCGTAAGTTACAAAAAAATGATCGCTTGCTGGTTTTTGGTTCTTTCCGTACCGCTGCGGCCATCTACCGTTATTTAGAAAGTTAATTTTTTTAAGGACATTCTGAATAGTTATCTGAGGTAAACATGGTTAAGCACAAGAGAGACTTATTAGATTCCTTTTTTCAAATCCGAGAACGTGGAAGTACGCTTCAACGTGAAGTCATGGCCGGCTTGACGATATTTTTGGCCATGCTGTACTCCGTGGTAGTGATACCTAATATGCTAAAGCTAGCGGATTTTCCACCCTTAGCCACATTTATTACCACGTGTTTGGTCGCTGCATTCGGTTCCTTACTGATGGGATTATGGGCCAATTTACCCATGGCAATAGGATGTGCGGTTTCGCTCACCGCATTTACGACATTTGGCATCGTCTTAACACAGCATTTAAGCATTCCTATCGCCTTAGGTGCCGTGTTTTGGTTGGGGGTTTTTTTTACAATTATTTCAGTCACCGGAATACGTGCTTGGATACTGCGTAATTTACCGCAAGGTGTGGCCTGTGGTATTGGGATAGGGATTGGTTTGTTTTTGTTATTGATTGCCGCGAGTAGTATCAGCTTGATCATTAAGAATCCACAGCAAGGTTTACCGTTGCATTTAGGTGCGTTTACTTCTTTCCCGGCATTAATGACATTATTAGGGTTGGCCATGATCTTTGGTTTAGAAAGAAGAGGTGTTCCAGGTGCTGTGTTATGGGTGATCGTATTTATTTCGCTGTTAGGTTTGTGTTTCGATCCGCAGGTTAAATTTCAAGGAATATTTGCCATCCCGTATTTATTTGATGTAAAAACGGACGCATTATTTTTACATTTGGATATTATCGGCGCCTTACATCTCAGTGTCTTACCGAGTGTATTAGCGTTAGTAATGACCGCGGTATTTGATGCAACCGGTACCATTCATGCAGTAGCCAGTCAGGCTAAATTATTGCAGCGTCAACAACCCATGATAAACGAATCAAAAGCCTTAACCGCAGACTCTGTCAGCAGTATTTTTGCGGGTTTAATCGGCGCTTCACCCGCAGCGGTTTATATAGAGTCCGCCGCAGGGACTGCAGTAGGAGGGAAAACCGGATTAACCGCAACCATCGTTGGCTTATTATTTCTGCTCACCTTATTTATTTCACCACTGGCTTATTTAGTGCCGGCTTATGCAACGGCTCCCGCTTTAATGTACGTCGGCTTGCTGATGCTAAGTAATGTGTCAAAATTAAATTTTGCCGATTTTGTCGATGCCTTATCCGGGCTATTATGTGCGGCTTTTATTGTATTAACTTGTAATATTGTGACCGGTATCATGTTGGGATTTAGTTCCCTTGTCATTGGACGGATCTGTGCCGGAGAATGGCGACAATTAACCTTTGGTACGGTGGTGATTGCATTGATTTTAACCTTATTTTATGGCTGTGGATGGGCTATTTAAATAATCCTCTAATTTTTTGTTTTTTGAATAAGATTAGTATTCGAGAATTTATAAGAAATAAAAACAAACAAATATTTAATTTGATTAATATTGATGCGATTAAAAATTATTTTTTTATGTAAATATTCAAAAAAAATTTCTGCGGATATGTAATTCTTTTCCCAAGAACGAGGTAATACTAGAATGTCAGTGAGATCACGAGAAACAGAAATAGACAATAATTGATTTTTTTGACATTGTTTAAATACCGGTAATAGTTCTTTGGCAGTATTGTATGCCGCTTTGAGACGTAGTTTAAGTAACAATGCCAAATTACTATTCATTCCTTGAGTTATATTTCGTTCAATTTCAGCATATTTATTTGATATCGTATTCCAACTGTTACTCAAGTATTTAATTTGGGGTGTTATTATTCCATTTAAATTGATGCATTGTTCTAAATTATCATTAAGTAGTTTAGCAATAGCACATTGGGTACTGATATAATTAAGTTCTTGACTTGTTTGATTATAAATAACGTATTGTTCATCGCGACGTTTTACCAATTCTTTTAAAAGGGTAGCAGCACCGCCTACAAATCCGATGGCTCCTGAAATGGTGGTAAAACTCGGAACTTTAATTACAACAAATAGCACCGATTCTAACACAGCTAGAACCAAGCTAGCCGAAGTGATGCCAATACTGACATTATAGTAAACAATTAAATCATGACATTCCTTTAATTTTTTTCCAAGACGGCTCTTTTCCCCGAAGAACTGTTAAATATTCTATCTATCTCATTATATAAAACTTGGAAAGCTTTACCATCTTCTGTAAACACCCCATAAAAGTCGCTAACTAGACTTGAAGTTTGTTGGGCAGCTTGACTGCACTTATTTGCATCGTCAGCATACAATCCCATTAAGGCTAATAAATTTTCTTTTCCTGCTTGCGTAGCTAATGCTTCATCAAGAGTTCGATCAATATCATTCAATATCCCCCCCCTCAAAAAAAAAAACAAGAATTAAATTTACTAATTATAGGGAAACGGTGTATTGATTCGATATTTCTGGATTAATTTCTTTTCTCCAATATTCAGCATTTTTTTGCTTGAGTTTGTACGGGAATAATATCAGGCAAGCCGTAATCTTGTAAGCTAATGAGTGGTTGCGCTTCAAGCTAATTAGTATAATTTTGCATATCACTATTCAAACCAAGAAGTTAGCTATTTGTTCCTCAACTTGTTTTCTATTGATAATGGAATCGTTCTCAGCTAAAAGATATATTTTTTCCACTGATAAATCGCGGAGCTGCGCATACATTGATTTTTTTTTTCATTAATATCTAAAATTTGTTTCATAGTAGTCTCTCTTAATTTCATTCATTTCAGTAAATAATAAAATTTTAATATTTACAATAAATAAACTATATAAAGTATTTTATAAGGAGTTATGTTTCATTATTCTTCCAATAAAATATTCATTTATTTAAAATTAAATATCTGTATTTTTAACTAAAGATAGGCGCGCTAGACGTTGTTTCAGCGTGTTTTCAAATTCTTATAATGTATCAATTTTTAAAAAACCCACAAGATTTATTTCTTGTGGGTTTTATTCTATATTCGTTTATTTTTTTAAATCATAAAAATATTTAAAAAATATTTCTGAAGGGATAAATTTATTAGCAAATGAAGCAGGTAATGCACGTGTTTTAACTAATTTATTAGAAACTTGTATCGGTAACAATTGATTGATTTCACATTGCTGAATAATAGGTTTTAGTTCTAAAGCAGTGCTGTAGGCCTTTTTTAAACGTATTTTAAGTACTATGGCCGCATTATTTGTTATTTTCAAATTAGCAATTTCTGTGTACTTAGATACAGTGTTCCAACTGCGACTTAAAGCACAATTTGTGGTGATATTTTATGGTTTAGATCTAAAGCAAAACCTAAATTTTCGTTAAGTGTTGTTGTAATAGCACATTGTTCTTCAATATTTTTAATTTTATTTATTGTAGAGAAATAATTGTCTTGTGCCCCCTGTCTTTTTTCCATAATCTCCGATATAAGACCGGCAACGCTTCCAACTGTACTTAATGTTCCACCCGCTATTTTTGCGACTTTTTACCTGATAAATTAGCCTTAAGCGCTACAAACAATACCGATCCTAATGTCGCCCCCACAATAGCGGCTGAAGCAACACCTATACCCACGTTGTAATCAACGATTTGTTTTTGATAAGCTTTTAAATCAGCATCAAGTTGCTGTCTTTTTGCTGAAGATTTGCCATAGACTTTATCTATTTGATTGTATAAAGCTTGAAAGGACTTACCATCCTCTATAAAAATTGAATAAAAATCATTTAGCTTATCTGATGTGTCTCTAGCATTCACGCTACACAAACTTGCTTCTTCTGCATACATTAGCACGACTTCCTTAAGTGCTGTAAGATCCTACTGATTGATTGCATCATCGATATAGTTTTATCAATATCATTTTCGCCCCAGGCTAATATAAGATTATTAAGACCCAAAGTTTGGTGTAATTTTTAGAAATCTGTGGATTGATTTCTGTTCGCCAGGTCTTTGCATTGTTTTGAGCTTTAAGTTGTGTAGGTGTAGTATCAGGAAGACCCTCTCCCTCAAGGGTTATAGGCAATTGTATTTCTAAGGCGTTGGTATAGTTTTGCATATCACTATTTAAACCTAATACATTGCTGATTTCTTGTTTGGTTTCTTCTCCATTTATAATAGGGTCTTTTTCTGCTAAAAGTATTAAGTTATCTTCACTTAAATTTTCAATTTGATCATATATCGAAGTTATTTCATGTGAATTTAATTTTGTCGTCATATTCTTTTCCTTTTGCGTTTTGAATGAGAAATTTCATTTGAACTTATAAAAAATAATATTTAAATAAATACGCTAGATAAAGTATGTGGATAATTTTAGCTAAATTATTTATAAATTATTTGCATTAAGTTTTAAATGGATTTTAACTAAAAATTAATTAATAACTAAATATTATCTGCAATATAAGGTAATTTGATAAGTTTTTATAGGAAAATAAAAAAAATACTGTATACATAATTTATGTACTTGATTAATACCTACAAGGAGGTAAAAATGAATCTTTCTGAGGGTGTTGTAAAAAACCTAGTTTTGAACTTAGAAAATAATGTTAAAAAAATAAGTGATAATTCAAATAAATATTCTGATAACTTAGCTAAGTTTTTAAATGAAATCTTTATTGATGTAGATTATTTAACTGCCGTTTTAAACGTCGAAATACCTTATCTGGAATCCATAGCTGATAAATTACTTGAAAAAAACCTGCATTTATTGTAACAGTGGAAGTTTTAACAGAAAGGAACGACCGGGTTAACCGCAATAATGAAATAAGTAAAATAGAGGTAAAAAAATATCCGACGAATTAAAATTAATTTTAGAATTTTATCAAAATAAAGGTATCGATGTTGAGGTTTTTAAAAATTCAGTACGTGAAGCGATGAAACTTGATGTGGAAGTCATCAGCTAGGTTGACAAATCTGTTAAACCTTTAAGTCATTCTAGGAGATCTTACATGAATAATAAAGCAAAGAGTAATATATCCCGTAA
>CAYQIE010000077.1:0-3229 GCA_964417505.1 Rickettsiella sp. | reverse complement strand
TATACTTAAATTCGGATACCTTCTTTCCTTTTTAGCCTTTTCTCTTCCCCCTCTAGTTTAAATCCTTATATAGCAGAGCGAAACTCTTGTAATAGTGAACTCATAAACCTACTTAAACCAAAATCAATTTCAGATTGATGATGTTACTAGCAAAAAGTTAATTGAATATGTTTTGCTATTACACAAGTGGAATCAGATACATAATTTAACCAGTATTCGCGAGCCTTTACAAATGCTTTCCAAGCATATCCTTGATAGTCTCGCTATAAGTACCTATTTAAAGGGCCCGCGCATTCTTGAGTCGGTACTGGTGCGGGTTTGCCTGGCCTTCCATTAGCACTTACACATCCGCAATATCGCTTTGCTTTATTAGATAGTAATGGAAAAAAACCCGCTTCTTAACGCATGTCATACAAACATTAATGGTTAATAACGTCGATATCATTTCTTCACGCGTTAAAAACTATTATTCTGAAAATTGCTTTAATTGCATTGTCAGTCGTGCTTTTAGTCAATTAAATGAATTTCTGTCTAAAACAAAACATTTATGCTGTAAAAATGGAATTTTTTTAGCAATGAAAGGACAATATCTTACGGAAGAAATTAATACACTGGATGCCAACTTCAAACTTATTGATAGCAAATCTTTACAAATTGCTGGCCTTGATGAAAAAAGGCATGTCTTGACGGTTTAAACCATTAACAATCATAATATTTTTTTAATAATTTCTTGTTAGTTAAGTAAAGATTAATTATTCTATCGTATAATTAATTCTCTCAAAGATGCCACTTTAATCCCAAGGTTAATAAAAATGCTACGCTATGATGAAACTATGCCTTTAATTCCTGAACCACATTCACCTAATTTTTTTCAAAAAACACTTAAATCAGCTAAAAACTTAACCTGTAAAACTGCAAGTATTGGCATGGGTATTACTGCTGCATCGGCAGCCCGTGTCATTACTTATTATAAACCAGCCTATGATGCAGGCGCTTCTGTAGCCAACTGGTTAAAAGAAGCCGCCATGATAGGCGGTCTGAGCACCAATTTTCTTTTTAATCTACAAAGCCTATCGAAAACTTTTACAGCAATTCCCTAGTCTACTTAAAATGCCTTGGAAACTTTCAGCCGCTCTCTTTTTTTCAACGATGTGTGTCGCACCCAATTTATTTATGAATATCGTTGATGAAGAAGGCAATTACATCGATGAACCCTATATGATAATTACAGATCATTTCTGCTTTTCTTAATATTGGTGTTAATGTAGTAGGAACCATGGAATTAATTAATAACGTTTCCCCCTTTATTAAAAAATAAAACCGATTTACAAAAAGAAAAGCTTATCGAAGAAATTAATTCTATTATTGAAGAATTTACAAACAAGCAACGATTACAGCTCAATGAACGATTAACTCAAGAATTAAAAAATGAATTAAGCGCTGAACTCATTGCTAATCATGATTTAACTGCACCACAAAAAATTCGCTATTATTCGCTTAACACAGCCCTGGGTTTGTTCAGCATTCCACAATTTAGCGCCTATTTATTAATCAGTTATTTTGGCATGCGCGATTTAGCTGAGAAAAAACTTGATGCTTCAGATGCTATCAGCGCACTATGAGGTTTAATCGCTGCCATTGGTAGTGGTATATTCGGCACAGGATTCTCGATTAAGGGTGTCAATTCCACCAGTAAAAAACTTATGTCTTTAGAAAGGCCTTCTTTAATAGGGATACTTTTCGTATTACCCGCTTTACTCTCCGGTTTTACTACACACAAAGCCATGGCAGACAGTTTAAAAGAATTAGGTTGCTCCGAAGGTAATATTGCTGAAGCATTAAAATGGACAGCCAACCTAGGCGCTGCATTAATTTATAACTTACCGCAAATGCTCAATTTAGCAGATAATCTGACTGCTGTCCCCGTAGATAATAAGCAACTTAATGATTTAAAGAAACATCTTGAGGATCAAGTTAAAAATTTAAACGCTCCCAATATAGATAATTTTAAAAATGGATTAAGAAATAATTTAATAAGCTTTTTTAGCTATTTTCAGCCTGCTGAAAATGATGATATCGGCGGCGGTCTAGCCTTACATAGCATTAATAGCTCTCCAGTATAAAAACTTCAGCAAGATTAATTGCTAAATGCTAGCTGAGTAAGTTATAAGCTGTTAGAATCTTGCCTCTTCAAGTCTATATGCGCCCGTAGCTCAGCTGGATAGAGTACCAGGTTTCGACCCTGGGTGTCGGGGGTTCGAGTCCCTCCGGGCGCGCCAGTAAAATCAAATACTTACACCATTTTCAAACTAATATAAAAAAACTCCACTAAAAATAATAGGAAGCGTTATTTAAACCTCGCTAAGGAAATTGCTGAAGCAAGAAAAAATAATATTTTTATACTATACTATTTTTATGAACCTCATGTTAATTCATATTCTGTAAAGTAAAGGGAAATAAATATGATAGGAATGACAATTGGCGTTAAAAAAACACTTTGTACCGCAAACGAATTCTTTGATGATATTAAAGTATTTATACCCGGTAAAGCTAATTATGAATTACAACTTTATCCTAGAGTGGAAAAATTCTTTTTAGACATGAATAAATTAGGCAAAAAAGAATTTGCTTACTTTCTTACACAACAAAACTATACCAATAATATTAATTCAAATGATAGAGAAGATAAAACTAGAAATCTTAATGTTTTCTATTGTTTAACAGTGTTGATTATCATTATTCGGAAATAAACACGCTTCGTTATTTTTTTCCAGAAGAATTTACTAAAAAAGTTAATAGGCCTACCTACTCAAGTGGTTCATGGAGAGTAATTTATTGGTTCCAAGTATTAAGCTATTGATTTAGCCAGCTTTTTGATAAGGGGAAATATCAGACAAATACATCATCAACGAACTTTTACTCTATTGTTGAGTCATTACGATTTGTACGCCGTGCTATTAAAGATAGTCATTACCTGCAGTTAATTAATTCAGGCCTGGAAAATTTATTTTCTTCCCATCTGTATCTTCTAACATTATGCGTATTAAGGGTAGCACCCCCCGATCTGCAACGCATTCCTGATGCATACATTCCAGATGACTGCTTACCTAGACGGAGTGTATTTTCTATCCCCCAGAAGTTTCTCGAATATTTATAATTAATGCTACAAAATGGGCTTTAAATTTCTAGTGATAGAAGATTTAATAATAAGCCAATAATCCTGTTAATA
>CAYQIE010000076.1:0-24853 GCA_964417505.1 Rickettsiella sp. | reverse complement strand
CTTTTGTATACTTAAATTCGGATACCTTCTTTCCTTTTTAGCCTTTTCTCTTCCCCCTCTAGTTTAAATCCTTATATAGCAGAGCGAAACTTTTGTATAGTTAATTCCTGTTGTTGCTGGTTTACTAATGGGAAAAAATCAAATAATTTCAAGGAATCAATGATAAAGTAAAAGGTAATTTCTAATGCTAATTCACCTTCAAGCTCCTCAGGTGCGGTAATTTTCGAGCATTGACTTCGTAATAGTGTCATGCTAAATGAGAAATAACAGGAATCTTTGGTTGGATTTTGTAGAGAAGAAGCTTCCGATCCACTTAATTCGACATGCACACCTTGTAAAAAATCATGTAGAATTTTTCCAGATTTATTTTTTATTTGATGATCTGCCCTATTTTCAATTAACAATCGAATGATTTCACTATATTTTTCAGAAAGGATCCTGATAAAGCTCCCTCGCATTAAGGCATGCCCAATGCAATGCCGTATTGCCATTGGAGCTCTGGGTATTGATATTAAAGTCTAAATTTATTTTATTTCGATTTAGAATCTCTTGAATTTGTTGAAATTCGCCTTTAGCAGCCTGTCGACGTAATAAAAGTTCTTCATTATTTTTTACAGCATTTTTTATGCAAGGTTTATTCTCCTTATATTTATCAACAAAGCTGATCCTTAACATAGAAAAATGATAGCCCCTAAAATAACCCTATCTGGAGATGTTTATTTTTTGGCTATTAAATGATGACTGATTCTAAAAAATTGGCATTTTACTAAAAATTTTTTTGATTTAAATCGCTTAAAAATAAAATAAATTTTTGATAAACTTATAAATTAAATAATATTTAGTCTATAAACATTAGTCAACTTAGAATGGCACCATTCATTTATACTGAATGAAGTGAAACGGCCCATGATGAAGTCCATCCATTGGCTTAGAAATTATCTTTTAATACTCATTAGGTTTAAATCTGCAGGACAACTCACACTTCGGCTTAAGTAGTTTAATTTTAAATTTTTATCTTTAAAAAAATCAGTCGGCAATGTCAAAGGATCCGGCCTTTGTTCAGATTTCCAATGAAGGATATCATTACATGACTGACTTAACTTTTGAAGTTCAATCGTTTAAATACTTTGATTAAACTCAATTTTTTTATGCGCCATAAATACTGGATGAGTCAAAGAGCTTAGCACATTATCCAGTTGAGCTTATTGACTTTTGAGCTGATAATCATAAATTCGCCAAGCCGCATAAAGTAATCCACCTAGCAAAAAAACACATAACATAGGAAAAAAAGCGATACTAGTCGTTATTCCTAAAGCGGTTAAGACATAAGTAGTAAGTCCATAAGCACTTAGTTTAAGAATCACAATTCCCGCCCCTATTCCCATCAGCCCTACCCAAGCTCTTTTAACAATTTTTTTGCTGATAGTCCAGCTTGAAGCATTAATTTGACCACAGAGGAATAAACGATCACATTCGCGAAGAGATAGTATTGGAATATCAACATCACCCTTTTCTAATTGAGTCAAATGGTCAACCCTGGTTTCAATTAAATGATCATTTAATTGAAAATATCGCCAAGCTGAATAAATTCCCCAGGCTATAGCAAAAAAAAGTGTTACCCCGGCTATCACAGCGAAACCGAGTGGTAAAATGCTCACTCCTAAGCTAATGACTGCAAAAAGGAACCAAGAAATAAAGGATATTTTAAAAATCCACCTATAAATCCATTTAAAATAGCTCCAACAAAGAGCATCTCACGTTGTTTGTGCATTATCTCTTTCATCTCTTGATGGAGAGCTGATTCCTTCAAGCCGATGCTTGCTTGGGTTAATGCTTCAACTTGCAAGTGACGCTTAACATTTTCTAATAAGCAAGCGACTTCTTCCTGATAAACAACCTCTTCATTAAGCACTGCCCGTTTTCGAGCCTGCGGCATTTTCCTTAGATTATTTATCCAAATACCCAATAAAAAAATACCCGCAATAAGAATAGGTGGCCATACTATGCCACCTATCACACCCACACCCGGTAAAAAAAAAGAAGATGAAAACCCACACCCAATACATATAGCTTGCTTTTTCCCCATCAGCTAAACGGGCTTCGAAGAAGTTCCAAACTCGTTTGAAAAGGGTTAGCTTGTTTTCTTCTTGTTTTTTTATATTAAAAGAAGGATCGATTGGGCGAATTGTCCATTTTCCAGCATAGCACTCAGCTACCCACTTTCCGTAGTGTTGTTTTTCATTAATATAGGATGCAAGCTTGTCATTTATATGCTGATAGATATCAGAAATAGTGTTATTTTTTTATACCCCTGTACGCTCAGATAACGTCTCGATTGGATTATCCATACCCATGAGCGACGACGCCAGGACACAAAAGCAGGAAGATCAGGATTATAATAATACGCTATAGCCTGTAATATTTCTGGAGGATAATTATCATTGTCTTTTGCCTGTGTTTTTAAATATACCCCGATGTCGGAATATTTTTCAAAAAAGGAATAAAGACTTAAACCTTTTTTGTGGCGAATTTTTCTATAAGATTGAATAATGAAATTGCCAAGAACAAACAGGATACCTGAAGCAAAGACGCTTGCCGTTATCGTTTGAGCATGGGACAAATCATTAATATTGGGATAAGGATCACGGATATCTGTGCCAGGATAAGGGACATGTGCTTTTAAATCGTAAAGTAATTCAGCATTATTAAAAGGAGTAGCCAAAGCGTCTGTCGGAACAACCAGGTTCTCGATAATACCGCCCGTCACACTTTTACGTCTAGCTATCATCAGTCATTCACTTAAGATTAAACTATATTAAAAAGCTTACTCTTGTTATATTAACAAATTGTTAAATGTTTATTTGTAATTGATAGTTTAAAGTCTTGAATCCTGAAATTCATAAAAACCTACTAAAAAACAATTATTTTTGAATAACATTGAGTTGATAAATTATTTGGTTGGTCGCTAAATTCAACTGATTTTCGTTCATCTGTCTCGAGTCTTTTTTCTGATAGAAAGCATATAGATTATTTCTATAGGTTGCTGAAACAAAGTATTTTGTTTGTGTCTCTTTATTAGAGACTAAATTTATTAAATCTTGATAATGTTTGGGATTTTGCAGTTGTAATAAAGTAATTAACGGTTGATAGTATGAGAGTTGTAATTTCTTCAAACAGGCCTTTGCAGTCCGAGTCTTTTTTTAAAAATAATGGCGATCCATTAAACTAACACTGATGAAATTTTTTAACAAATAACTTAATTGCTCGCAATTTATTCCTTCTTCTAACGTTTTCTGCTGTAAAGCGAGTAGGATATTCTTTTTCTGTGTTTTATTGGCAAACCAACCCATCTGTTGGATGACCGTTTGCATAAACTCATAACTTCGATTAACTAATAATAAACTATGTTTCATTTTGCAGTTGGCGAATTTGTTCTTGTTGCCGCATTAACTTAACGGTTAACTCCTGATTGTTTTTTTCTAAATCAGCTTTTTCAATAGCTAACGAATTTAATTGTTCGCTGAATTTAATTAATTCTTCAGATTGTTGATTCTTTATAGTTTGTACTTGGCATAACATTTCCGCTTTTAGATGAGTAATTTCTATTGCTAGTTGTTGTTTTTCATTGGTTAATTTTTTTAAGCGTTGTTGCAAACCCTTTAAATCAGTTTTGACGGCATCCTGGTGATTCATTTTTAATGGCATTTGTGGAATTTCTTGAAAGTAACAATCAAATAATTCATCAAAATCCTTGAGTTGAGCGCCAGTAGGACCCATCAGCAACTGTTTTATAAAATCAAGCACTTTTTCTTTGGTTAATAAGGTCAACAAACATTGGCATTTATCAAAACTCTTTTTAATTAAAATTAACGTCTCTTCAGTGATACCATTCCAGAGACTATCGTAATAGTTGCGAAAGGTAGCGTCGTTAATCCTTGGTGTTCTTTTTGATACCGTTCTAAGTTGGGTTTATTACAAAAAAGATCGCCTCCGGAAGCACTGTATTCTTTATCACTGACCGTTAAATCATGTTGGCCGCCGTATTGATCCGGTTTTCCTGGAGCCAATTGTTCGATACCTAACAACAATCCTGATTGTTTTTTTGGGAAAGATCTTGATAAAAATGAATATATAAATGGCCATGTTCACCATTATTTTGAATAATTTCTTTCAAAGCAAAATGTTGATTACCCACTCCGCCCAATGCTAAATCAAAACCATAATGCTCAGCGCAATTCAGTTTTTCTTGCGTTGATGGTGTTGCGGAAAAATTCAAATAAGGATTATGCCATAAACCTGTAATAGAATTCGATACCAAATTAAACGCTGCCGTGGCACCACTCACCTTTTCTTCCTTTAAAAATTTATACGTGCTATCGATGCTTTGGTGATCAACCACTTCCGCTACCGGCAAGGCGCTAATGCCATGCGTCGCCATATAGCGCCAACTATTTTTATATCTACCAACCAATCCATAAGTGGCGAAGCGATATCACTAGGAAATTCTATTAATATTCGACTACCATGCAATAAAATCGCCGCAATAGGAAAATGCTTAAATACAGAATGCTCGAAATGAGCATCCAAGGTATTGAAAGGATAAAAACGTTGATCGGAATGATGTCGATAACAAACACGACCAAAAAATAATAACAGCATACTTTTTAATAAAATATCTGCTTTGAGTTTATCTTTCTGGGATGAGCCGCATTGCACGATGGCTGAACTGATGAATTCAATATCACGTTTAAATTGTTTGTCTAAACTATGATTGCCAAAACGAATCTGATTGAGGGCTACTTTCTCGTTACCAAATTCATTTTTTTGTAAAAAGGCAAAACTATCCTCATGCTTACCCATATTCTATATATCCTTTTTGTCAATATTGTTTTACTTAGCTTATGCGAAAAATCCTCTTTTGCATTGGTTTGTTGCTAAGTTTTACTGATTAAGTGACCGAAAGTGTGGATAATTCCGGATCCTTGGTATAATTAGCTAAAATTTCAGTTGCAATTTGTTCAATTATTCCTAAACTAGAATCCTCAGTGATAACACCCTGTTCTTCTTTGAGCGTCGCTAAACGTCTTTCAACTAATTTCTTAATACTACCGTGAGGAAATAAACGCGCTAACACTCGTCGTGCTTCGACTAGGCCGAGATTATGATAGAGTCGATTCCGTAAATTAACATCTTCAACGGTAGTACTAAATGCCCATAACTCGATGGGACCTAAGGTTAAGGTTAACAATTGGGTATTCATCCCTTCTTTCGTCGCAAATTGTGCTAAGAAGGTAGCACCACCTTCATGCGGACCATGCACACGGGTACGCAAAGCAATTTTAGCCGTGGGTGATAAGCCAAAGGTTTCCGCTGACTTCTCTACTGATTGAGCAGGACCCGCATCCATAATATAAATAGCAGTAGCAAACTCCACCATCACCTCATCAAAATCATCTAAGGATTGAGAAAGTAAAGCAATTTGAATATTCCATTTACGCCCTTCACGCATATCCATGATCACTTGATCACGAACGGCTTTAGCTTTTGAGGTACGATGAAACTCATCAAATACAATCCGTTTAGGATCTTCACGCAACTCAGCAATTCGTTGCTTATGATAATCGCAATATTGGCTAGCAATATCACTTAAATTTTCTTCACTGAGATAATAATGTCGGGCTAAGACATAACGTGCTAACATATACATCACGGCTGTTTGCCGATCCGCAGCATCGCCACCGCTTTTTGCCACCTCATCGAGATCTAAAGAAACGATCCTTGCCTCACCCAAATCAAAACGAGTGACGCGTGATAAAATCGGATACTCGCGTATCACACTGGAAATCATCCGTGCAAACGCGTTAATCAAACTTTCACCGGTCGGCGCCGTTATTTTTCCATACAAATCTTCTATGATAGGCGTTCGGCAAATCGCGGCGGCATCCGCCAGTAATGGCATCGCATAGCGTTGTGCCAACATCGCTTCATGGGGAAATCCAGAAATAAATAACGCATCCGTTACCTCCCACCAAGTGGTACGCTGATCAGAGATAAAACCCATTTCCTCTAAAATTCCATCAACCAACGGTTCAATACCTGCCGTGTAAGGATAAGGTGAGCCTTGATCCGCTAAACTTTTGTAAAGCTCGTCGATGATCAAACCGGCCATATCCGAAATGCCATCATAAGGCTTAACAGCACCTAAGGGTGTGGTTAATAGTGTTAAAAAATTCACTAAAAAACTACGTTCTTGCGTTGTAGGATAGCGACAACCAAATTGGGTATCAAAGGGATTTATCGAATAATCCGCTGTCATACGTAAGCGATGATACGCCACCCAATGACGATTCTCAACCGGTAACGCCTCGCGTAGTAAAGAGATTAAACCACTACTCGAAGGGCCAATATCAATAATGGCAATCCGTGGTAAACGTTGTAAACCACCGGCCAGACATAAGGCTAAATTTAAGGTATTCGATAAGACTGATTTTCCTGAACCAGGGCGGGCATAAATCAAGTCGATCCAGGTGGTTTGTTCACTTGAACCCGGCTGAAAGGGCCAAGGTTTACCATCAGGACTACGGAATAATTGCGCGCCCGTTTTCCAAGGCGATGCGGGTCGAGTAATTGGTAACATATAAACGACCTGCGAAAAAGGTAGGATGGTCGGTGTCGCAACACTTTCTGCAGAGATACCTAATAGCGTTGATGCCAGACCACCAAACGGATCGCCTGAAACTTCAGACACATCGCAAGATCCCCAACCTTCAATCGCTTTTGCGAGTTCTGCTGCCCGTGTGCGCAACAAACCAATTTGCCCCTCTGGCGCCCACGTACAGGCGGCTACGCGTAATCTCACCACCGCATCATCGGTATTAATCGCCACATACTGTAATAAATTATTGGCATCACTGAGTAAACGATTTTGCGCCGATGAGAAGCTTAATATAGATGCCAACACCGATCGTAATTTAATACAACGTAGACCATCACTTTCAATAAAGAAGGAGATACGCCAAGGAATTCTCGCCGATAATGTCCGTTGCAATAAAGAATTAAAGGTCTTTATCTCTTTGGGTAGCAGATCAATAAAAACACAAGAATAAATTCTATCCCCAAAACGTACCGTCCTCAAATCCAAATTTTCAGCATCACGGGGTAATACTTGTCGCGCCAATGAAGGCCAAAGAATATCGGAAAGTGTATTGTGCGAACGCTCATATTCCTTCAGTGAAATCTTATCTCCTGGTAATGCTGCACGCCAATTTTTGTCAGTAAAAGCAGGATCAGCCACTGAACGGATTGTATGCACGGCATCATGGACTTCTAATACATTGGCAGCAATATATAAATTAGCTAAATCATGACAGATCGAACGAATAAAGGCATCGTGTGTATCCCGTAAATCGGGAATAGCCGCAATCACATTCTGTGTGAGCATCGAGGGAGGAATCTTTTTTTCGCGAATAAATTTTAATTTATCTTTGCTAGAACGCTGATACTGTTCGGTGGTTAAACTGGTTGGCCGCGTCCAGCAAACAAAATAAACACTCTCTGAAGCACAATGTTTTGCTAAAAAATTAATCCGTTCAGCGAATAAATCCTTTAAATCTAATTTTAAGCGTTGACTGGTTTGTTTTCCGGGTTCTAAAATTTCTTCGAGAAGTTCTGAAGCAGCCTGTCTGTCATATTGAAATAAAACTTGTAGTGCATGACCGGATCGCGACAGCGCCGTTTGCAAGGTTTGAGTGAGCCCTTCGTGCAGACGTTGAAATTCAGTGGTTCCAATAAGCTGTGTCACACCCACAATCTGGATGACTGAAATAAGTGAACCATCATGGGCAACTAGTACCGTGGGACTATCGGCGGTCTCTAAATCACAATAGGACTCCACAGTCTGTTTAAGTGAAGTACTTAACCAGGCTAGAAAGGAATCTATTCCATCTAAAAATGAATCTAGAATTTTAGCCATGCATTTTTTTATTGTAAAAGTGTTGTTAGCGAACGTGACCAATCTGTACTTTGATACCTAAATCCTGCCCGTGAAGGCAATAAACGAATCGTGTTAAAAATTTTCTTGTTCAGCAAACCTTTATTTTCTGATTCGATCACTAGCTGACCGAAAACAGAAGGCTCTTGCAGCTGGGCTCCCCATTCATCTTCAAGAATCTCAGCGCGTAATTTTAAATTCCGATAAGCATTTTGTGCGGTTTCTTTATATTTGCTTTCAGTATTCATTGCCGTAAATAATAAATGACAAAAACCATTTAAATGATTTTGCGATGCTTCAGGCAAATAAATGAGTATACCGCCACCATAGGTTTCGACTGATTCTAAAAAAAAACATTGTGTGCATAAACTACAAGCAGTAACTAAATTATTTAGCTTATTGTTACGATAATTTTGATCCAAGTTAATAACTTCTTGATAATTTTTAGACTGTAAGCCACAGAATTGACAGGTAAATTCATCGCGTTGCCAAACCTTTTGACTAAATTCCTCAAAGCGCAGATCCAACTTACGCTGCATAAAAAGGCGCCAACCTTGAGGATTCACATTCAATTTAATCGGATACATTGTTAAATACCCGGTCCCGGTAACCCTGTAACACCATGAATTCCAGCTGCGCCACTGGTCCCGCCAAAAATCGTGTATCCGGCAACAATAAAAATATGCGGTAAGAAAATTAACGCGGATCCGACAAATAACAAAGCGATAGGTGTTCCTATCGGGATTTGTGTAGGGTTATCTTTATGTGCTTTAAATTTCAGCATTGAGGCCATCACAAAACCAATTCCGGCCATATAGGCACCCGCCGTAATCAGTTTTGCTAAACCTTCAAATGATTCGGTAATCTTTAAGGCCATATCTCCTAAGGTCATTACCTCGGATTTACTCGCCCCTGGATAAACCAAAGTGATGAACATCACTGTGAATACCGATATGAAAGGTTGGATACTTAATCTTTTAACTGAAAGCATTTTTTTATTTTTCATTCATTCATTAATCCTTAAATTAACTCGTCTGCTCAGAAGCTCGACATTCATCCATAGAGAGTGAATGTCTAGAGAGTACACTCGCACGGTTACACAAAACGCAGCCTTTCTCTCGAAGCTAGCTCCTTCCAGATAAAAAGAGTAAGTTAAGGGTGTTTCTTTTAACACTCTCACTTACAAGCACCTAAAAAAGGTTTTTTACGAACCTTCTCCTGGGAGCCCTGTCGTACCACTGACACCCCCTGCGCCACTGGTTCCACCAAATAACGTGTAACCGGCAATTCTGAATATATTCGGTAAGAATATTAATGCGGCACCAATAAATAATAAGGCGATGGGCGTTCCTATTGGAATTTGCGTAGGATTATCTTTATGTGCTTTAAACTTCAGCATCGAAGCCATACAAAAACCAATACCCGCCATATAGGCCCCTGCGGTAATCAATTTGGCGAGTTGGCCAAAAGAGCCCGTAATCGTACTCGCCACATTACCTAAGTTCTGATCATTGGATGTGTCAGCTAGGACTAAATGAGTATAAAAATAGGCACCTACCCCTAAGGATAATTGACTTAAACCGGAAAGGCTGCGTCGAATCAGCTTAGTTTTAATGATCTTATTCTTCATTTGAGTCTCTCCAAACATTTTTTTAGTCTCTTCACTCTATTTATAGTTTTCACTTAAAATTTTTCAGGCTATAAATCATGATCCACTCACAAACCCAAGCTGGCTTGTAGTATCTCTTTTGTACCTTCGATATTGACCGCTAGAAGACCAGCAACAATATGCGTCACGGCTTTACCCATGGTACTCCTGCCATTAGGGTTAGATACATGGGTTAAGCTAACCCAGCCTTTTATAAATGAGATAGTACCTATTAATTGAGCAAAGAGCAAAACTGCTCTTGACGCTAATAACGTCGATAAATCATGGGCCGGCACATAACTCATCGGATCCTTCACATCCGTCGTCGCAAACGTTGAAAACATCATGTCTTTAAAGACCGTTGGCGCATACAGCAAAGCGGTACCTGCAAAAAACACCATCATGGTCGCCCTAAAATTGGTTTGCACTGACATCATGGTCCGCAAATCACCATAGACCTTTAATTGGTAGACTCCCCGAAAAATAAAAGCGATGCCTATCACATAGGCTAAAGCCGTAATCAACCGATAAATATTCGGAAATTCCCCCGTTACGGTGAGTAATGCCTTTTCAATACCCGGATAATTTTGATTGGCACAACCACTTAGTAGTAAGCAAGATAAGAGGAAGAGAATATTCTGCCAATGTTTCTTTATCATCGTGTTGTTCGTGTTAATAGTGTGCATAATCATTATCTATCATCTGGATTATAACCAATGATAGCGCCGGAACTTAACGTAATGGTGCCTTGACTCGGATCAATTGCTGTTATAACACCGTAACCGGCTAATTTATCTCCCAACCCTAATGTCAGTGTCGAACCATCTTGCAAGGTTAACCATACGCGACCAGGAATAATTGCGCGGACATAATAAACAGGTTTAGGTGCTGCTTTTTTTCTTTCAATCAATTTAGCTTCTGCTTTTCTCTGTTTTTGCAGAAAAGATTGTTGTTGCGAACTAAGTAGTTGAGTTTGATCATTGATATCCGCGACTCGAGAATTAAGATCCGCTAAAGTCGATTTGATATCACTTAAATCTGAATCAAAGGCTTGTAAATGTGACTGCAATTCGCGTTGTTCTTGCTCTATATGATTAAAACGGTTATTCAGTGCTATATTCACTTGCACAGCCGCCGGAACAACGGGGGCTGCCGGTTTCTGTACTGTGGCAACCATTTTAGGTTTAGCGGGAGTCGCTAATCGATGAATTAATCCGCTGACAACTTTAAAAATACCCAAACTGGCAAAGAGAATAAATACAATCAAAAAGATATGATGACGTCGGGTTTTTTCCAAAATAGCCGATGCCAGATCTTGATTGCTGGCAGCGTCAGCAAAGTGTGACGCGGATTCTGTTGTTGAATCCTGAAGTTTGTATTCTTCGTCATTATAATCTTTGTTATCCATTATCGCCTCACTCTATAAAATATGGAAGCATAAAACTTAACTTGTCGGTAATGCCGCGAGATCAGAAAGGAATAATATTCCCATCGGCGTTCCGGAGAAAACCCTCACCGTCGGTGGCGTATTAAATACATTTCTTAGTACTGATGAATATTGTAGACCCACTTGACCTAATCCCACAAAGATTCTATCGCGTGGCGATAAATTGCTTTTTGCAGGTTGAGCAGGTACGGGAGAAGGGAACAGCGAAATATTATAATTGGGTGCCGAATTAATGAAAGATTGTCCATAACCTTGGATAAATGCTGAAGCAAACAAGGTTCCATAACGTAACCAATAATGATTATTGGTATCACTAGACAATGCGGTACGTGCAGTATTTTCATCAATGGCTACGGTATTGATGGGCACACTTTCTGATAGTTTGGGCATACTTAAGGTGTTGAAGGAAAGTAAAACCTTTTGACCTTGATTGCTTAAGGTACCCATGATCCGTGCACCCTTAAATTTGCCTTGGACAATCTCAGCAAGCACTGGACCTGGCTCATCACTATTGATTGCTGTTAAAAGAACGACTTGCATAATCGTTCCAGCTTTTACTGCAGGGGCTTTGACGCCTGCTGGAAACCCTCCTCCTCCAGACAAGGCGCCATCTAAACCAGCCCCAACACGATTAAAGTCGGGCGTTCCTGCAACGTATTGTTGATTCGGTGAAACCCAAGCCGCAAAAAGTTGAGTGGCTTGCGTGCTCATTGAACTTTCCATTTGTTGCTGTAGTTGATCCGCTTTTTGCGTGGAAATCTGTTGTGCTTGTCGATTTAAAATGGCCTGTAATTCAGGATTAGGTTGATTGGTCGCATCAGGCAATAAGCTAACGGCTGCATTCGTTGAATTATCACTGCGGGTGGGGGCGGAAACTTCATTGGCCCTTTGAGGGGGCGTAATACTACCGATAGGATTCCCTTGACTATCACGAACCGTTCCGTCCGCGTCTAACCTGCCTAGTGCTTTGCCTTGACCATCTCGAACAATGCCATCACTACCGACCGTTCCCACCAAATGACCTTGAGCATCATACACCGGCGTACCGGGTGCCGTTGCGCCAAGTTCGCCAATAATTTCATCGTGAAATCCACGCACCAATTCATCACTATCTAATTTACCGATAACCTTACCTTGGGCATTGCGTACTTCGCCATCGCTATCAAGCGTTCCTATTAATCTTCCGTGGCGATCATAAACCGGTGTGGCTGGTATGACTTGTCTTTTTTCATGGGTTCCCTTCAAGTAAGCATGACCCATCACCTTTCCTGCTGGGTTACGCACTACGCCATTGGCATCGACTTCGCCGATGATATGACCGTTAGCATCCCTTAATTTTCCATCGGCATCCACTGTACCCAGAAGATGGCCTTTTTTATCATAGGCGGGGATAACGATACTGGCTTTAGGGGCAACGACCTTACCTATCACAGCACCTTTTAAATTACGAACGATCCCATCAGGACCCACTGTGCCAATAACACGACCTTTTGCGTCTCTTACCTTTCCATCTCGATCGACCGTACCTATTAAGCGCCCCGTCACATCATAAACGGGATCGCCCATAGCCGGGACCGCTGCGATACCCATCACAGTGCCATCTTCGGATCGCACTAAACCATCAGGTCCTACTTGGCCTATTATTTGTCCATTACCATCCCGTACTTTACCATCAACACCCAAATGGCCCATAACCTTTCCGTGTGTATCATAGATTAACGTTCCTGATCGTAATTGACTCGGTTGCAATGATATTACTGAAGTCGTAGCCGATTGCGTGCCAGAACAGGCGATATATTTGGCACAGGAGTTACACGGCGAACAGCCATTATTCATATTTGGACAGGGTGAACAACCATTCATATTCTGTCCGATTTGATTTTCGTTAAATTGATTAGAGTCCAATAGGGTAGGAATAGAACTACTGCCGTTTTTCTCAGCGATAGCCGCTTGCTCACGATTTTGTTGTGCTTGTAAACGTTGGTAAGCAGCAGAAGGTGATTGTGTTAAACCACCCGGGACAGATTGGATGTTAGGAGATTCTTTTAGTTGAACAGAAGTATTTCCGACCACTTTTTTATTCGTTAGATAGAGAAAACCATATAAAAAACCAAATAAAAGTATGCAGCCAGTGATAATAATAATGCTACGGGTACGAATATTTTTAAATAAGTTAGCAATATTTTGTAATTGAAGTTTCATAAAATTATTCAAAACCCTTCAACTTTTAGTTGGATAGATTGTCCATCTTCAAAGCCCAAGATAAGAGGAGTTTTAGGCATTTCATATGCCTTCATACCATCTGGACTGGACATTGTTGCAATCCAAGCGGGCGAAATGAGCGTTAAACGGGTTCGTACATACATATGATCAGCCACTAACCAGGCTTGAGCGACCCCACCCGAAATTTTTAATGCTGTATTTTCTACTGGAGGTACACCTTCTAAAATATTTAATAGGGCTGGATCGGCGCTTTGCGGTAAACTTCTTCCTAAAAGCGCTTTTGCATTAGGGCCATTACCCGGAACACGTAAATCAATTCGATAATCCACGGCTTTCTGACCCGAAATCAGCGTTACCATCACCGGCGTCTCTAAACCTCGTAATTGTACTGCCAGATTACCGACGTTGTATAATGAAGTGGCCTGTATCATCAATAGGTTACTTTTTTTATCCCACTGAATATTAAAGGCTTGTGGATTACCAATATCGTAATTATCGACGGGCCAGGGCTGACCTGTGGAATCAAGAAATGCCAATGTTGTCACGTAACCTTGAGCTAAGCGAATAACCGTCGGCGTCGCACCTGGTTCTAATTTCACATATTGCGATGAAATGGTGGGACGTGGTGGCGTACCTGGTGTCGTGGCCGCTGCTGCTTGAGTTTGATTAAAAAGTTCTCTTAAACGTTTTATTTGCTGCGGCGACATCGGAAGCATTGTTTGCGCCATCGATCCAAAAGCGGCTTTATTCAATGTTTGTATCGACACTGAATCTTTATCATTATCGGCTGCCTCGGTTGAATGACTTGAAGAAGCAGCTTGCACCGCTGAACCTTCTGCCATTGCCCAAGGCATCATCGCAACATTGCTGACTACCATCAGCGATAAAATTTTAACTAGCATCCGAAACTTGGTTTTTAGATCAGTAAAAAAATACATAGCTGTTAACCGGTTATACCCCCGCCTCCCGATACAATAAATTGTGCAATCCCGATACCATGTGCTGATGTTAATGTTGAAACGCGAACAATCAACATCGTGACTGTCACCGCTTGCTGCGAAAACTGACTCGCACTTTGGAAAGTAATCAACATCGGAATTTGCACTTTCCAGGCATAACGATCCGCTAATAAACCTTGTTCTAATATAACCGGAACACCGGTCGCCACAGCGGACACAATCAGTTTTTTACTTATAACGGCTTGCAAGTTATTCGAACTCTTAATGGCCGCAAAAAACATTTGTTTTCCTTCTGGCGTAAAATAATCAGCCGCTTGCTGTAATGCTTGTCGATAATTTACAAAATTATAACTATATGCGGCGGTAGCAGCTGTATTAGCCCATTCTAAAATGGCGGCATTACTTAAATTTGGATGAGAAAAAGGGACTAAAGGCGCAATACGGCCATCGGAAGCCATAGCAATATAACGCGGCGCAGGAGGATGGGTGACGATGTAAAATAAAGCGCCCGCTAAAATCAAGATAGCGAAAAAGCTAAACAATAAAGCCGCGACAACCTTTCTGTAATTATCCCGATAAAATTCATTACGCAATTTAACGACTTGTAAGGCATCTTCTTTCATGGTTATCTCAATTTTAAAATTATTTTTATTAATTAAGCACGCATACTGTTAGGAAGATCGGATGAAACTAAACGGGTTAAGCTTCCGTCTTGAGCGCTGGCATACAAATCAGGGGTAGGAGAAAAAATAGCGAGGTAAATGACAAGTGCACTTAACAGCAAAATAATAAGTAAACTGAGTAAGAGCGCAGTACACACTCGATTATAATTTTCCCGATAAAACCCTTTACGTGATTTAAGCAACTCAATTCTATTTCCCACGTGACCCTCTTTTTGTCTAATTTGCCCTTATTTCAACGAACTATAACCCAATACACATCGAATACGCATCGAAAAAGCTAGCCTTTAATCAATGAGTTAATTTCTCAAAAAAACTTTTTATTAACATTTGTCTACTCTTTTCCTGAATTATAATCCAATTATGATCTAACGGTTCACTCGCTATCCTCCGGATGCAAATAACGCGTTCTTATCTCAATCGCCAAGATTTGTGGTTGATCGCCATCAAACCTTACCTCGCGGTCAGGACTTTGATCATGCCTATTCCAAGCTCTAGCGACAATAATTCGGGTATTTAAGCCATGGTCTAACAGATAGTCTTCAATCACTAAGGCCTGTTGTCTGGATAAGTCCGAGGTTTCATGTTGTAAATCCGGCGTCGGCGTAAACGTTAATACATCGATACCCAAATTCTTTCTCTGATTAAGCAAAGTCACTAGCCGGTCTAGAGTAGGATAAGCACTGGCTTTTAAATGAGGCGTCCCTTTAATAAAAAAGCAACTATTGGGTAGAATCAAACGGAATTCATCACCGACTTCTATTCTACGAACACCGCCTTTACTAATCGCGCTCAACAAATTAGCTTGTTGCTCGGCTAGGCTAAGGGGTTTTTTGGATGTGCTCGCACAAGCAGAAAGCAACGAAATCATAACTATTAAAAAAAATTGCTTTTTCATACATTCTCTCAATTAAGATTTTTCCTCAGCGGCCACTCGTTCTTGTTGAATTGCTTTCAGTAATTTATCGACATCCTTCGCGACTTCAGCACCCGGCAGAATATGATGTAAAGCAGGAGGATAATAGGTCGCCAGCGCCATATCCTGAACAATTTCGGTGGCGATACTATTAGCATGTTTTTCGAATTTGCCCGAAACCTTTTCGATCACTGCCACTTGTTTTTGCGTAGCCGTCTTTTTGAGAAAGGCCGCATTAAATTGATCAGGGTTATCCACGCTCATCAAATCGGCTAATTTCGGTGTTATATTTAAGGGTGTAAAGACATTTAATTCATCTGCAGATAATGAAGAGGCCTCCTCAATGCTCTCTTGCGCTTCTGTTCTACTGACTTCTGCCGGCTCCTCTAAAGCCAATAAAGCCGCTATTCCTGCTTGAATGGGACTCACATCAGCATGTTCTCGTAAGGTTTGCGCCAATGTAGTAATAATCGCGGACTCATCCAATTTTTTAAGTGAAAATTGTTCTTTGTCCGTTACTTGACGAAAATCTTGTAAGCGTGATTGCAGATCTAATAAATGACGGTTAGTCGGTAAACCGACTTTTAAAAATTGATTAAGGCGCATGCGCGCCACTGGCCGTGGATTTGCATAAAATAATCGTGCACGGATAATCTTCGATTTAAATAAAATATGTGCTTCACCTTCGCGTTGTTCTTTCAAATCAAGTAGATCGATACGCGCTCTTTTTTCTGATGAAGCACTGCGCGTATCGGCATAATTATTCATGACACTCTCGGCGCGGGTTTGAAAGGCATCGACCTTCGTAACCCAGGCTTCACCAGCGCTTTTGGAAAAGAAATCCCAAGTTTCTAGGGGATCTTCCAATTTCATGCAAAGTTTAATATTACAGTTTGCACCTATCGATGCCGCTTCTTCTTTAGAAGCTTTTTGAAAGGCCGGTAAATCTTGTCCGGCAAACACAATAGAAAATCCTAAGGATCGCGCTTGCGCAGGAACCACCGCAAAACCAGGAACCGCGTAATAACCATATTCATCCAATACACATAAATAAGGTGTTAATGAATTAGTCGGTTTACGTTCAATAATATCGCGGTAATCACCCTCCACTTCTTCACCCAAACCCGCCGCCAACATCGCCTTTAAGGAAGCAATGATCACTTTACCTAAGTTCGATAACTCATCAGGCGATTTTTCAAAAGCAGGTAATAACACTAAGAGAATACGGCGATTTAAAACCACATCTTTTAAATCGACTTCTGCCAAATTAGTTCGTAAGATATGACCATAGGTATCGGCTAAGGAACCAAATACTCGGGTTAACTGCATGGTAATAAAACCATGCTGTTCTAACACTTGGGAGACTTGTTTCCCTTTTTTGGATTTATCATAACCCGGTAAGTTAATGAGATAGTTGGTAATCGGCTCTAATACCACTTCAGGTATATCGATTAAACTTAAAGGCTCTTGGCCATCACGCGGAAATATTTTATCGATAACAATATTTTCTACGCGGGATAATTCAAAATAATTCCGTACGACGTTAACATCTAATAAAATTCCACCTTGATCGCGGATATAAACCAATAACTTCATTAAGGCTTCAACGAACACTATCGCTCTACCTTTCCACATATCCCCATCCGGCGTATTACTACTCGCATCCATTAAACTGACAACCAGCTGCGATAGCATACTCGAAGAACCATTGGCAAAAGGATTCATGGTATTCGATAAGCGTTTTTCTTGTGGCCCAACAATATCACGCGCACCCGTCATAAAATTAACCACCAAAATATCGTCCTCACGACCCATCGAACGCGCCATCGAGAAAACTTTAGCAAATAAGCTGTTATCGCCTTTACCATCGACATAAATAAAACCGCTACCTTGAACTAAAGCATTAAAGGATAATGAGATTAATGCTTCGGTTTTACCACTTCCGGTAGAACCAAAGATTAAACAGTGCGTTCGCATGTCATCATTGCTAAACCACAATTCTTCGCCCGTGGATATCTCATTGCCGAACAAACAAATCCCGCGTGCCTTTTGTGGTTTATTACTTCCAGGCTTTAAATCATTGTGATCCATTTTTTGCGAACGTTGCGGCATTCGAAACGGTAAATTGGTTTTGCGCGCAAAGGCATAAAAAAACGATGAAATACCTAGTAAGAAAATAACATCGGCAATCGCGGGGATAAAAAATGCACCTGAGGCAAAGCCTACGAGTAAAATAGTGACTGCGGATGGATTTTTGAAAAAATCAAAAAAACGCTGTGATAGCGTATGTGTATCGCGTAATAACTTACGCGGATCCTGTTCGTGTTTTTGCTCTAAACCACGTGCAATAGCTACCATATTATGCTCAACTTTCAGTTATTAACCTGTCCATCATGCCAAGCTCAGTAAACGAGCTCTATCCTTGCTGTTTTTTGTTTCCTTAAATGCTGCATGCGCTAACGCTTCGCATAGGCGCTAAGCGCTTACTCTGCTTCAGAGTCAGGAATATAAAGTATATCTTTAATCGTGGCTTCCAAACCGTTCACTGCTTCTTCTACCATAGGCACCATAAGTCTTCTACCCATTGCCTGTTCGACATTCCAATGCGCAAAAGGGCCGCTTACTTCAGCAAATGAGGTTTGTCGACCGACAGAATTTAACATAAACCACAATAATCGATTGGTTGGTTTAAGCCATAAAAAATCCGCACTCGCTAACACACCATCTTTTCTGGCTAATACCAACATGGAAGCCATTACCGTTAAAACATAGGCATGACTATGCATCACACGCTGCACTAATTTAGTATGGGTATGCTTTTCTAATAAGGCATCAACCCCTGTAAAATCCAATCCGCCCTTAGTTGTCGACTCTGCAATTTGTAACAAAAGCTTCAAGGCGCCTTCGCGATCCCGGTTAGCTCTAGCGGCAAATGCAGCAAATAAGGCTTTAGTAGCCGGCTTTAGATAATGTACTCCCTGCCAATACTCTCCACATTGCATCACAAACACGTGATGTGCAGCCTCTCTTTTGATGCTCACCGTCCTTTGATAGTGCTTTTTAGCCGCCATCGTCATCGAGGGAATGATCTTTTCTTCGTGGAGTAATTGGTATTTTTTAGCAAATTGCATCGGCGATAACGCCATTGCCCAAGGACCTTTATCAATATCTTCCTTCACTAAATCCAACTTGATGACCGGTGAAATCTGCGGCCAATTTTTTCTTTCTGCTTCGGCAAGTGAATTCATATCGTAAAGTTTCTTAAATTGCAGATTGACATGACTAAAATAAATAATTAAGGCGAGGCCTATGAGAATGAGAATAATAGGATAACGTAAATAACTACCTACCTCTCGACTAACAGTGAGCAATTGTGGGAAAGAAACGTCTGCAGGAATGAGTTGATGGATACTTAAAGGAAGTTGTCGCGTCGAAGGCAAGAAAAATGCAATTAACCGCGATTCCCAGAATTTAATCTGTAAGGCAAACGCAACGATTTGCGTATGAAAAAATGCCCAAAGCAACCATCCTAAAAGAAAAAGACAAAGAATAATCCATAATGGAGCAAGTGAATTATCTCCGGATTGCTGTTGTTGTGCGGGAGCTGGCATATAAATTACTATTTATTCTTGGTATTTTTTAAATGCAAATCAATTTTGTTTTTTTACTAAAAAATTTCCCACTAGTTTATATTCACCTGTTGCATGCACAACACGAATAATATTTTTCAACTGTATCGCTGCTTCACATAAGCTAATTAATTGACGGCCTTCACGATCAGTATGGGCTAACTCCCCTGATAGAATAGCATCACTCGGTACCTTGACTACCGCATAAGCATGATTTAAATTTCTATCGTTTAAACGTATTGCGGCTTGCACATCAGTTTCCTTAGGGTAAATGGGCCGTCCCATAATATAATTAACCAAAGAAACCACCACTTCCTGCCACTTGCTCATGTTGCTTCCCTGTGATTGATAAAGTGCAATATAGACCTCAGTCGTTTCAGAACCATTAGCCGCACGCAAATTATTGGCTATTTGTTCATGATGCTGATCGATGCCCACTCGAGACACAAAATCATCACGTATTTCTTCAAGTTTTTTTTTAATTCCTTTTAAAAATAAATTAGCCTGCCACGGACCGCTGGCTATTCCTTCATCCAATATTTTTTTGATGACTAAAGCGACTTGAATTTCTTGCTCATTTTGCAACATTACAAGCCTCTATAAATTAACGACTAAAAGTTTTCCTGGATGTCAGCTTTGAATCTAATTCTTCTATTTTATTGCACATAGCATTTAAACAATTAAGGCCTTCTTGAAAATTAGGACTTTGACTTTTTTCTGCCACTCTTTTTGTACTCGCTAAACAATTATATAACCCTGATATCACCTTTTCACATTCGTCATGTAGAGAATCATGACTATTTTTACTAGTAGAAAAAATCGTGTTAAGCAGCATAAAGGACCCTTAATTTTTTTAATAGGTTTATTCCCAATTAACTATTCAATACAAAATAAAACCTACAAACGTATTCGTTTATCATATAACTTAAATCCATTTAGTGGGAGAGATTCACAGTTTCGGATGAAGCCCATCACTTTAATAAGCTCTCCCATTTCACTCGGTGACGTTAATAAATGCACTTGCCGATTAACATCTATCGTGGATACCTCATCATAACATTTTTCTGTTAAAGGTAACAAATCATTGTTAATAAGAAAAGCGGCTTGCGAAGTGAAACCTGCTACTTGTAATCCGGATTGAACGGCCGCTTGTGCCAAAGCACTAAAATCCACCGAAGCGGTGATATCCTGCAAACCCACTAGGCTTAAGGGATTGGCATGGGCACGATGTTGGTAATAACACATCAGCGTGCCATTCGCTCTATCGGGATGATAATACTCCTGCGCTGGAAAACCATAATCAATAATCAATATTACACCTTGTTCTAGCGTATCACTGAGCTGACCCATCCACGCTTGCAGTTGGGTACGTAACTCAGTTTGATAGGCCTTTACCTCTGGAAAGTAACTTGTTTTTAACTGGATCAACTGATCTTTTAATGAGTGATTCACAGGTTGCAGACGATACACAAAACGCTCTTTTTCGTAAGCCACTCGCACTTCTTGCACAGTCTCGTCAGCCCAAAAGAATTGCTGAACCGGCAAAGCATCGACGACCTCATTCGCCAAAATGACCACTTTAATCGGGCGCATTGGCCATGCCTCTAACCACTCTATTAAATGAAATAAATGAGGAATTTGTTGTTGTAATCGTTGTTGCTGACGTTGCTTGAGTGTGGGACTAATCTCAAAAATCTTATAACCTTTCGGCAAACTTTGCTGGTGTTCTAAGAACAACAATAAATCGATGGCTAACTGGCCCGTTCCCGCCCCTATTTCGAAGATATCCGCCTGACCTAAATGACCAAAGACTTGCAAACACTGTCGACCGATACAACGGGCGAATAAAGGAGAGATCTCCGGTGCCGTTGTGAAATCACCGCCTTTACCAAATTTATCTAAACCCGCTGTATAATATCCCCATCTTGGCTCGTATAATGCCAACTCCATAAATCGTTCGAAGCTGATAGAGGCTGATGGTTCAAGACTTATTGCTTGGCCAATCAATTGACATAACTTAGCACTTTGCGCTTGCAAGGCAAGCGTCGGAGCCGGTAAATCGAGCGGTATCGTTATCATTGTTATTACTAACTATTAAGGTAAAGGCTATGCCATATTCTAATACAGACAATAAAGTCGTGCTAATAACTGGCGCAGCCAAACGTGTCGGTGCATCGATTGCTGAACTTTGTCATCAGCAAGGCATGCGCTTGGCCATACATTATCGAGAATCCACTCAACAAGCTTCTATCTTATGTGCCCGTTTTAATCAACTTCGTCCCCGTTCAGCCATCGCCTTAGCCGCGGATCTACGCGATAACGACAAACTCGAACAACTCATTTCACAGGTTGTTAACGAGTGGGGGCAACTGGATGTATTAATCAATAATGCCTCTAGTTTTTATCCGATACCTTTAACCAAAGTCACTCCTCAAGTTTGGGAAGATGTGATAGCCAGTAATTTGAAAGTACCCTTTTTCTTAGCACAGCTTGCAGCACCTTATCTCAAAAAGCAACAAGGCTGTATTATTAATCTCGTCGATATTCAAGCACATCGTCCACTCAAGAATTATTCTGTCTATTGTATCGCTAAAGCCGGATTGGTGATGCTGACTAAAAGCTTAGCTAAAGAATTAGCGCCTGAGGCGCGTGTCAATGCGATTGCGCCTGGTGTCGTATTATGGCCGGATGATGAAACCAAATTCAATGAAGCCTTACGTGAAAAAATCGTTGCTCGCACTGCTTTAAAGCGCGCTGGTACGCCACAAGATATTGCTAACACTGCCGTTTTCTTGATTAATTATGCTAATTTTATTACCGGTCAAGTTATTACTGTCGACGGCGGTCGTTCATTAGGTTATTAACTTAATAGATTAAAAAAGCCTTATATTATGTATTTTTAAAAACTTTGCACTCATTTAAAATCAAACAATAAAATAACAAAAATTAAATTTTTTAAGCATTAATAATTTTAATCATGAATATTAATAAGGAATATAAATGATCATGGAACGCACTCAGAGCAATAATGCAAAATCTCAACTAACAACCTGTCTAAAGAATCGGAGTGGCCAAGAAAATCCAGAACCAAGACATGGGAGAGTCATAACACCCGCCTCACGAGCTGTCATTTACTTAGAAGAATGGATAGCGAATGACCTAGAATCCGGGAAATTCTTTCCCGCACGGTTGCTGGCCTCACGGATCCCAAGGCTCCCTCCCGATGATGTTAAAAACGCAACTCCGCCTTTAGATGGTCAAATTGCCAGTGCCGGTATCGCTAACACAGCCGAGATTGATGGAGTAAGAGATTAGTGTACGCATGCCACTAAATCGGGTCAAACGATTAACGTGCAATGGGCATTTTCTGCTCCCCACGTCACTCGCCGATATAATTATTTTATCACCCGAAGTAATTGGAATCGTCATCAAGTATTGTCACGTGATCAATTTGAAGCGAACCCCTTCATTATTTTTTAAAGATCCTTGTCAACCTCATTGTGGAATCGCCACCCACTCAAGGGCCGGCGCATCATTTCACTTTACCGGTACGTTCTGATTACCATGTAATTTTAACAGTATGGGAAACTGCCAATACGGGTAATACCTTTTACCAAGTCATTGACTTTAATTTTGAATAATACCCTTAGTGGGTTTGGGTTGGTCGATGAGATTAACACACAATTAATCTCATCGCTTTAGTACATAAGCAAAAAAATAATCCGCGCAGAAATAAAGAATAGGAAAAGCCACACGTTTAAGCTACTCAACAAATAGCGAATCTCTAATTTACAGTTATTATTGGAAAATAAAATTCCAATAAATAACTTTTTTATATTACTTTTAATTTCAGATAGTTGGTTTTAATTTATTTCTTGATACAATAAACACTTGGATTTTTTAATTGCTTGATAACTAACTCAGCGACTTGTGCTGCTGAAGCTGGATTTTGGCCAGTGATAAGTCTACCCTCTTAAATAGCAAAAGATTTCCAAGCTTTAGAGGCCTTATTTATAGAGACCCCCGCGGTTTATTAATTGATTCTCTGTTAGAAAAGGAACTTGCTTATCTAGTTGGCAAGTTTTTCTTCGTAGTTAGAAAATCCTGTAATTTCTTTACCCTTTATTAAAAAAGATCCATCCGGCAACTTAACATTAAGCAAAGCAACAATTCCATGACAAACTGCAGAAACAATGCCTCCGTTTTGATATATTTCTAAAGTTAGTGCTTGTAATTCTTGATTATCAGGAAAATCCCACATCACTCCATGTCCTCCCGTAAAATAGATAACCTGATAGTCTTTTATATGGATCTGGTTGGGCTTAAGTGTTGCACCCAATCGATTCATAAAAACCTTATCTTGGTACCACTACCAATCAAATACTGTAGCTTGCTCTAAACTGTGAGGATCGATGGGGTATATCCCCCATGAGGGCTTATTTTCTATCCTGATAGCCATTCGAAGAACCCATATTTTTCCCTTTTAAGTTATTTATAAATTATGTTAAATTTTTGACGCTCAATAAACAAGAAATTAAGCAAAAGACGAAGGTTTTAATAATAAAAATAGAAAAGCTCCGCCAGTGTCTTAATTTACTTAAGCAAAATAGATATTCCCTTGAAGTTATCATTTTTTTTGATCGAGTAAAATTATAATATATTATTAGAGAATAAACATTCCAATGAATAAGTTTCTTATTCGTTTAAACTATTTTCGTTATTATTTTTGATATTAGATTCAGGTTTATTTGTCTTAAACAATCCAGATTGTGCTACATTTGTTTTTGGACAAGTTGACTTTAATTTTGCAAGTTCTTCTTTTGTTAGCGTCGAGATAAAGTCTAACGCTTTTATAAAGTTTTCTAATGCTTTACGATTATCACTAGAGCTAAAACAAATAGCTTGAATATACTTATTGACAATCGGATCGTCGGAAAAAATTTTTACCAACGCTTTCTCTGTGAATAAATTTAAATTCTCTAACAAAGTTAATAATAATCCATTAAACTGGCTAAACTTCTTAGTTACATCTTCCTTTGTTAAATAATATTTATTATATTCACCATAGTTACTATAATCAAAATAAAAGTCTTCTAATACCTCAATACTTCTATCTGATTCGACTAAATAAAAATCATTATCATGATCATATATATAATTTTCAGTAAAATAATCATTGAACAGGGCGAAATTCATATCATGAAGATAATTATCATAATCTTTAAATATATATCCTTTATTAAGGTATCGGTTTTAAATATTTTCTAGGGAGTGTTGTCAATTAAGTCATCAATATAATGGAAGAAGCGAATTTAACGGCCTCCAAAAAATACTTTCCCCGTTTACAATATCGGGTAGCAA
>CAYQIE010000075.1:0-31857 GCA_964417505.1 Rickettsiella sp. | reverse complement strand
TTTTGTATACTTAAATTCGGATACCTTCTTTCCTTTTTAGCCTTTTCTCTTCCCCCTCTAGTTTAAATCCTTATATAGCAGAGCGAAACTCTTGATAAAGTCGCATTAGCCGATAATAAATCTTCATTCTGTTTTAAGACATCTCTGTCTAATTCTTCGGATTTATCTTGATGAATGGGATGTACACGGACATTACCTTCATGCTTAACAGGATCTATTCTTGCACCTAATTGAAGTAAATTCTCAACTAAATTATTATCTTCGGTTTCTATGGCTATATCGAGAGGAGTATTCCCATCATTATTTTTTTCTTCTAAATTAATATTTCTAAAATGAACTAAGTGCTTTATTAACTTAAGATGATTATTTAAAACTGCTAAATGCAACAGTGTATTACCATCGTTATCTTTAATTGTCGATAGATCTATTTTTTTGTTAGAAGCAAAAAAGTCGATAATTTTTAGCGAACCGTTTTTAGCGGCTATCAGAAAAATATTATCTCCTTCATTATCTTGCGCTGCACTATCTGCACCTTCTGAAACAAGAAATTTCACTATTTTTGAATGATTATTTTTAGCGGCTGACAGCAAAGGAGTATTTCCCCTTTGATCCTTTTCTTCTAAAGAAAGTCCCTTTTCGAAAAAATATTTCACTAATTTTAAATTGCCATTCCATGCCGCAGCATGTATTAAGTAAGGTTTACTCGAAAATATCTTTGGTCTTTAAATCAGCTCCCTGTTCCACTAAATATTCCACTATTATCGGTAATTGACCAAACCACGTCGCGTAATGCAAAGGTAAACTGCTGAATATATTTTTAGCTTCAATTAAACTGAGGTCGATATTAACGATATAATAAATTAAATTTTTTACTTTTTCTAAGTTGCCATAAAGGAGTATTTTCCTTTTTATCGGTCTAATGCAGATTAATAATAACTGCTGAAACGGTTTCGGTTCTATTGAATTTTTTTTTAATTCTTTGACTGGCTTCCATTTTAATTTACTCCCAATAATGACTTAAATTTATTTTCAAGTACCCATAAAAAACTACTTGTAAGTTAAAATAAAATCAATTTCATTACTTTTTTATTTGTGAATTTTTATAAAAAATTACATAAAATTATCTGTTAAATAACAACTTTTAATTCATTTTAAATAATGAATTTTTTTGCAAATAAATGATTTGAAGCTCAGAAATACTCTTAACCTTGAATAGCATAGTTATATTTTATCGCCAAAATCTGCTGCAAATGACTTGCAAAGGTTTGACTTTCTTCTTGCCCAATGATTCTAGCACCGGTTAATTCTTGTCCATTCGGTGCAAAAAATAAAAAGGTCGGTGGCGCAATCACATGAAATTGCTGTTCTAAAGCCTTATCCTTGTCATCATTAGCAGTGACATCTGCTCTTAACAAAATGAAATGTGATATTAAGGATTTAACTTGAGGAGCCGTAAAAACGACTCGTTCCATTTCCTTACAAGATAAACACCAATTGGCGTAAAAATCGAGCAAAACGGGTTTATTCTGTTGTTTTGCTTGAATTAAAGCTGAATTTAAATCTGAAATGCTTTTAATTGTCTGAAAGTCGCTTGTTTCTGAGCTGACTACTTGATTGGGATGAAGAAGCCGAAAGGGTCGAGAGTTAGTCGGGAGAATACGAGCTAATAGCCAAACCGCCATAACCAACATTAATATGCCTAAGATAATTTTAATACTATTCATCCAAGGACCTGATTTAGGCAACCATTTACCTGCCGAAGTCCCAATAATCAGTAAAGGAACGCCCGAGCCTAAACCTAAAACAAATAAGGCTAAACCTCCTAATAGAGCATTACCGGTATTCCCAATGTAAGTTAATACACCAACTAAGGGGGCTGTTACACAAGGGGAAATAACTAAGGTAGACAAGCAGCCCATCAAGGCCACACCTATGTAATTGCCACCTTGTTGACGATTGGTCATGTGAATTAATTTTTCATGCCAACTTGCTGGCAAACGCAGCTCATAGAAACCAAATAAGGAAAATGCCAAACCTACAAACAAGGCACAAACTATGATAATGACCCACGGACTTTGTAAAAATGCCTGCAAATAACCCCCTGCTAGACCAGCAAAAACTCCCGCTATGGAATAAGTCAGTGCCATTGCCAGAACATAGGTTACCGATAAACTAAACGCTTTCACCGTTGTCAATTGCTTTTGCCCTAAAATAATAGCCGATAGCACTGGAATCAATGGCAAAACACAAGGTGTCAATGACAATAATAATCCAAAGCCAAAAAAACTAATCAATGTCCAAAAAATATTATAACCCGCTAACAAACTTAAGATTTTGCTTTGCTCGCTAGCAGTTTTTATGGTTGTTCCCTGAATTTGATTGTTTGTCGATAAAGCATTCTGCTTGTTGTCCGTCGTGGAATTAATTTCGCTAACAGACATCCCAGAATGAGTTAATGTGATATGTTTGATCACCGGGGGATAGCAAAAGCCGGCTATAGCACAACCTTGATAATGAATCGTCATATCGAGGTTTTGATCAGGTAAAGGATTACTAAATTTTAATAACGTAACGATATGCCCTTGGTAAACTTCATATTTTCCAATAAATTGATTATGTTTGATGATACCTTTAGGAAAAACGACTGAATTTATGCGTATGGATGTACTTTCAAAGTGTATTTTATCCCGGTAAAGATAATAACCAGGCTTAATAGTCCAACGTGCTGTTAACGTTTTATTATTTAAACGTTGCACTGTAACCTGAAAAACTTGATCCACAGGTAACGCCTGTTGTACAGCATAAGCAGGCAATATTCCTGCATCCAAGCTCAAACCCAGTACCAAAGCTTTTAAAAATTTAATAAAATTTAACAAAATATATCTTCCTTCAAGATAGAGAGATATGAGAATCAAACCTCTTGTAGTAAATAGACCTTTTCAAGCATTTTTTCTAGGCTATATCGACATTTCGCACACTGAATGAAAATAAAAATACGGTTTTTCTGTATTATTGTGCTAAATATTTAAGAAAAATTTGACCTTACCCCTACTTAATGGCTAAGAAATTCAAAAAATCCGCCAAAAGATGCTTGTCGCAACCTCTTAGCTACTATATCATGGAAACTCCTCTGACCTAGTTCAAGTCTCAAAGGATAATGTATATGCAAAATGCACTAGATCAACTTCCTGTTCTTCCTATGGTTGCTAGCTCTGATGCGCCTCAACAGCCGCTAAAGACTTATGTCGAACAGGCTTTAGAAAATTACTTCTTGCAATTAGATGGTAACTCACCCTCTAATCTTTATGGTCTTGTTTTAGCTGAGGTGGAATCACCTATGCTAGAAGTGGTGTTACGTCAAACTCGCGGAAATCAAACCAAAGCTGCTAAAATGTTAGGTATCAGCCGAGGTACTTTACGTAAGAAGATAAAACAATGTGACCTTTGCTAGATCATAAGACCCGTAAATAAACCTCTCGTGCAATTATAAAAAAAATAAAAACAATAAAGAAATGTCCTTAACAACAAAAAAAATCTATTTTGGATATTTTGGTTTTTCGTTGGAAATGCCCTATTATTGTGGGGAATTGGCTTGCACTATCTTGCCATTATTCTCCCTTTTCATTTATCGGTTTCTTCTCTAGCTAATCAATTCCTGGCTTGTTTGTTTTTACTCAGTGCATTTTTTGGGAAGCTTGGTTTATTTGCTTGTGCGGCTGCCATTATCCCCCTTCTTCTTGTCATTCTATGCCCTAAAAAAACTCATACTTTCTGCTTCAGTTATTATAGCTTTCTATTTACTTACTTACTGAGTGTCGATACGTTTGTATTTGGTCAATATCACTTCATTTAAATGGTGTCATTTGGAAGCTATTAACATATGGCCAAGCCAACGAAGTTTTTGATCTTTCTTGGCTAGAATGGCTATTGATAGGTATATTATCGGGATGTTTATTAGTTGTAGAAATGGTTTTAGCCTTAGTAATCTGGAAGAAATTACGCCATAAAGATTATATCTTACATTATCCTGTTTCAATTCTAGCTTGTCTGTTGTTTCCCTATTATAATATGCTAGCGTTGTTAATTAAGAGTTCCACGGCGCCGGCACTTAATCAACAAGCTTATGCCATACCTCTGTATTATGAAGTTTTAGCCAAATTATTACCTGGCCCACAAGCCCTTTCTCATTTAGAGAGTCTTTATCGTTCTGACTTCGTAGAAATTAACCATGCGAATCAAAAACTTAACTACTCCTTGCATCCTTTAGTTTATAAGCCCTATAAAAAACCGATTAATATCGTTTTTATATTAATCGATAGCTGGCGGTTTGATATGATGAATCCAGTTAATACGCCTAATATTTATCGCTTTGCACAACAAAGTTGGCAGTTTCAAAAGCATTTCAGCGGTGGCAGTGTAACCCAACCCGGCCTATTTTCTTTATTTTACAGTTTACCTGCCGCCTATTGGGAGGCAACTATTAATCAACATAAAAGCCCCATATCTATCGATAAGCTGCTCGATGAACATTATCACATGGGTATTTTCACTAGCGTTTCGTTACTCGCTCCCCCTTTTAATCAAAATATATTTGCACGAGTAAAAAATTTAAAAGCCTCAACGTTAGAGTATACCCCTTACGATAGAGACAAACAAATTACTAGAGAATTTAAGAAATTTATCCAAGATACTCCCTCGCCTTTTTTAGCTTTGTTTTTTATGATGCCGCGCATAGCTTTTGTCTTGGCAATAGCCCCACAGCTTTTTTTCAGCCAGCATATCCGTCTGTGATCGACTAACCTATACTAGCTACACTGACCCCATCCCTACCTTTAATCGATACAAAAATGCCTTATATTATATCGATGAGCTAGTGGCAGAGGATCTCGCATTACTAAAAAAACGACACTTATTAGATAATACCTTAGTTCTTATTTCTGCCGATCACAGCAATGAATTCAACGATAACCATCGGGGCTATTGGGGGCATACCAGTAACTTTACGCGTTACTAAACCCAAATTCCTTTGATTATTCATTGGCCCGGTCAAAAACCTTAACTGGTTAAGCATATAACGAGTCATTACGATATCGTTCCTACGTTACTTAAACGAATCTTTGGCTTACAAAACCCTTTACAGGATTATAGCGTCGGTCAGTCCTTGTTTATAAAAAAGCCCCTCTGTTCTTATTAACGCATAGCTACACCAGTTTAGGCTTAGTCAATGATAAAGAAATTATCACCATTTACCCTTCAGGTTATTACCAAATCCAAAACCTCAAAGCTCAGCTGTTGCCTAATGAAGACTTACCCATGAAAAGTATCTTAACCGCCTTAGGTCTGATTCAACGTTATTACTTTAAAAATAAAAATTGAGCTTTTTTTATATTTTAGCGCTTGACGATTCAACGCTGCTTTAGCACAATAGGCCACCTTTAGTTATGTTAAATGGTTTGGTTAAGTAGCTCTGCCGGGTTTGCAAGAAAAGCTAAAAAAGCAACGCTTTTTTTCTCTTCGCGCTTAAGGCAGAATGGGTAACATAAAAGTTAACACTGCTAAATCAGTTGGGATTGAAAAAATTTAGGCTATGTAGAGCTCAGTGGGGTGTTCAAGAAAAAGCAACGCTTTTTTTCTTGAAAACACCCCAAGCAGGATCGCATAGCGCAGAAAGGAGCACAACAAATCGGTTGGAATTGAAAAAGTTTAGGCTATGTAGCTCAGTTGGTTAGAGCACAGCACTCATAATGCTGATGTCGGTGGTTCGAGCCCACCCATAGCCACCAGAGTCATTTAAATTAAGAATACCAGATAGATAAGTTCGCACACTTATTCCAAACTTAAATTTAATCATTTTCTATTAATTAACCACATAAAAATTACTTTAAACAAAAAGAATAAGATTCGAGTAAAAATATGGTTCCCTGCATAATATTATATGATCGATATTTCCGCATAATTTATCCATTCTCAGTATTAGTTACCGCCATTCAATCTTTTATTGTAAAGCAGATTGATATTTTTCTATACAGAAAAAGGAAACCTAGATGATATTAGATAATATAGACCTCGAACCACTCAATACTCTAACTAATAACCATCCTCTTGATATTATTATTTCTGATATATTTGATACTATTATTTGTAGAAAAATTCACCCTGAAAGTATAAAAAAACTTGTTGCAACCCGGTTAAACATTCTTTTTCCTGAAATATCCTCAAAAAATTTTTATCTAGTTAGAAAAAAAGCCGAGCACTATTGCTATGAAAGCTCCAAAATCGCCTATGGAGAAAAAGAAATCAATTATGCTACTGTAATTTCTACCGTATATGAATTACTTAAAAAAAAATATTCAACAAAGATTTATCTTTCTAAGAACGAATTTTATATTCAAAACCTAGCTCTTGAATTAACCATCGAATGCCAGCATCAAATACCCGATAGGCAAATTATTGATTTTTTAAGAACACAGAAAAATAAAGGAAAAAAAATAATTCTGTTAAGTGATTTTTACATGAATAGCAATTTAGTTAACAATATGTTAACCCATCATAACATTCATGATATCTATGATCATCTAATTATTTCGTGCGACTTTATGAAAACAAAACGGTCTGGTCAGCTCTACCAAGCTATTATTTCTAATCCGGAATTATGTAATTCTCCAAATATTTTAATGTTAGGGGATAATTATGAATCCGATATTGTTATGGCAAAAAAATTTGGATTTAAGACATTTTACATAGAAAGAAAACAGCAACAACTATTTTATAACCAACAACATTCGTCTGTATCTAAAAAAAAATGTATTGCTCAAATTGATCAACTTATCAATCATCCAGAAAAGAGTTTATTTGATCACTTATCTTTACTATTATTAATTGCCATAAGTAAAACTTACCATCATTGTATAAAACAGAAAATTAAGAAACTATATTTTTTTTCAAGAGAAGGAAAAATTTTACAAGATCTTTTTGATCAATATCAAACCTTTATTCATGGTAAATCTACTCATCTACCGATTACTACCAGTTATTTATTAGTTTCAAGACGCTCAACTGCTGCTGCCAGTCTAAGTCAATTAAAAAAGGAAACATTTAACACTCTCTTTCGTCAATATACCAATATATCGATTAAACAATTTGCCATGTCATATAATTTTGAGATTGAAAAAATTAGTCAGATATGTAATAAACTAGGCATTGATATCGAACTTATTCAACCCCATTTACCTTCTTCTGAATATTTTACCCGCTTAAAAAAAGATTCTCAATTTATCAAATATTATAAAGAATTTAGAAAAAAACAACGAAATAATTTTTTAGATTACTTACAAAGTATAAATTTCCCAATAAAAACTAAACAATTATTTTTATTTGATATAGGTTGGAAAGGATCAATACAAGATAATTTAAATAAAATTTTCCCTAAAAAACGTTTACATGGTTACTATTTAGGCTTAGCTTTTCCAGGGGAAATACACTCACAAAATTCTAAGGAAGGTATTTTATTTGATTTTAGAAGCAAAAATAGAAATTATTGGGTTTTTACTGAAAACCTTTCTTTATTTGAACTTATTTTAACTGCTGACCATGGCAGCGTAAAAGAATATACTTACAAAGATAATGACGAAATAATTGTCGATTTAGAATATAAAAATAAGGAAAAAGAGCTTTTCCATCAAAAAATTTTTTCAATTCAGAAAAAAATATTTGAAAATTTTTTCAAAATATTAATGTTGTTAGACCATTATTCCTTAGAATTGAACTCTCTTGAAAATTACGCAAAACGTTTACATCAAGCAAAAATAATTTCACCCAATAAAAAAGAAATAGACTGGTTTACTGATATTGAATTTTTTGAAAATTTTGGGTTATTTACTTATAGCCCAATAGGTTGCAATATATCTCTTAAACAACCCATTAAAAATTTATTTAATCTATTAAAATCTCCAAGAATTTATAAACGATCAACATTTTGGCTTTCGTGGAGACTTTTAAGAGAAGGCCTTGGATCTTTAGCGTGTTTATATAAGTGCTACTTATTCTATTTAAAACCCATTTTGAGATTTAAAAGATGAAAAAGATTTTATTTTTAATTGGTAGCGCAAATATCTCTGGAGGAACGTATGTCATTCTTCAACATGCGCTTTATTTACAAAGCATCGGACTTAATGTCACATTAGCTTGTATAGCATTTGAAGAATTTAACTCATTACTAGAAAGCGACAAACCTTGGCATCCTGGTTTAAAACAACTTCATTTTATCTCTATCAAGGATATCAATAAAAAGAAATATGATTTAGCTATTTTCACCTGGTGGAAAACCATTTTTTATCTGCCTAAGCTTTACGCAAAAAATATTGTATATTTCATCCAGTCCATAGAATCAAAATTTTATGATCCCTTAGACACTGCATTATGCCATCTTGTTAATTCAACTTATACTTTTAATCTCCCAGTGATTACTGAAGCAACTTGGATCAAGCATTATCTTTACCAACATTACGGAAGCAATGCACAACTAGCCTATAATGGGATTAGAAAAGATATTTATTCTGAAAAAACTCCTTCCTTATTAAATGAAAATACCCAAAAACTTTGTATATTAGTTGAAGGACCTTTAGGCGTCCCCTTCAAAAATACTGAAAAAACCTTAGCACTTTGCGCAAAAGTTCCTAACATTGAACTCTGGTGGTTAACCAGCAGTAAAGTTTCTCACTATAAAAACGTCGATAAAATTTTTTCTTGTTTATCTATTGAAAAAGCTGCTGAAGTTTATCGTTCCTGTGATGTTTTAGTTAAATTATCTTATGTGGAAGGAATGTTTGCTCCTCCCCTAGAAATTTTTCATTGTGGAGGAACTTGCATTGTCTATGATGTAACCGGCCATGATGAATATATTAAAAACAATTATAATGGAATTGTAGTTAAAACAGATGATGAAGAAAGCGTGACTCAAGCAATACAGTTATTAATTCAAGATAAAAACTATTTAAATAAGCTTAAAGCAGGTGCTTTAGAAACAGCTAAATCGTGGTTAAGTTGGGAACAGTCAAGCAGTAAGTTTCATCAATGTTTAAATAATTTAGTCGATACTTCAATTCAACTAGATCGCCATGAAATAGCTAAAAAGATAACTTTAGCCTATAAACAATACGAAATGGCAATAAAAAAACAACCTATTTCCTATCAAATAACTTATAAATTAAGATCGATATTGAAAGGTTTATTTAAAAAACATCCCAAATTAAATAATCTCAAACAGATCTATTATTTAACACGCAATAAGTTGGGTTATAAATATGAATAGTACTATTTTAATTACGGGTGGTTGTGGTTATATAGGAAGCCATATTACGTTATTACTCAAAAAACAAGGATTCAAAATTATTGTTGTAGATAATCTGTCGACCGGCCATCATGATAATAGGTTAGAAGAGGTTATTTATGAGATAGGTGATATTGCAGATAATAACTTTTTGGAAGGTGTATTTAATCGACATCCGGTCGCTATTGTCATCCATCTCGCTTCAAAAACCTCAGTAGAAGAATCTATCCAGCATCCCGAACTTTATTATGAGGAAAATCTATTAAATTCTATTAATTTAATAAACATTTGTGGCCAACATACGGTTAAACATTTTATTTTTTCATCAACGGCTGCCGTCTATGGAGCATCCAATAAGCCTACAGTCAATGAAAATCAAGAACCAAATCCTAGCCATCCGTATGGTAAATCTAAATATATCACTGAATTAGCGCTAAGCCATTTAGCTCAGCAATATGCAATGCAACTCACTATTCTACGCTATTTTAATGTGGCTGGACATGAGCAGTCGTTAAGAGTTGGTAATTTTAATCGAACCTCGGGTGCACTTATTCCACTTATTTGTCGTAATATTGCTTTAAATAAATTAAATATTACTGTCAATGGTAATGATTTTAATACTCCCGATGGTACCTGTGTAAGAGATTATATTCATGTCATGGATATCGCTCATACGCATATTATGGCTATTAATAACTTTAATCTTTCAAATCAACAAACAAATTTAACGCTTAATGTAGGTTATGGTAAAGGTTTATCCATTCTTGAATTAATTCAACGCGTCAACTCCCTATCCGATCGCCCATTAAGCTATAAAATAGGGAATCGTAGAAGCGGCGATATCCCCTATTCAGTCGCCGACAATACACTTATAAAATCATTAGCTTGGAAATCTTTATTCCAAGATCCTTGTAAGGAAATTATTCTTTCGGAAATTGCCTGGAATAAAAAACTATATAAGGTCTAATCGTGTCAATAATAAATAATAATCAACTGATTGCCGAAACCCAGGTTTATGCTAAAAAATGGAGTTTTTTGTTTTATGAATTTTCATATTGGTTGCTTTATCATTGTCATCAACAAAATATAAAAAAATTATTTTTTTTTACGAGAGAAGGCGCTTTCTTTATAGTATTAGTTAAAGCGTTGCAAAAGAGATTTAATCTATATCCTGGTATCGAATGCCATCTACTTTCAGTGAGCCGAATTGCAACCTTCTTACCCTCGGTGGATATTGACCTTAAAAATCCTTTTCAACGCTTATGGGATATTTATCCACATCAATCCCCTCGAGCCTTCTTTAAATCCTTGGATATTGAAGATGAATCTTTACAGAAAATATATCAACAGAAATATGGTGAAAATTTTGATAGTAAAATTTCTAATATCGCTACTAATCCCATTTTTAAGCACTATTTAAAAAACAATCATGTAGATTCCATTATTAGGAAATCGATTAAAGCTAAAAAAGAATTATTAACAGCCTATCTTAAACAAAATGATTTTTTAAACGATACCAGAATAGGTGTCGTGGATATTGGTTGGCGGGGTAGTATACAAGATAATCTTAGTTTAATTTTTCCAGAACAAACTATCTATGGTTTCTATTTAGGTTTACATCGTTTTAGAAGGAAATTGACTCCAACTAATCCTTTTAAAAAGGGATTTTTATTTAATGCAAATACTGGAGGGTTTATTCAACCTCTGACAAGCTTAATGCGATTTGTCTTGCCGTTGGAAATGTTATGCACACCAATGCTAGGATCAGTTAAAAGATATAGACTTGATGATAATCATAAAATATTGCCAGAAATTCAACGCAATAAATCTGAAAAAATTATCCTAGAAAAAATAATAGAAACCTTCCAGCAATCCGTTCTAAAGGATCTCTCATCCTATCCATTGAATGATCAATTCAGATATAGAAAATGTAAGAAAATTGCTAGGCAAATAATATGGAGCCCACAAGCATTTCAACTATTTGTTTATCATAATCATAAATTTGATGAGGAATTTGGTCTAGGCAATGCGACACAAGCTTATCCTAGTGATGTAAAATATAAAACAGCTTGGATAAAATCGCTTAAAGAATCCGCTTGGATTAGCGGTTATTTTTATAATAAACTCCCTAGGTCGTTATTTCGAGTTTTACCTATTCTTTATTTACTCTATTCTCTATTAACGTTTGATAATTATTTATTACGTTAGATAACGAATAATGCTCTTTAACCTTTTTATACCCCACTGAACCCAGCTGGGTCAATTCTTGCTTGGCTTTCATTGACATTAAAAGCATTGCATCATACAAACGGTGCGAATCTCTAGCCTCCACGACTAATCCATTATCATTGCTAACCAATTCCTTACAACCATGCGCATCGGTAGTAATAATAGCTCGGCCGATAGCCATGCTTTCCAGTAATACTCTAGGTAAGCCTTCTGAATAGCTTGGCAGAACAAATACATCGCAGGCTTTAATATAGGGTCTGACATCCTCCACAAAGGATAAATAATTAATACCGATTTTTTGAAAATCATTTAAATCCATAGTATGTAAACTTGTAGGATTATAGGGATCAAAAGGAGCAATAGCCGTACATTTAAATGGAATGTGATTATTTTTTAATTGTTTACAGGCTTCCATAAGCTCAAGAATACCTTTATCTTTAATCAGTCTACCGATAAACAAAAACGAAATGGATTCTTGATGTTCATCAATAGGTGTGAATTTAAAAAATTCTAAATTCACACCTTCTCCAGGAAAAACCATAGTATATTTTCGTTGGCAAAAGTTTTTTTGAATAAAATAATCTCTGTCATTGGTATTTAAAAAAATAAAAAAATCTTGATGGCTTATAATTAATTTTCTCAAATGCGTGAATATATAAAGGGTTGTATTAATGAAAAATTTATATTTATGGATAAGACTACTACCTAAACCGGTAATAAAATAATAATTGGGTATTTTCCAATTGCTCAACATAGAAAAAAAACTAGATTTCAACGAATAAGAAAAAATAACATCGGGATTAATTTTTTTTATAATTTTTGAAAACTGAATAAGCGTCACTAAATCTTTAAAAACATTGATGGAGCGACAAAAGGTAATATTAAAGAAAAAAACATTCTTATGTTGATAATTTAATTCATAATTTTCTTTATCTAAAGGACAGACTATATAAATTTGATGGCTATTCGATAAATATTTTATAACATCCCAACGAAATTGGATCATAGTATTTAGACTATTACCCAATAATAAAATTTTCATAATACTCCAAGTCCCATCTATTATTTTTTATTATTTTTAACCTACTTGGCCTATAATTCTTTAATAATATAATCAATTTTTTTAAATTTATTTTACATTTTCAAGCATACCCATCTGACGTGAAGTATCTAAAGCTTCTGTTAATTGTGCAGCTGGGAAAACCTTCATACCATCTATTGTTTGTTTGCTCATATTTGCCTTAGGAATAATTGCCGATTTAAAGCCATGTTTTGCGGCATCACGCAAACGTTCTTGACCATTCGGTACTGGACAGATTTCTCTAGATAAACCCACCTCACCAAACACCAAACAATCCTCGGGAAAAGGTTTATTACGTAAACTTGATAACACTGCTAACAAAACCGGTAAATCCGCACTCGTTTCCAATAAACGCACACCTCCCACCACATTTATAAATACATCTTGACGTAGGTCATAATACCGGCATGCCGATGCAAGACGGCTAACAACATAGCAAGACGATTACTTTCTAAGCCCACTGTCACTCGGCGTGGATTGCCTAAATGACTATTATCCACCAAAGTTTGTACTTCCACCAATAACGGACGACTACCCTGCCAGGTCGCCGTCACTAAACTCCCTGAAACCGTTAAGCCAGATCTCGACAATAACATGGCCGAAGGGTTGCTCACCTCACGCAGACCTTTTTCGGTCATGAACAAACACACCCAATTCATTAACCGCCCCCAATTGGTTTTTAACCGATCGAATTAAACGATGTCGACTATCTGCTTCCCCCTAAAAATATAAAACGGTATCCACCATATGTTCTAGAACACGAGGGCCTGCCAGTGTTCCATCCTTAGTCACATGTCCCACCAAAAATAAGGCAATACCCGTTTGTTTGGCCAGACGCGTCAATTGCATAGCACTTTCACGAACTTGCCCTACGGCACCTGGCGCCGACTGCAATAAATCAGTATGCATGGTTTGTATTGAATTGATGACCAACACTTAGGGCTTTTCTTGTAAAGCATGCGTTAAAATACTTTCAATACGAGTTTCAGTCAGTAAACAAATGCTCCTTTGGGGTAATTCTAAACGCTGAGCACGTAAGGCCACCTGCTGTAGTGATTCTTATCCGGTGATATAAAGCACCGCATGCTGTTCACTCAATTAACAAAGACTTTGTAATAATAAAGTCGACTTACCTATACCGGGATCCTCCCCATCAGTATCACTGAACCTGGGACTATTCCTCCACCTAAAACTCTATCTAATTCTTTTATTCTTGAAGAAAATCGTTCTATTTCACTAAAGCGTATGCTAGCTAAATCCGTTATTTTGGCATCGGCTGCGGCGTATCCGTTTACACGTGGGAGTGTGCGTGATGAGCGTGATGAACTTTCTTCTAATAGGCTATTCTAGGCTTGGCATTCACCACATTGACCTGACCACTGCAAAAACTGCCCCCCATGATTGACAACTATAGACACGTTTTGGCTTAAACATGCTGCTCTTCCTGTAGTAATTTCTTTACCACACAGAGTAGATCGGGAAATACCGGGATCTCATCCACGAGTTCGCGATTATTTAACAGTGTTTGTTCGCCATTACCGGTTAAAACCAAAATCGGTTCACAACCCACTTTTATTGCGGCTTTGATATCTCGTAAAGAATCGCCAATAGCAAAAATGCCCTTTAGATCGAGTTGATAATAGTCAGCAATTTGTTCAAATAAGCCAATGCCCGGCTTACGACAATTGCAGTGATCTTCCGGCAGATGTAGACAATAAAACACCTTATCCACCTTGCCTCCTAGCGCTTTTACACTCTCTAACATCTTCTGATTAATAAGCGCTAAATCTGCTTCGGTATAAAACCCACGACCAACGCCTGATTGATTCGTCGCCACCGCAATGGTGTAGCCTGCCCGTGTTAATAAGCTAATGGCCTCTAAGCTACCAGGAATCGGTAGCCATTCCTCGGGGGTTTTGATATAGTCCTTAGACTCAAAATTAATCACTCCGTCCCGATCCAGAATGATAAACACTGGATTTTTAGCATTTTTCGCCATTTTTTTACCTCCTTTAAGTCTCTCTTAATATACAAGTCCTATACTTTGCAGAAAATACCATAGGTCAAAAAATAATCAATTATGTCCAGTAATGATGTGATCAATAAAGAAATTTTAAATCTTTTGCAAAAGAGACCAGAGCGCTTCTCGAGGAAGTTACCCAACCAAGATAAACTATAATCAACTAAAGAAAAAAATTTATACTTTAAATAATACACTTATCCCTCTATTGCAATATACTAACAATCAACAAGAAGATAACATAATTAAGCTTTTTACAATAATTTATGGTCTAAAAATAGCTTTAAAAAACTTTGAAAAATATATTAAACCTATTGAATAAAAAACTAAAAATTATACTTTCAAAATACTTCCCAGTTTTTTTAATACCCCACCAAAAATTCCGCAAACTAGTACAGAATCTATAATCACCCACTTAACAAGCTCTGCTAACTTATTGGAACGGTGGCTAAAAGACGCAGAATGGTTAGAAAAGGACGAAGATCAATTAAAAACTCGACTTACCCACCCATCGCATAACGTGCAATAACATTTTTTAAACCTGTCACATTATTAAGCATACCGAGTCCAAATTGACGAGTTCTTTGGATTAACGTATGGCTACTTGCAAATAGACGTTTAATTCCATCCACACCGCCCATCATGATCCGATTATAAAAGCGCCGTTCTCGTTCATAACGACGTAAAGTATGAAAAGCAGCGATTGATTGCTGTTTCTGCTTCGCTTCTAGAATGACTTTGGCTAAGCATTGGGCATCGGCGATACCCAGATTAGCGCCTTGACCTGCTAATGGATGAAGGGTATGCGCTGCATCTCCGATTAATGCAATACCTGATTTTATATAATGCTCCGCTTCTTGAGTTTTTAAGGGATAACTTAAACGAGGACTCGTCGATACCACTTTACCTAAGCGCTGCTCGAAAGCATCGGTTAATTCCTTGCAAAAAGATTCATCATCCAGAGACGCCAAACGTTTCACTTCTTCGGGGGAATTCGACCAAACAATCGAGCAATGATACACATTTTTTAAAGGTAAAAAAGCTAAAGGGCCATTAGCTAAAAAGATCTGTCGTGCAATCTGTTTATGTGCTAATTCAGTTTGTACTGTGGCAATCAGTGCATGTTGTGCATAATCGGTCGACTTAATTTGTATGTCTGCCAATTGTCGAACGTGAGACTGCGCACCGTCGGCACCTACAATTAGATTTGCACTTAATTCTATACCAGAATCTAATGTTAATAATGCCTGATCTTTATCTATCTGTAATTTAATTAATGTATTGGGGGCAAACCAGATTAGTTCTTTATCAGTCTCGGCTTGTCCATGCAATACTTGTTCTAAATCAGAATTTTTGACAATATAACCTAAGCAAACGACTCCAGTATCAGCACTATCAAAAAAAAGATTAGTTGTTTGTTTAGATTCCCATACTTGCATACCCACAAAAGGAGCATATTCTTTAGGTTCGAGTCGCTGCCAAACATTGTGTTGTTCCAATGACTGTTGCGAAGCTAAGGTAAGTGTCAATACACGGAGATTGGAAATAACGCTTTTTTCAATCCGATAAGCATCCTTATTAATGATAGCAATCCTCAAACCCTGATCCCGTAAACAACACGCTAATGTTAAGCCAACAATACCTGCGCCAACAATAATAATATCAAAATCAGTGTCTGTTTCTTCTGCTAAACTCATAATGTTGACGAATAGTGGTAGTTAACATACTCCGGATACCAGAATTGACGCTCAATCTCCTCAGTTAAATTAACTGATTTATTCACTTTTGCCAGTCCTTCCCGACGCGCTTGCGTCGCCACTGCCAAGGCAATACAACGACTAATCGCTTGTACATCTTCAAAATGCGGTAACAAAGCCTTTTTTATATCTGGAGTATTACTTGCAAAACTACTTAAGGCTTTGCAAGCTTCCCAAAGCATGGCTTCACTTAAGCGTGTAGCTTGAGCGACTAAAACACCCAAACCTATGCCTGGATAAATAAGTGCATTGTTACATTGCGCAATAGGGATTTTTTCACCTTTAAAGTCAACTCGACCAAAAGGGCTACCCGTAGCAATCAATGCACGCCCCTCTGTCCAATTTAATAAATCATCCGGCGTTGCCTCCGAATTTTCAGTAGGATTTGATAAAGGAAAAATTATCGGATATTCAACCTGTGCCGCCATGGTTTTAACAATCGCTTCAGTAAAGATTCCACCTTGACCGGAACAACCAATTAATACAGTCGGTTTGAATCTTTGCACGACATCATACAATTGCAATGGAGTCATCGATTCGTTCTTTAAACGTTGGGCGTAAGGCTTTTGAAAAGCTGTCAGATTGGCCATGGTGTCATAGATCAAACCGTGTCTACCCACCAAATAAAATCGCGATAACGCTTCTTGCTCAGGCAATCCTTCGCGTACCATGCCAGCATAAAGTTGATCCGCTATTCCCGTTCCTGCGGTTCCAGCACCCACAATAACAACCTGCTGTTCGATTAAAGGAATTTTAGTACGCTTAAGCGCTGCGAGCAGTGCCACTAAGGTCACCGCACCGGTTCCTTGCATATCATCGTTGAATGTACACATTTGGTGATGATATCGTTCTAAATTACGTCGGGCATTTTCTCGACCAAAATCTTCCCAATGTAAATAGGCACGAGGTAATTTTCTTCGTATTGCAGAAACAACGGTTTCTATCATCTCATCATACTTTTCACCGACTAAACGCGGATGACGCCAACCCAAATACATGGGATCATTTAACAACTGTTCATTGTTAGTTCCAACATCGATTTGTAGTGGTAATAAACGATTGGGATTAACCCCTGCACATAAGACATAAACCATCAATTTTGCAATACAAATATCCATGCCACCGATACCTTGATCACCAATACCTAATACCCCTCCGCCATCGGTCATGACAATAATATCCACTTCGGGATTCAAACGATTTTCCAGAATTTCATCGATGCGTTCTTTATCAGGATAGCTAAGATACAAACCGCGCGGTTGCTGAAATTCGTGACTAAATTGTTCAACCGCTTTTCCAACGGTAGGAGTATATAAAATAGGTAACATTTCAGTTAAATGTTGGCTAACCAATTTATAAAATAAGACTTCATTAGTGTTGTGCAGGCTACGTAAATAAAGATGCTTCTCTAAATTATTTTCTTTTTTTAAAAATTGTTGATATATACGAATTTCTTGTTGCTGCAAACTTTCAATACTGTAGGGTAATTTGCCGAGTAACCTGAATTGTTGACGCTCTGTTTTGGTAAATGCCGTACCCTTATTTAATTTGGCTGTAGTCAATAAGGCCGAACCTAAAGCGTTCGTTTCTAGGTAAAGAACCTTAGCATTTTTATCGGTAATAGATCTAAATTTTGGCATACTAATATTCTTCTTATTGTAAAGTTAAGCCGCGAACTAAACGGGGAAGTCGGCCATGAATTCCCATTAAGCGGCGCGATAAATTTCTTTTGCAGGGTGAGAGTAATTCCATTGCTAATAGACCACTATTGTAAATGAAAGTCAACGGGCCGAATTGGGTTTGCAATCGGGTCAATTGCTCGGTAAAACCAATGATTTGTCGCTGTGCTGTCAAACGTGACTTAAGGTACGTTTGAGCCAAACGCGCATCGCCGAGATCTTGATATTGCTCCAAAGCTTTACCAATTAAATCGACACATTCAGCCATATCTTTTAGACCTAAATTTAAGCCTTGAGCAGCAACCGGCAATAAAGTATGCGCCGCATTCCCTAGTAAAATTAATCCTGCTTGCGCTTGGACTTCAGCAACACCACTTTTTAAAGCATGAACCTGAGGCTTAGTATAATGTAATAGCTTGCCAAAACGATAAGAAAAATGGCGCTGTAAATTCTCCAAAAAGTCCAACTCAGTCAAGTTTTGTAATGTTTCTAGCAGGGGTTGTTTCGACGTCCAGACCAAACCTATTTTATTATCGCGTAAAGGCAAACAAGCAATAATACCTTGCTTAGTAAAACGCTGATAAGCGATATCTTGATGGTGAAGACTCGTATCAATAAAGCTTGTTAACGCCGCCTCAGAGAAAGGTTTAGTTTTTAAACCAATATTGAGTAATTTACGTACCGTAGAATGCGTACCATCTGCGCCAATAATTAAACGAGGATAAATAATTTTTTTTTCTTTTTGGCAGCTTACGACTACTTGCCAAGCACCTCCAAGTCGCTCAATCGACTCGCAGCTAGCAGGATTATAGAGATCCAAACAGCCTAACTTCGTCTTAGAGGCTACAATCTGCAGCAAGGCTTTGGTTAATTGCTGTCCCAAATGGCCAGCAGGAATAACCGTACCTAATTGTGAAACACCGAAATCTTTTGCATTAATTCTTGATTGGGTAAAACAAGCCTGCTTCGAAATAAGTACTGATTTAATGGGATTAGCATAAACCTCTAAAGCGGGCCATATATTTAATGCCTGTAAAATACGTAGACTAGCAAGATTCAAAGCAATAGGCTTGCTTTCCAAAGGTAAGGGAGTATCCAGTATTTTAAAAGGGGATTGTTCAATCAATGCTATCCGTAAGGGTAAATCCAACAAAGCTAATACCAGACTAGTTCCTACAATTCCGGCACCCACGATGAGAATATCGTAATCTTGTTTCATGAGGAAGAATTTCGCATTATGTTTTCAATATCAGCAAGCGCTTTGGGCGTTTTCGATGTCAATACTTCACACGCCTCAGAGGTCACTCGCACATCATCTTCAATGCGAATACCGATATTCCACCATTTTTCATCAATATCTCCAGACGGTCTGATGTAAATACCCGGTTCCACAGTGAAAACCATATCTGGCTCTAAACTTCGCCATTTTTTTTCTTTTTTATAATCACCGGCATCATGAACATCAAGACCTAACCAATGACTACAACCATGCATATAAAATCTTAGATAATGTTTCTTTTGAATCAAATCATGCAAATTCCCTTTTAATAGACCTAAATCAACTAAACCTTGCGTCACCCATTCCACGCAGGTCTTTTGTAACTGGTTCCATACTACACCTGGCTTTATCAAATCTATAATGGCTTGTTGTGTTGTTAATACAATCTGATAAATGGCTTTTTGTTCTGGACTAAATCGACCATTGACTGGAAAAGTTCGTGTAATATCGGAAGCATAGTTTTGGTATTCACATCCTGCATCGATTAAAACTAACTCACCCGATCTTAACTCAGCGCGATTATCTGTATAATGTAAAATACAACTATTCGCACCGCTCGCAACGATATTAGGATAAGCCAAAGCTTGACTACCTTGTTTATAAAACTCATACATTAATTCAGCTTCTAATTGATATTCATATAAACCAGGTCGACAGGCACGCATTGCACGCAGGTGTGCTTCGCCCGAAATATGCGCGGCCCGACGTAAACAATCTAACTCTGTTGAAGTTTTTCTAAGCCGCATCTCATGAACACTATCAACTAAGCCTTTAGCATATTCAACAGGTGTTTTTTTTAGACGAGCTAAAAGCTTATTGATTCGTACTAAAGTGGGATTGTTAAGCCTTTCGTCCGCAAGATAATAACAAGTACGTGTATTCGCTACATACTCAGCTAACTTAGTTTCAAGCTGTTCGATAGGATAGGCTTCGTCAGCTCCATATTCTTTCCTAGCCCTCATTTGACCAATACGCTCACCACACCAAATAGCCTCTGTCGCATCCTCAGCACGATTAAATAATATAAACCTGCCTTTTTTGCGATCAGGTATGAGTAAAGCAATGGCTTCAGGTTCAGTAAAAGCGGTTAAATAGTAAAAATCACTGTTTTGACGGTAAGGATAAAATACATCGCCATTACGTAGATATTCGGGTGCTGCTATTAAGACAATTAACTCATCAGTCTTTATGTGAGATAATAATTGCTGGCGCCGATGCTGCAACTCAGAAAGCTTAAACATAATAATTCAGTCGTTAGCTCAATGAAGGTACATAGAACCTGCACTTCCTTCTACTGAATAACGAATTAATTCCTCGTAAATTAAGGGAATGGCATGCGTAATAAACTCGATTGCCTCGTCATAAGCCAATTTATCCAGCTCAGTCACTTCTAAGTGGATAATTTCAAACTTGGTAATCTCAGCTATACAATACAAGGCTTCGTGTATAACATCCGGCGTCTCATCTTCAATAGAGCTACCCCCTAAACCTAAGCCATATAAAAATCCCTCACACCACAAACTTAAGGCTTCAGCACGTTCTTCTAACTCATGTTGTTCATCAGGTAACAATAATTGAAAGGTTCGCAAGCCACTTAATTGATGGCAAGCGGCATCATACAAACTAACGACGGCACCTTGGGATCCCAACATAAAGGGCGGCCTAGTTCCAAGTCGCTTTAATAAAATATCGATCAAAAAACCACCGTTGAGTTTTGGACCTACACAAACAAAACCACATAACATCCCATGGATTTCTGCTGGGGAAGTAGCCACTTAAGCTTCTGTAAGTAGGTGGTAAAAGTCATCGAAAGCGGGAGATTCAGCCTGAGTTTGCATGGGCGTACTCTGTAAAAAAAAGTAAGTCTTAGGTATTTTACCATTCTAAGCTAGTTTAATACAGCAAGCCAATCTGAATAAATAAAATTTGCATAAGTAGCTGATGAAATAGGTTATTTTCTATTCATCGCGACTTTTACTTTAAAGATTAATTTTAAATTCTCAAAGGTAAACATGAAGCTTAAAATAGATTATACTAATCACGTATCTGACTCAGTCAATAGTTTTTCGATCGATACTTTTTAAAGTTAGGGATAATTGATTTATTTACGGTGTGCATGCTTGCAAGGTGTGCCAAATAACGACACCCCTTAGCAAGAAGCCTAAAGTAGGTAGACTCTATCCCCCCTGCATCCCTGGATCAGGAAACATAGCTGAGTCAGATATTTTAATTTATTGTTACAAGCTATGGACACTCGCCAGTTAACTCGCAAAAAATTACAACAACAACGAGCTAATATGAGTTCGAGAGAACAAAAAAAGGCTTCGGCTATTATTAATGAACAGCTGACTCAGCATCCCGTTTTTTTACGCAGCCAAACCATTGCAGGTTATAAAGCTATTCAACATGAAATTGATCCATCCGCACTCATCCATGAAGCTTGGCAACATAAAAAAATGTGTTATTTACCGGTTTTACAAGGCCAACAATTAATATTCTGTGTTTATCAAGCAGATACCTTATTAAAAAAAAACCAATTTAATATTCCGGAACCATCACCTCCCTTAAATAACTGCATTGCCTCTAACAATCTCGACTTAGTATTAGTTCCTCTCATAGGCTTTACCGAACAAGGACAACGTTTAGGAATGGGCGCCGGTTTTTACGATCGAAATTTTACTTTTTTGCTCAATTCACCGAGACCTGCTCGACCTTTTTTATTAGGTCTTGCTTATGAATGGCAAAAATTAGATTCTTTTACAGAAAAAAACTGGGACGTTCCTTTAAATGCGGTAATAACTGAAAAACAAATCTACTATGCTCAGTAATTTATTCCAGCTCCATGAAATTGTGAGCAATGCTGTTAAAAATTCAAGTGCGAAGCGTTTGGAATTGATGATCTAAATATTGGATAAGTTGTTTAAATAAGCTACCATTTTTATCGATTGACGGCTCGGCATTGAATAATACTGCAAACGCACCTAAATCACCATTTTGCAAGCTGAAATAACCTGCTAGGGTATACACAGATTTTGGCGTACTAATATGGCCCGTTTTAAGGCTTGCCTCTTCCATCCAGGGATGTTGCGCAGTTATCATCCCACGCCAAATCTTTTGTTGTCCTGGTATCACTAAACTTCCTAAATAAATAGGAAAAGCACGTTTATTTTTATAAACTCCTTCTAAAAGAATAATAAAATCCCTTGCAGACACTCTATTAAACGGAGTTAAACCACTTGCATTTTTGAAGATAGGTAACCCATTGGCATTCTTACGACTAAAATGCGTATTAGATAGCATAGGCTTATAATTATCGAAAAGTAATTGTGTAGCTTGACTTAATTGTATTGATGTGGTCGATTTTGGTTGAGTTTCTTGCCATAAATCCAGCATTAACATGTCGGCTATGTAATTATTGGAATAAAATAACATATCTTGTAAAGAGTTAATAAGCGGATCACTCTGCATTTGTGTTAATAATTTATCAGTTTCTAACAAGCGGGTTGATTCAAGTTTAATTTTCCCATTCAAACCAATGCCCACTTGTTTCAGAAAAGCCGCTAATAAATTTGCAGTTGTTAAATTGGGATTACCTACAGAGCGATAAATCGTTACTGGCTCACTTTTCACTCCCAATGTACCGGAAATGCTTAAAATTTCGTGATCATTCTGAGTGCTACGGCTGAGTTGAATCGCGTTATTTTTCCCCCAAACGGTCTTAACAGTTCCTTTAAATACGATGTTAGCTAAAGCGTAAGGTAAAATCTTTACTATCGCTGCATCACCGATTTTAGATCCGGGTGCAATAAAGACAGCGATGTTTCCAAAATCACTACCTATTGAAGAAGGTAAACCATCATAGGCGACTCTACTATGAGCTTTTGCTAATAGTCGATCAGGATCATCTAGAATAATTTTTCCAAAATAGGAGGTATTAACAATTAAATTTCCGTTAACCTTTTTTAAGCCTATTTGTTGTAGATTATTAATCAAACTCCAAATCTTTTCATTGGTAAATTCTGGGTCACCCAAACCATAAAAAACTAAATCTCCCTGTAAAATACCCTTCCTAATCTTGCCTCTTGCATAAACTTGAGTAGAAAAAGTATGCCTAGAGCCCCATTTTGATAGCGCGCTTGCAGCAATAAAAAGTTTAGTGACTGAAGCAGGAATTAAACGTAATTGATCGTTTTCTGCATAAAGAACTTTTGGGTGAGTCAAATCAACCCATAGTTCAGAACGTTGAATTGCAGCATTGTTTTCATGAGCAAGCACTGCTGTGGATACTAAATAAAAAATAATCAACAAAAACGTTAACAAAAAATATTTTTCCTTTTTCATATAAGCTATTTTTCTGATCTGAGAAAATTCGTTAAAATAGTTACTCACAACAAGTTAAATTTTTAGCAAGACGCCGCGAGAATAAGCAACTGAAATAGGAGTATACATGAGCGTTGTGAGTTGAACGGCGGACAATTCCAAGTGTGAACAGTAAATTAATGACTCATAACTTGCCAAACTCCCTCGCTATTTCGACAAGCTGTATAATTAAACGAAGGATGCTCAAAGAAACCACGAATTAAAGTTATTTCATAATCTCTGCAACCCTGCCCTTTGGGATTGACGAAAATACCTTTACTAGTAAAAGCAAAACGAGCCCCGGTCGCATTGCTAGTCCAACTGATAAGTTCTTTAGCTTGTGCAGTGGCCACTAAATTTTGCAGTTTACTATGATCAACATTTCCCATAAAACGCGCGATAGAAGGATCAATAAAAATATCCTTATTATTATCTATGGGTGATTTGATAGACGCTGGGGTTTGTACTTGGTGGTCCGCACAAGCCGTTAAATTAAAAATAAATAACCCAATGAATAAACCTCTAATTATCTTATTTTGCATCATTTATTTCCTCAATACGCGTACGGATTAACTGTCCTCTGTTAATGCCACATAACAATTCAAAACGAAAGGATGAAGTACTTTCTGCTACTTGTTCAATAGGGAGACCTGTCCCCCATAACACAACGGGGTCACCTATCTTAGCATCCGGTTGGTTTGATAAATTCACCGCCAGCATATCCATAGAAACTTGTCCTACCAATTCACAAAGCCTGTCATTCACTAAAATTGGCGTACCACTTTCAGCCTGATGAGGATAACCATCTCCATAACCAATTGCCACAATACCCACACGAAGCGGCTTGGAAGCACTCCAAGTTCCTCCATATCCTACTCTATCACCCCATTCTAATGGATGAATCGAAATAATTTCTGATTTTAAGGTCATAACCGGCTTTAGTGAAAACTGTGATGCTGAAGAATCTGCAAAAGGGGAGACGCCATATAACATTAATCCGGGACGTACCCAATCAGCATGAGTTTTAGGATGAGCTAAGATTGCTGCAGAATTCGCTAAGCTGGTGGGGAAAGTAGATTTCTTAAGAGTTTGTTCAAATAGTTTAATTTGAGACTGCGTCGTTGCATCTGTTGATTTGTCGGCACTCGAAAAGTGTGTCATTACACACGTAATTTTTAACCAAGGACAGCGATCTAATTTTTGCAAAACCTCAGAAAAATCACGAGGTAAAAAACCTAAACGATTCATTCCAATATTTACTTTCAACCACACATTAATGGGGTACGGTAAAGGATGTTCGCTGAGCAAATTTAATTGATTATGATCGTGAATGACAGTATCAAGTTCATAATCAGTTAATAAAGGAATTTCATCCTTGGAAAACAAACCTTCCATTAAAACTATTCGTTGGGTTAATCCCGCTTGACGCAAATATAATGCTTCCTCTGAGCAGGAAACGCCAAAACCTTCAACATCGGTTAATGCCTTTGCAATAGAAATTAAACCATGCCCATAAGCATTTGCCTTAACCATGGCCAATATCTTGGATTGTGGGGCAATATCTCGTATCCGCTTAACATTATGATGTAATGCCGCTAAATCAAGCTCTACAGTAAACGGTCTACTCATGTATAATTCTCAGCATGATAACGCTGCGGAGCAAAATTCTCAAAGCGGGTGTATTTACCTAAGAATGTTAATCTAACTTTACCTGTTGGTCCATTACGTTGCTTAGCAATAATAATTTCTGCACTGCCTTTATCAGGACTCGCTTCATTGTAAACTTCATCACGATAAATAAAGATGATCAAATCTGCATCTTGTTCTATTGCCCCTGAATCCCGTAAATCAGACATCACTGGTCGTTTATCAGCTCGTTGTTCCAAACTACGATTTAATTGCGACAAGGCGATGATAGGAACATCCAATTCTTTAGCTAAAGCTTTTAATCCACGCGAAATCTCAGATATTTCAGTGGTACGATTTTCCTTAGATCCAGGAACTTGCATTAATTGGATATAATCGATAACAATTAAGCCTAATGACCCTTGCTCTTTCGCTACTCTGCGTGCCCGTGCGCGTACTTCTCCAGGGCTTAAAGCAGGTGTATCGTCAATAAACATTTTTGCTTCTGATAACATGCTCACTGCAGAAGTCACTCGAGGCCAATCTTCATCACCTAATTTCCCGGTACGAATTTTATGTTGATCAATTCGCCCTAACGACGATATCATGCGTATTGCTAAGGCTTGACCTAGCATTTCCATACTAAAAATTAACACCGGCTTATCGCCTTGGATAGCCGCATGTTCAGCAATATTCATAGCAAATGTAGTCTTCCCCATAGAAGGGCGCCCTGCCACTATAACCAGATCGGCCGGTTGCAATCCCGACGTCATTTCATCTAAATCCTTATAAGCTGTTGAAAGTCCAGTAATAACTTGATCAGAATGAAACAAAATATCAATTCTATCAACAGCCTTTGCCAAAAAATCACTAATTCTAAGTGGACCACTACCGCGCGCGCCTTGATAAGAAATCTGAAATACCTTACGCTCTGCCTCATCCACCAATTCATTAATTGAACGACCTTCTGGCATAAAAGCATTTTCAGTAATTTCAGAAGCAATGCCTATTAATTGCCGTAAAACAGAACGCTCACGTACGATATCTGCGTAGGCTGCAATATTCGCAGCACTGGGTGTGTTGCGCACCAATTCAAATAAATAAAGATCACCACCAATTTCTATTAATTCATTAGTACTTTTTAAAGCATCGGTGAGTGTAATAACATCGAAAGGCTTACCCTGATTGGTAAAACTAACAATAGTGCGAAATAGGATACGATGTGATAATAGGTAAAAATCTTTTTCTTTTAACCTATCAGCTACTCTAGCCCAGGCTTGATTATCCAGCATTAAGCCACCTAAAACCGATTGCTCGGCTTCAAGTGAATGTGGAGGCAACTTAAGGTGATCGGTTTTTTGCATAGCAAGAATTGCCTGAACTATAAACTAACAAAAAAATACTGTTGTTAGTTTGTATTTTACAAAAATTATTAAAGCGCTTATTTATTCCTATAAATAATAGGACTTAACACTCAAAATACAACATCCTTGTTAGATTAGCCAGCCATAATCAATAGGAGCGCAAAATTCTTAAAAATAATTATTTTATTCTTCTGCAACAATATTAACTTTCAGTGTTGCAATAACGTCGCTATGTAATTGAACAAGTACTTCATGTTCGCCTAATTGACGTATTGGTCCATTAGGTAAGCGAATCTCACTCTTTTCAAGTGTAACACCTGCAGCCTCTGCTGCTCGAACTAATTCAGTATTACCAATGGAACCATATAAACGACCTTCTTCTGCCGATTTAACGGGTATCGTTAATATTAAGTCATTAATAGCGGCTGCTCGCGTCTCTGCTTTTTGTAATTTATCTTGTTCAATTTTTACAAATTCTTCGCGCTGCTTTTCGAACTTAATAATATTTTCCTTGGTGGCAGGAACAGCTTTTTGGCGAGGAATTAAATAGTTTCGCGCATAACCATCACTTACCGTAACGGGCTCTCCTAAAATACCTAAAGAATGTATCTTTTCTAATAAAATTACTTTTGCCATGAAAAATAAACCTCAAAATTCACTTGTTAATATCTTATCCAATTCGTAGAACTCAGCTTACATTCTCGTTCTAAGTTTTTCCAATATGCTAATTTCTTTTTTACTCAAACACTCCTTTTAAATCGAAAGCGTAAATTAAAAAAGCTATCAATGATAGCGAATACTATTAACACAATAGCTACATAAGGAAAAAAAACGGCTAACAATACATAAAATAAAAAAATCCATTTATTAGTCACGTTTTTTAAATCTGCCATTGCATGAAAAATACTAATACCTGCTAATACAAAAATTAACCCTATAACAGGCAAGGCATCCTGCGCCATCACCACACCGAGAAAACTGGATATCCCAATCAGCAAAAACACCAGAACTTCCCAGGGGCTAAGTCGAACATTTTTTAGCTCAGGACGCAGTTGACCAGGGTTGTATAGCATTGACTGGAACCCACGTGCAACTATTAAATTAATGAGTACTGACAAGATAATAAACGCCACTTGAAAGCCTGTTGCAAACTTGGCAAAAAGTTGTAACCGTGCCGTATTAATCATTATATTAAATTGGTTTTTAATCAATACTGCATAATGATCGAACTGATTAACCCAAACTTCAGTGATATTAGGTATCCAAGCATGCGCTAACAATACAGCCAATAAACCTAGCAATAAACTTGCGGTTAATACCGCTTTCCAGCTTTGTGTTTGACGTAACACTAAAGCTAATACATAAGTAAATAAGCTACCGCCAATAATTCCATATAAAATAATTAAACGATTACCTAAACTTGCAACAACGACTGCCGGTAAAATAACCCACAATAATACGATAGCCCCTTCTTTAGCCCCTTTGCGTAAGGTGACTAAAGATATAATCACGTTACTCACCCAACCAAATAAAGGTACGATAGTAAATAATAATCCTACGATGACTGCCTGACGGCGGCCACGCATGACATAACTGGCAAAACGCTGCAGCATTCCCATCACTTTACTTTACATCAAAACATTACCCCATGTCTTGATGTTTATCACAATAAGGAAGTAAGCCTATATAACACGCGCGTTTGATCGCTTGCGTAATCTTACGCTGAACCATAGCTGAGGTTCCTGTCGTGCGGCTGGGAACTATTTTACCCGTCTCGGTAAGATGATTTTTTAGCATTGGGATATTTTTATAATCGACTTCTGTACCTTCGGCAGAAATTCGGCAATGTTTGCGGCGTCTATTTTGGTAATTGTTCATAAAATCTACTCATTCTAATAAATAAAAAAGCTTATGGAATATTAAGACAAGCGTTAAACCGATCTTCCTTCTGCTTCAGTTTCTCTAGGATATTCACGTCTACTTTCCTGAGCTTGCGCTTCTTTTGCTTTTGCTAAAGGAGACATTTCAGTAATGGCTCGATCAACACGGATAGTAAGCTGACGTAACACCGCATCATTAAAGCGAAAATTATCACTGAGTTCAGCCATTGCTTCTTTTCCAGACTCAAGATTCATGAGTACATAATGTGCCTTAAGAAGCTTATTAATAGGGTAGCAAAGCTGTCTACGTCCCCAGTCTTCAAGACGGTGAACCTGTCCGCCACTATTTTTCACAATGGTCGTGTAACGCTGAACCATAGCAGAAACCTGATCACTTTGATCAGGATGAATTAAAAGCACGATTTCATAATGACGCATATTATTATCTCTTGGTTAAAGCCCCCCAACTAACGTGGTAGAGCGAGTATACTTAAAGTTGTATTCTTAAGGACTATCTTAAAAGCGCGCCCATTATACGGTTGGACCCCTAAAGATGCAATAAAATCCCTACGTCTTGACAGGCCTTTCCTCGCCGCCTAGCATTCGGCTTTAAATCAATCATATAATTTATCAATCCTATGGATTTAGTACCTATAATAGACTTGGTTAAAAACGAGCTTAACCAAGTCGATGCCCTAATCGATTCTTGTCTTTATTCTGAAGTCCCCCTGATCCCCGAATTGGCAAAGCATCTTATTGATAGTGGTGGCAAACGTTTACGTCCTTTAATTGCCCTACTTAGTGCAAAAACCTTCGGTTATATCGGCGAAGGGCATATTCAGTTAGCTGCCAGCCTAGAACTTATTCATACCGCTACTTTATTACATGACGACGTCATTGACGGATCTGAACTTCGCCGCGGCAAAAAAACAGCCAATAGCTTATGGGGTAATTCGGCTAGCGTGTTAGTCGGCGATTTCCTTTACTCACGCGCCTTTCAATTAATCAGTAAAATCAACGATTCGCGGGTTCTCACATCGCTCGCTGATGCCACGAACACACTCTCACAAGCAGAAATTTTACAATTGCTGAGCTGCCATAATGCCAATGTGGACGAAGAATATTGCTTAAAGATTATCCAAGGTAAAACGGGTGTACTCTTTTCTATTGCCGCTGAACAACCTGCCACTTTAACTAAGCGGCCCCAAGCCGAAGTTTTTGCCATGGCCCATTATGGAGCACATCTAGGTATCGCATTTCAATTAATTGATGATGCGCTTGATTATTCCGGCACCTGTTCACAACTCGGTAAAAATTTAGGTGATGATTTAGCGGAAGGTAAACCAACACTTCCCTTAATATACGCTTTACAACAGGCTAATTCCGAACAAGCGCAGTTAATACGTGAGGCCATCACCCAGGGTAATCAACAGCATTTAACGGCTATCCTTGCTATCCTCCATTCCACATCTGCCATCGATTACACACACAAGCTCGCTCAACATCATATTCAACAAGCTTTAATGCATTTAAATATCGTTCCTGATTCAACCTATCGCCAAGCATTGATGCAATTAGCCTATTTTGTCAGTGCGCGTAGTTATTAATGCATTAATAATAACTCACTATTTCTAACCTATATTTAGTTTAAGTTTTAAACATTTCGTAATGACTAAAAATCGCTTCTTTAAGGTTTGTTTAATTAAGTTTTATTAACATGCGGATAGTAAAGAAGTTAAAAGAAGGCGGATATGGGATGGGAAAATTTTTAAAACAAGTCTATAAAGAACCCTCTGCATTTAAGTTTTTAAATGAAATTGAAAATAATGAATGCTTTACACATGGTCTATGTAAAGCAATAAAAAAAATCAAAATTCCCCAGCAAGTCAATGGTTTGTCAAGTTTGTTGGTGATAGAAGAATCGAAGCTTTAGCTGAAGTTCTTACACAAGAGGTCATGCGCTTAATTCTACCTCAACAACCAAAAATCCGCCGAATGATTAATATTACTCAAGAACAAAAGACCCACTATTATATACTTTCTAAAGAAATACCTCACTTTGGTGATAGATTTTTTTTATTCTAAAATAATAATAAATCGATACTTGACGGAAGCGTCTCAGGATTGGCGGCTACACAAGTCCTAGCCTTATGGTTAAATGAAGTCGATTTTAAAGCAGGAAACGTGGGCATCAATTAACATGGGCAGGTTATAAAAATCGACGGTGGTTTAAGTTTTATTACATTGAATCCCAATTTTAAATATTTACAGGGTAAAGACTATAGGATTACTTCAAATAATTTAGAAGCATTGCCAAACTTAACTCATTATCCAGCCTGTAATTGGTTGCATCATATTCAATGAAATCAAGCTAAATACGTAGAAAAAAATAACCTACTGCGCTTGATAAACGTATTAATCAAAATGTCGCTTTTAAAAATGAAGTCTATCAAACTGTTTTACGGATAATTTCATTACCTGATGAGCTTATTTGTTTTTTCACACACAACTACATCGCAAACACCGCTGATGTAACAAGATTTTCCAATTTCATTATCGCTTAAGCTTAGAAATTAATACTGATAATCCTGATGGAAACATTACATCCTGCAGTTCAAAAGAAATTATTTTTTATATCAACTATTTAAAAAATGGTACAAAATAACTATTTAATCTCATCCAGTGACTCAGAGAAAGACGCTTTCTATAATGATTTAGCCATTGTTTTAAAAACACTAGAAACTTTTATAGAGGATTTTGCAATAAATGACCCCAATTGTTTTCCATTAATCGAATCCATCAAAAAAATAGTGGAATATAAAGATCACCTACTAAAAGCACTAAAAAAACCTATGCCCACGCCAAGAAATACTAAAAAGCTCCCGTCATTATTCCCATCAAGCTTTTTTAAAGAGAAGCAATCCATCCCTTCAGAAATATATCAGCCTATGTCTATTCAATCAATGTTCTCATATTAAATAGATAAGCAAATAATGCGCTAAAAAAAGGAACTAAAAAGAGATGAAAATTTTCTATTATTGCTGTAATAATATTATTTATTAATATGCATATCTAACTTTTTTACCCTAATAGTAATAGCTTTGTTAAAGTGCTATTTTCACTTTGTAGTTGATAAAAGAAAAACTCAAGCTTTTTCTAGGGAGTGCCGTCAATTAAGTTATTGTATTCTATAAGGGTTGTTGAGAAAAGAATAAAAATGAAACGACATGAGTTAAGTGAAGAACAATTTAAAAA